>QHYM01000121.1 GCA_003223295.1 Acidobacteriota bacterium | reverse complement strand
ACCTCACGCCGAAGTGAAACCGACCACGCCCGTCACTCCTCCAAAATTTCCTCCGCTGGAGGGACCCTTTGTCCCACCTCCGGCAACTAAGCCGCCTGCGCCACAAATTCAGCCTCCTCCGCCGCCCGTTGCCCCACCCCCATCGCGGCCTCCGGCAGAAGTTCCCCCCGCCTCTGCGCGGATTAGCTCCCCACCCCCAATCTCCGCGTTCAAGGTTCCTGCGCCGAAGCCCACGCTTCAGCAGCGCCTGAAAACCGTTTCCTCGATCGAGGAGACTCTCGGAACAAACTGGCTCAACAAATTAGGCATCATTATCTTGGTTGTCGGTGTCTCGCTCTTTGGTATTTATGAGCTTGGAGCTCTCGGCCCCCTCGGCAAAGCCGGCATTTCTTATTTCACGGCGATCCTGCTTCTTGTGGGCGGCATTGCGCTGGAAAAGCGCGAGCGTTATCGCCTGCTTGGCCGCACCGGGATCGGCGGCGGCTGGGCGCTGCTCTTTTTCAGCACCTACGGCATTTACCACGTCAGCGCGATGCGTGTCTTCGCGCCGGATCTCGCTTGGCTCACCGTCGATTGCGCTCTCATGTTGTTCGTTGCCGTGACGATGGCGCTGCACACGCTGCGTTACCGCTCGCAATTCGTCACCGGTCTGGCGTTTCTGCTCGGCTATTTCACGGTAAGTCTGAGCGAGAACAGCGTGTATAGCCTGAGCGCCGGCGTCTTCCTGGCGATCGGCCTGGTGTCCATCGTCCGGAAAATGGGCTGGTTCGAGCTGGAAGTTTTCGGCATTCTGTCGACATATCTCACGCACCTCTACTGGCTGTACCGTCTCCTCGGCGTCAACGGAGCGCAAGGACACGCCTTTCCCGAGTATCACCCTAGCCTAGCCATCCTCTTCTTCTACTGGCTCATCTTCCGCTTTTCCTACATCAAGCGTTCAACCAAGACAGATTTCGAGGAGCATGTTTCAACCGCTGCCGCCGTTCTGAATATGATGTTGCTGCTCGGTTGCCTGAAATTTCAGTCCGTTGACCCGACCCTTGCTTACATCGCGCTGTTTGCCGTGGGAGCCGTCGAATTCATTTGCGCCCAGCTTCCCGCGACAAAGCGCCGCCGCGAAGCCTTTATCGTCCTCACAGTGGCCGGCGCAGCGCTCATGCTCGCCGCCGTTCCCTCGCACTTCACGGACAACCACGTGGCCATTCTCTGGCTCGTCGGGACCGAAGTTTTCCTGATTGCCGGCGCGATGGTGAAAGAAGTCGTTTTTCGCCGTCTGGGCCTTCTCACGGGACTTCTCGTCGGCCTCCGGCTTCTCGCCTTCGACCTCCGCGATCTTGTGAACCTGCGTATGCGCGGTGAAAACCTGGAACTTGCAGCAGGGATTCTTTTCGCTCTCTGCGCGGTGGCGTTCTGCACAAACGACCTGGCCATTGGCTCGCGCTGGAAAGAATTTTTTGAGCTCTCGCCCGATCGCCCGCTTTTGACCGTCCATTCCTATCTCGGCGCCATCTCGGCAGGCGTCGCGGTTTGGGCTCTGCTCACGCAGGACTGGACCGCAGTTGGGTTCGCTGCGCTCATGTTGGCTCTGGCCGCTATCGCGCGTTCTCTTGAATCGCGCCATTTGCAAGTGCAATACGCTCTGCTTGGCATCATCACCTTCTTCCGGGCAGCCGCGGTCAATTTGCATCTTCAAGCGCCAGACCATGCCCACGTGCTCATACGCTTGCTGACTCTGCCCATTCTCGGCGCGATCTTTTACCTCACCGCCAGGCTCTCGCTGCATCGCGACAATGCCGAGCAGCGCACGCTGCGCGGTTTCTTCGCCGCGGCAGGCACGGCTCTGTTTGCTCTGCTCATCTGGTACGAAGTTCCCGAACTTTGGCAACCCCTCGCTTTCATCGCCTTCGCTGTGATTCTGTCCGAAGCTGCGCGTGCTCTCGCGCATCGCGCCATCGGCTGGCATTCGCACATTCTTGGTGGCTTGGCCATCTACACCGCCTTCACTGCCGATCCCTACAACGTGCATACCTGGCGCGCCATTCCCTGGCATGCGCTTGGCGCGCTGCCGGTTGTCGCCGGACTCTACTGGCTCGCAAAGCGCGTCGGCCTCGTCAACCCTCGCCACCTCAGCGCCGCCCAAGTTGCCTACACCTGGGCCGCCACGGGAGTCATGGTCTGGATTCTCGAGGAAGCCCTCCACGCCCCGTGGATTGCTGTCGGCTGGATTATTTTCGCGGTCGCACTGACGCTTTCCCGTCGCTGGGTTCGCTATTCGCAACTCGCTTGGCAGGCGAATGTCGTCGGCGTCTGCGCGCTGCTCCGCGCGTACTTCTACAATTACGATCTCCAGCAAAACTTCTGGGGCCCCATCTCGCTGCGCGTTTTCACGATCTCCTGGGTGGCCGCGGGCCTCTATTTTCTCTCGCGTCAGGCCGCGCCGTCAGAGCATTTCAAGCGTGTCGTGGCTCTCTTCCATTCCTTTGCCGCTACCGGGCTTCTCTCGCTTCTGGCCTGGTATGAATACCCCAACGGCTGGCTCGCGCCGATTTGGGCGGCCTTTTCGCTGGTTCTGGCGATTGTCGATCAGCGCTTGGAATTCGAGGAATTGCCCTGGCAATCCCACGCCCTGGCGGCAATCACCTTGTTGCGCGCCCTCAGCGTCAATCTGTACGTCACTGCGACGTGGCGTGGATTCAGCGTGCGCCTGCTGTCGCTCGCCATCGTCGCCGTAATTTTCTACGCGCTTTCGCGGCTGATTCGCATGCCCGAGGAGCTGCGCCGGCACGACGTGCACCACGTTTATTCCTGGGCGGCTTCCGTGATTGTGTCGCTGCTGCTTTGGTACGAATTGCAGCCGCTCAGCATCGCGGTGGGCTGGGGCATCTTCGGCCTTGTCCTATTTGAATACGGCATTCTCCGCAAGATCACCCAGTTCCGCTATCAGGCGTACGTCGCTCTCATCGCGGCATTCGCGCGCATCTTCTTCGCCAATCTTACGGCAGGCGAGCCGGGCGAGTTCTGGGGCCCGCGCATGTATACGATTCTTCCGCTGGCTCTCATCTTGTATTTCGTGTACGCGCAGTTGCCGCGAAAGGAAGAAAACGTTGCCCAAGACCGCCGCCTGCACTTGGACGTTCTTGTGGCCTACTTGGGCACCGCCACCATCGTGGCGCTCTTTTATTTCCAGTTTCCCATCGAGTGGGTGGTCACCTCTTGGGCGGCAATGGTCTTCGTATTGTTCGGCGCCTCTCTCGCCTTCGATCAGCCACTCTTCCTGCAGCAAGGCATGCTCCTCACGCTCATGGTATTCGGGCGCGGCATGGTCCATAACTTATTCGGCGGAAGCTATTTCGGAGAAAGCGATTGGAAAGGCAACTATCTCGTCGTAAGTTCCGCCGCCGGTATTTTGCTGGCGAGCCTCATCTTTGCCTTCCGGCTGCGCGGCCGCTTCCAGCCCGCGCCGAACAGCGGCCGCCTTGCCCAATGGACGCAAGCAGCTTTCCGCCGTCCCGAACAATTGGTGTTCTTCGCCCCCGTTGCTTTGCTTACCTGCATGCTGGCACTGAAAATGAAAACCGGCATGGTCACCGTATCGTGGGGCATTGAGGGCGTGCTCGTTTTTCTTTTGGCCCTGGCCGTGAACGAGCGCAGCTTCCGCCTCACTGGCCTCGGCCTGCTTCTGCTTTGCGTGGGTAAAGTCATGGCTCTCGATGCGTGGGGACTGCAGCCGCGCGATCGCTATATCACCCTCATCGTGGTCGGTGTTGCGCTGATGGTCGTCTCGTTCCTCTACACGCGGTACCGCGACACCATTCGGCAATACTTATGAAGCGCTCCGTTGTCTTTGTCATTTTCTTTCTCATCCTGAGCTTCGCTCTCGCGGGCCTCTATTGGAGCCAGCGGCGTCTGAAATCCACCGCGGTTTCGCCGAACGCCATCCTGAACATGGCTGCCGACGCGCAACGTGACCTCTCCCGTCTGCCCATGCATTTCACGCGGCTCTCCGATGAGCAGGAAATCGCCATTGGCCGCGAGCTTGCCTCGCGTTATGCCACGCAGACGCACCCGCTCACCCCCGAAGAGCAAGGTCTCGAGAAGTACGTCCGCCGCGTCGGCGGAACGATCAGCCTCCACGCGCACCGCCGCCTGCCGTATTCCTTTACCGTCCTGCCCGACCACAACATGCTCAATGCCTTTTCGCTTCCGGGCGGTCCGGTGTATATCGGCGAAGGCATGCTCGACCTCATGACCACCGAGGACGAGCTCGCCAGCGTTTTGGCCCACGAAATCGAGCACATCGACCACCATCACTGCGTCGAGCGCGTGCAAGTCGAAGCGCAACTCAAGAAGCTCGATCTCGGCGTCGTTGGAGCGCTGGTGCAGATTCCTCTGGATTTCTGGGGAGCTGGTTACCATAAGGACGAAGAGTTCGAGGCCGACCGCGAAGGAATGTATCTCGCCGTGCAGTCAGGCTATTCTCCCTACGGCTCAGTGGATCTCTTCGAGCGCTTCGCAAAACTTTGCGATGAGTATGTCATCCACGCGCAGAGTCCTGACGAAGAACTTTCCCAGCTCGCGATTCAGAGCCTGACCGGATATTTCCGTTCGCACCCGCTGCCTTCCGAACGCCTGGCGCAAGCCCATCGCATCATCGCGCAGGAACATTGGGAGTCGCGTACGGAACGAAAACCGTTTCGCGTCGAATACGAGGTCCACAACGGGGAGTTCGTGAAATAGGCTACGCAGGAAACAGCTTTTCAGCAGAAACCGCCCACCCTTTGGATTTTCGCTCTCTTCTTACGACTGAGAACTGAAGACTGACAACTGAAGACTGGCGATCTAGAACAGGCCCGGAATTTTCAGCCCGGCCATTCCCGGAATGCCGCCGGCGAGGTTTTTCATCTGGTTAGCGAGTTCTTCATCCACGCGGCGCGACGCTTCGTTGACTGCGGCGCGCACCAAATCCTGCAGCATCTCCTGATCCTTGCCTGCGAAAATCTCCGGCTCGATGCGCACGTCTACCACCTGCTTCTGGCCGTTCATTTTTACCGTGACCATTCCCCCGCCGGCTGAGGCTTCCACGGTGACGGAGTTCACCTGTCGCTGCAGGTCTTCCTGCAGTTGCCGGAATCTCGATAGCATTTGTTGCAGGGCGCCGACTTCCATCCCGAGTCCCCTTGCTGCACTTCACTTTTCTTCTTGCCGCGATCGTACTTCGGTGATTTTACCACCGAATCGCTCCAGCATCGACCGTACCAGCGGATCGCGTTCGAACTGCGCTCGCAATTCCTGAGTGCCGGACGCGGCCGCCGCAGCGGCGACTGAATCAAGTCTAGCACAGACTCGTAGGGGGCGGCCCAGCACGTTGCTCGAAACGGCACGGATCTTTTCCAGCGTGTCTCTTCCTTCCATTAATTCGGCGAAGGTTTTGTTGCTCGGCGAAAAATAAATTCGCAGTTCCGCGCCTTCCAGCTCCCAGCCGCTGCTGTGTTCCACCAATTCGCCCAGAAATCTTTGCTGCGACTGGATCGCGCTCTTGATTTCAGCCACTTGTTCCTGAGAAATGCCGCTGACGCGAATCGTCTCCTTGTTGCCGTTTGGCGCTTGGGCTTCTGCCGGAGCTGAGGTTGCAGCCTGTGGCGACCTAGAAGGTAATGGCTGGCGGGCTTCCGCTCGCGCAGGCATTGCGGCTGGTGGCGCGAAGTTTTGGGGCGAGACTTTTGACGGAGTTGCAAACGCAGGAGCTGTCGTCGCTGGCGTTGTCGCCGGCGTGGTTTGACGCGCTTGCGGCAAGGCGCCGGAACCCGCGTGCGCTGTTCCCGTGCCAGCGCCACTTGGTGCGCCAGTGTTCAGTTCCGCAAGCAGTTCTTCCAGTGGCGCGAGCCGTGACGCGTTGATCAAACGAAGCAGTCCCATTTCCAGATGCACGCGCGGATCGGGCTTCCTCCTCAGATCGTCATCCGTCTGCAGCAAAATCTGAAAAAACCGCGTCAGGTCTTCCTCGCTGAACAGCGCCGCGGCTTTCGCGATCGCCGGCCGCTGATCCGGTGTTGCGGCAATCAACTCCGAATCCGCGCCGCACACTCTCGCGATCAAGAGGTTGCGCACGTGCCGGATCGCTTCGCGGCAGAAGTGTTGCAGATTGCGGCCTTCTTTTTGAAACGTATGCACGAGTCCCAGTGCGCGGTCGGCCGAACCGGCCGCAATCGCTCCAACGAGTTCCTCCAGCGCGTCTTCCGGCACCACGCCCAGAAGTGCCCTCACTTGGTCATCGGGAATCGTGTCGCCGCAATACGCCCGCGCCTGCTCCAAAAGTGATAGCGCGTCGCGCAAGCTGCCTTCCGCCATCCGCGCGATCACCGCCATCGCGCCCGGCTCTATCTTTAATTCTTCTTTCTGCGCGATTTCTTCCAGCCGTTTCGTGATTTCCGCAAACGTCAGCGCGCGAAAATGAAAATGCTGCGAACGCGAGCGAATCGTGTCTTCCAGGTTCTCCGGTTCCGTCGTGGCCATCACGAACACCACGCGGTCCGGCGGTTCTTCGAGAGTTTTCAGTAGCGCGTTGGATGCTTCGCCCGTCAGCATGTGCGCCTCGTCGAGAATCACAACCTTCGTCCGTGAGGCAGCCGGCGCATAACGCACCATCTCGCGCAGCTCGCGAATCTGGTCGATGCCGCGGTTCGATGCCGCGTCGATTTCGATGACGTCGAGCGACGTCCCTGCCGCGATTTCCTTGCACGAATCGCACACGCCACAGGGCTCCGGCGTTGGCCCTTTCACGCAGTTCAGCGCCTTCGCCAGGATTCGTGCGGCGGTGGTTTTCCCCACGCCGCGCGCGCCGGAAAAAATGTACGCGTGCGCGACACGGTTGTTTTGGATGGCGTTCTTCAGCGTTTCCGTGACGTGCTGCTGGCCGACAAGATCCTGAAATGTTTGTGGGCGCCACTTGCGGGCTATAACCTGGTAGCTCATTTTCAGTCGTTCGTTCTCAGTTTTCAGTTCTCAGTAAACCCGGGATGCGACGGCTCGGCGTTTTGCGATCTAACCAAGAACCATCAAGTCCTTTCGGTTTTGTTTCTTTCCCTATTAAACGAGAAAGATGAAACGCTCCAGTTTTTTCTCAGAATCAAGAATTCTTTACTGAAAACTGACCACTGAGAACTATTTTCGGCGAGAGGAACTTCGGGTGATCTGCGGCACCCGAGGCATACCCGGTACCGTTGCTCCCTTCCGGGCCTGGCGGGGTTCGCGGGACCTCGTTGCACAGAGCCCGAAGTTCCACGCTCCGGCGGACGCGTGAATCTCGCGCGTCCGCGACGAAAAGTCTAGCATAGCGCCGCGGGGGCAGCTAGAAAACGACACGCACACAACTTTGAGAATTTCCCTGTTTCAGAATCCCACTGTTAAACGAATGACCGAAAATCAACAGCTGACTGAAAACTGAGAACTGAATTCCTCAGGACTTCGGCTTTGCCGCTGCTGGAGCATCCGGCGGCTGCACTTCCGATGGGTTCACCCAATTCACTTTGAACGGGCCCGTGGCGTGGACCTGCACGATGGTCTCGCCCTTGCACGTCGCGAAGTGCCGCATCTCCTTGGGCATCGAAACAAAGTTTCCGACGTTCATCGTTAGCAATTTACTCTCGTCGAAGGTGTCTCCCATCCCGAAAAGAAACGTTCCTTTCAAAACCGTCACGTTTTCATCCGTCGGATGCCAATGCGCGGGAATCTTGGTGCCGTCCGCGCACCGCAGGCGCAGAACGAAGGCCGCGCCTTCTGCATTCATATCCCCCGAAACAGGCGCGAGATCACATCCTTTGATGATCGGCGTCCATTTCAAATCGCCGAAGTGCGTAATCTTGGGCGCTTCCATGCTTTCCTTTTTCTCCTGGCTGGAAGCCACAATCGCAACAGCCACGGTCCCGAGCACAGCCGCGCAAATCTTCCCCATCTGATTTTTCTTCATCGAGATTCCTCCGTCGAGAAATTAGCAACACAGCTGGGCAAAAGATACTCCTACCCGGTGCTCGCGGCAAGACTTGCCGCCGGCTCTTCGTCTTCCCGGTAACTGCCCCGAACTCCGTCCGTACGCTGGTTTTAATGGGAAGAGACACCGTCCGCGGCGTGCTAGCTTTGGCGCCAAACGCGCATGCGCCGCGCAACGATTGCCTCTTGCGCGGCGCATTGAATTCTGTCGGGGCAAGCTACTTCTTCGGAAAATTCGGGTCCGCTTTTACTTCGTTGATTTGTTTGGTGTGCCGCTCGCTATGCGCCGCGATGAACAGGACAAACTCGTAGCCATCGAGCTTTCCCAGCGGGCTGTCCATCACATGATCGCGCAATCCCGCCGTGCTCTTCAGGAAATCTTCCGTCGCCGATCGGCTCTCGACGAAATGTTTGAGCGAGCCATCGGGCGAGCCAAAACGGTTGCTGGGCACCAGCGGTTCCGGGGCTTGCGCTTTATGTGTACGGTCGGGAACCATTGCCAGCACCGCTTCGTCCGTCTTCTTTACGTCCCGGCCAGATTCTCCTGCCGGAGACGTCATGACTTTGTCCTTGGTTACGTCGCGAAGGAAATCTTCCGCCGCCGCGATGTGCTCCATCACCTGCGCCACCGACCAGCGATCCGGAGCCGGCTTGAAGTTCCACTGCGCTTCGGAAAGGCCTTTGGTCGCTTCCACAACATTTTTCTTTGTCGATTCCAGGTATTGCAGCGCGCGGTCTTTTTCCGCCGGCGTCACTTCTTGTGCGGACGCCACTACTGCACCGCTGAGCAGAAGCAGCGCGACGAGCGTCCCTAGTAGGGATTTGTTCCTCATTTTTGGCGTTCTCCTTTTGCTTGGCTTTGGTCGGCGAAACGGGGAACAAGAGAATATCACATCGGAAAGATTCACAGGAATCGTTCGAATCCTGACGTAGTGTTCCAAAAGAGCCAGAATTTATCGCCTCAGCAATCGGGAGGAATGAGCGCCGCCGTCCGGGTGTGGAACAGGTGACGCGGCGCTCCCAGGGGATTCTGGCAGGCTGGCAGTGGACAGCTTGCGGAACTACAGTTGGTAGCAACCTTTTCGCGAACGGTGGGCAGCGAATTGCCGCTCAGGTTCAGCTAAATCTCCTTACAATCTCTAATCCACCATCCTTAAAATCTTTGAATCCATGCTTGACCCGGCGTTCCGCTGAACATCAAGCGACCAATCCGGCTACGCTGAGTTCCGCAGGCACTAAAGAGGAGTGCAGGAAGATTGCCAACGGGCGGGAACACAATTCATTTGTTTTCAGCGAGTTGGAAACAAGAGAGGAGGCTTGGTCTGCTTCAGGCCGGGAAACTGTGTGGGATTGAAACAGCATGTGGCGCGGTGCGGGCGCCGTCATAATGTTCCGGGTGGTGCGGGAATGATTCTAAGGTTCCGTTCGCCGCGGTCACGATCGGACCTCCGAGATGGCTCCACTGTCAGCTGCGAACCTTAGAAATGGCTCCACAGAAGGAAATCTCGCGCGAGGGTCTCAATCGGATCATAGATATACCGGAATACAAAGACGGCCAGGACCAGCCCGAGGATGCCGTACGAGTTGCCGCGCAGCCAATCCAGGTAACGCTGTGCGTGGCTCTCTCCCATGAACAGCATGATCGCTGTGCTGCCGTCCAGCGGGGTCACCGGGAGCAAATTGAACGTGCCCAGCAAAAGGTTGAGCGAGAACATGGTGCCAATCAGATTCTCGGCAAACGAGTCGTGGTGCAGCCAGCCCTGGTGCCATCCCATGCGCAAGAGAATCACGGCGATGAGCATCAAAGTGTAGTTCGCGGCCGGTCCTGCCAGGGCCATCCATGCAGCGCGGTGGGGGTGTCGCCGCTCCCAATGCGGATCGTAGGGCGCGCTGGCCCAGCCGATGATCGAGCGGTTCACGACGAGCATCAGGATGGGAATAATCACCATGCCCCAGGGGTTGCGCTGGATGTGCGGGACGGGATTGAGCGTCACTTGCCCGCCCGTGGAGGCCGTCTCGTCGCCGCCAATCTTCGCGACAAGCGCGTGAGCCGCCTCGTGGCAGGTGGTGGAAAAAAGAAAAACAACATAGGCGATGAATCCCAGAGCGAGGAATTCGGGTGAGAGATTGGGCATGAAAGATTTCTTGGCGTCCCCAGCGATTAGCGTAGATGGAGCGCCGCAGGTTTGCAAGGGGACAATCCGAACGGGGACAAGTGTCGACAGTCGAGAGTTTACAGTAGGACGCAGGGATCAGAGGCCGCGGACCGGAGAGGTAACTCGTGATTCGGGCACGGGATTGAGGCTTGTTGGTTGGGGCATTGATGGGAAGGGGCGGGGAAACGGGGCTAGCAGTGCTGTGCCACAAATAAGGGCACGACGTTCCGGCTGCTGCCCGGAATCTTCAATATCGTGCCCCTACAAGGGAGAGCCGACCCTTCGAGGCTCAGGGCAAGCAGGATGCCGGCGGTACGAAATGGAAGCGCCCAGGCAAGCCGGGCACAGCAGTAGTGCTGTGCCCCTGCCCCTACGAGGGAAATTCTACGCTACGGGGCGGTTTGTTTGGGGAAGGCTTTGACTCCGGAGGGGGAGAACTCGAAGCGGACTTGCCATTCGCTGGGAACGCTGCGGCCGGACACTTCGGGCGGAGTGAATTCCCAGTGGCGCACGGCCTTCAAGGCGAGGTCCGCGAAATACTTGCTGGGTCCGGGATTCTCGAGTTCCGCCAAGGAAACATTGCCGGCAGGGTCGACGTGGGCGAGCACGCTGACGCGCACTTTGCCCGATATCGTCGCAAGCGCTTTTTCGGAGGCGTCAGGCAAGACTTGGTCGAGCACTTCGCCTTTACCCGAGCTGGAGCCAGCACTGGTGCCGGAACTCGTTGCGGATTTTGCAGGCGCGTCCGCGGAAGGTTTTGTCTCCGTGCGCAGCGACGCGGGAGAAGTGGAGACGGCGGGCGGCTGAGAAGCTTCTCTTGCGGCTGGTTTCGCGGCGGAGGTCTTCAACGAATCCCGGTTGGCGGACGAGGAGTTCGGTTTCGCGCCGCGCGAGGCTGCCGGGCTCGCTGGTTGTTCGGTGGATTCCGGCGCAATGGCGCGGGCGGTGGCGCTTGTGGAAGCAGACGAGGACGACTCGACGTGCTTGCCGAGGAACTTGGGCAACGCGATGATGGAGCCGACAACCACGACGGCGACGGCCAGCGGAACGACGTAGCTGGGCACGACGATGGGCGGTTTCGGCGCGCGCAAGTTCGGGCGCCTGAGCGATGGGCGTTTCGCCGCCGGTGGAACTAGGGGCGGAATGATGGGCGGAGGAATCATGGGTGGCGCCATTGTGGGCGGCACTTTTGCGGACGGCACAAGTGGTGGCGGAACAACTGGTGGCACTACTGCGCGCGGCGCGGGAGGCGCGGGCTTCGGAGCTTTTGCCATGGGCGCGACGGGCGGAGCGATTGGCGCGGGCCTCGGAACTTGCAACTTTGCCGCGGGAACCGCGGGAATCGGCGACAACGGTACGGACAGGGGAGACGCGCTATGAACTGCGGCGGCGACCGCGCGAGGATTCAGGCTGGCCTCGATGTCGGCGAGCGTCCAGCGACGCTGGGGATCGCGCTCGAGCGCGTGGCGGGCGATGTCGCGAAACGGTTGCGGCAGAGATTCCGGCGCGACAGGAAGAGATTGGCCGCCCAGCTGCGAGTCGGGTGATCGTTGCGTGAGCACCTCGATCAGCATGACGCCAAGCGACCAGACGTCACTGGCGGCGGTGAGCGCTTGATTCGCGGATTCCGGCGCGTCGTAGGCGCTGCGCTTTGCGGAAGATTTGCGGACTTCACCGGCGGGGAAGAGCTTGTCGGTGGAAAGCTTGACCTGATCGCTAGTGGCCAGGACGTTCGAAGGCTTCAAACGCGAATGAACCAGCCCTTGACCGTGCAAGTCGCTTAGAGCATCGAGCATCGGTCCGAGCATGTCGCGCGCTTCCGCAGGTGTCAGGGCGCGCTGCGGAAGAATCTGAGAAAGATCTTCTTCGGCGTATTCCATGACCACATAAAGAAGGTCCATGTCCGCAAGGTGGCAGCGGCCGCCCTGGTATAACTGGAGCAAGTTGGGATGCGTGAGCTTCGAAGCGCGGCGCCAAAGAGAGAGTTGCATATCAACCGATGGGCCTTCGGGAACGAGCTTGACCACTGCTTTGGAAGATTGCGGGCCGGCGAGCTGCGTGAGGAAGACGGCGGACTCGCTCGAGCCGCCCAGATACTGTTGCAAAGGAAACGTGTTGTTGATGACCTGGCCTTCGTATTGTTTCCAGGAAAAACTCATGTTGCACCTCAAGCCGAGAGTTCGTGCCACCGGTGAATGGAGACACCAGCATTCGGCCGGTCGGACTTCGAGTGAGCGAGGTAATGCCTTGGACGGGGCTGGATCGTCGTGGCTCTGAAATTCGGAGGCGCCCGGGCCAAGGCGCTCGCCGGTTTCATTCTGGCATGAAATGGGCTGCGATGGCGAGGCCGATTCCAATCAGTTAAGAAGTGCGCAAGGAGGAGAGCTATTCACGAGGATGATGCAGAGCGCGCATGGGGCTTACGGCGTCTGGCCACGGGATGAAGAAGCCGCTTGGGGCCGCTGACGAAAGGATTATCGCGTTCAAAAAAGCGAAGCAGCTTGTCGGCCGCGCGCGTGATGCCGATACGCACGCTTTTGCCGATGGGGCCCACGACATGGTTTGTTTCGCCCAGCCACAACGGTCCAGGGGCACAGAGATCGAGGCCGTCGTGGCGGCGATCGATTTGCAATGCTTGCGCGAGGCGTCCGGGGCCGCGCGTGAGGTCCAGTAGTCGAGTGGTTTTGCGGTGGCGCCGCATGATTTCGATGCCTTCGAGCGGCTCCAGCGCGCGAATCAAAATGGCGGCGGCGGTTTCTGGAGGCTCGCTCACTACGTTGAGCATGAAATGGGCGCCATAATTGAAAAAAACATAGACATGGCCCGGAGCCAGATACATGGAACGAATGCGCGGCGTTGGGCCGCGAAAATGATGACCGGCGGGATCGCCCGGAGGATAAGCTTCGGTCTCGACGATTCGCCCGTCGACGCGTCCAGCCGGAAGATCGTGGACCACCACTTTGCCGATCAGGAATCGAGCGAGTTCGACGGTGTCTTCGGGAAGCTCGGAACGCCGAATCCGGCGGATGGAGATTCTCGTCCGAGGCTCCTTGAGCGCGGTCATCCGTGACAACATTGCGGGGGAGGACAGGTCCATTTCAGGTGGACAGAATCTTCTGAAGATCTTCGGCGGAAATCAAATCCTGATACTCGCCATGCCCGCGGAGGAAACTGGATACATACGGACACAAAGGAACCACACGCAGATGATTGGCGCGTGCAAAGTCCAGCGCGGTCCGCGTGAGCTTCGCGGCCAGCCCTTTGCCTTCGAGCGCGGTGGGAACTTCGGTGTGCTGCAACACGATGCGGTCCGGGAAGCGCCGATACGTGAGGAGCGAGTGAAGCCCGTCCACGGCAGCTTCGAATCGGCGGGCCTGTTCATTGTGGGTGACTACAACATCGTCCAGGTTTAATTCCACACGCACTCCGCGGGCTTATGAATTTCTCGCCTCGCTTACGGAATCCTCGCCGGAAACCTGAATTCTATCAGGAATCCCCAAAACGCTATGCACTTGGGGAGTCAGTTGGCTCGTTGTTGAAGAGTCTGGCCAGCTCGGCGTGCTCGATGACGACTGCCGGGTCGTTCTGAATCGCGTCGAAGTATTTTTTCTGGAAGGCGTCCCCGGACTCGGTGGGAACGAACATTTTTCGCGCCAGGGAAAACGCCACTTTCGTGTACTCCGGAGTGATGGGCTCCTTGGCGACGAGAGATTCATCGATGCGCACTACAAACTCTGAGATATTGTGGAGCCACGCGAATTGTGTGTGATCCACTACCAGGCGGAACAGCTCGCCGGCGTTCACATGGCCATGTTCGCGCTCGTAGGCCCGGCGTTCCATCTCGAGCAGCGTCTTGTGTACGCGAAGCAGGGCCAGCCGCAGGGCAATCAGCCTTTCGCGGGCCGGGGAATCGTGGTTGGAGCCCTCCAATTTGGGGTTCGTGGAGTCCATTTTTGCCTACCATGCTATTTTCCGCTAGCAGGACGGGTTTTTCAAAACGAACTGCGCAGGTTTCTGGTAATCAAAAACAGAAAACTCCGAGCGAGTTAAAGTTAGGGACCGAAACTGAAGACTGCAAACTGACGACTGAGAACTAATTCGTGTCGTGATAGCGCTTCTCGCCAACAGGCAGCGGAATCGGCAGACGATTCCCCGGAGGCGGGAGTGGGCATGTGGAGAATGGCGTGTAGGCGCAAGGGGGATTCTCCAAACGGTTGAAATCCAGCACCAGTTCGCCGGGCTTGTCGAGGCCATTCGTCGGAAAGCCGGTGTACAGAAAACGGCATGCGCCATAGGTCGTGGTGGTGCTGGTGGTGTCGCGAAGGATAAAGAAGAGTTTGGCCAGGGCTGGATCTTCAAGCACGGGCTCCAGCCGGAATGTCACTCCCGCCAGTTGGAATTCCGCTGCGCCTGGAACCGGCTGGTCGTAATTTGTGCCGACAAGAGTGGCAAGCGTGATCGTTTTATGGGGAGTGTAGGGAATCCATCGGGCGACGACGCGAAAAGCGATGTCGGGTTCAAACCACTTGAGTCCGTGAAAACCGGTAATGGCAGGGGACTGAGAATCCTTGATGCGAAGGGCAAAGCGGGCCTCGCGGCGAATGACGTACATGTTGAACGTGGCGATGGTCATGCGCGGCGCGACTTTGTCTTTGTTCGGTTCAGCGCGAAGGGGTTGCGGCTTTGCTGGAGCGCCCGCTACGAGAAAGTTTTGCGGGAATCCTTCGGAAGGAGGATTCAGCGTGACAGTTTCTCCCTCGAGATGGAGAAGGGCCACATGGGCCGGGCCCTTCGGTAGGCGGATTTTGTTATCAGCCGCCGCGCCCACGGTATTGTCCCCCGGTTGCAGCCACTCCAGCCCGATCAGTGAGAGCCAGCCATCCGGCTTCAACAAGTCCGCGGTGTGCTCGGTGCGCCAAGTGGCCAAATTCTTTTGAAAAGCGCCGTCTTGGGCGAGCAGCGAGACGGAGACCAAGAAGCCGACAAGAATTGCGGTTAGGCGTCGGGAGAATCCACGCAACGAGAGCATGCGCAAGTATAACGCGACGCCGCAAAATCGCGGGAATGCAAGAGCAGCCACGTAGAATAGTCACGCAAGTCACCGAGGAATGGCCCGCAAACCTTTACAACTGGTGATGAGACGCAGGAGGTTGTGTCTGGCGCCGCACGAGGCTGTGAACTCTTCAATGAATAGAACGAGTTACGCGGCGCCCCGATCCGTGGCCCTTACCGGAAGACCCGCGAAGAGTGTATGCTTTTAGATATTGGTCGGGTGGGGCTGACCTCAGATTGAGCTTGCTTGGGTGTGTCTCGTCGATAGTGTGCAATTCCCATTAAGCAGTTGAAGGTTTGGTCTTGGAGGGAACTTCATGATTGTGGGCGTTCCGCGCGAAACCTTCCCTGGAGAGCGCCGGGTGGCGTTGGTGCCCTTGACGGTGCCGAATCTCACAAAAGCAGGTTTGGAAGTTGTTGTAGAAGCGGGAGCAGGCGCAAGCGGGGGCTATCCCGATGCGGAATACACCGCCAAAGGGGCAAAGATTGTTCCGGACCGCGCTGAAGTTTTTCGCGCTGCCGATATCGTCGTGCAAGTACTGTGTTACGGCTCCAACGACAAAACCGGCCAAGCCGACGTCCCGTTGTACCGCAGAGGCCAGGTGCTTGTCGGATTTTTGCGTCCACTCGGCTCGATCGAAACGATTCAGGAAATTGCCTCCAAGGGGGTGACTTCTTTTTCCGTGGAGCTGATGCCGCGCACCACGCGCGCGCAGAGCATGGACGTGCTTTCTTCGATGGGCACCATCTGCGGTTACAAAGCGGTCATCCTTGCCGCGGATAAGCTGCCGCGCATTTTCCCCATGCTCACCACCGCCGCTGGAACGATCACGCCCGCACGCGTGTTCATCATTGGCGCAGGCGTGGCCGGGCTCCAGGCCATTTCTACCGCGCGCCGTCTCGGCGCCGTCGCGTCTGCGTATGACTTACGGCCTGCCGCCAAGGAGCAAGTGCAGAGTCTGGGCGGGCGCTTTGTGGAGCTTCCCATCGAAGCGAAAGATGCGCAGGATGCGCGGGGCTATGCGCGCGCGCAAGACGAGACTTTCTACAAACGCCAGCGCGAACTTCTCGGAAAGGCCGTGGCCGACAGCGACGTGGTGATCACCGCAGCCGTCATTCCAGGGAAAAAGCCGCCCGTACTTGTCACCAAAGAAATGGTGGTGAGCATGGCGCCGGGCTCCGTGATTGTGGACCTTGCCAGCGAACGCGGCGGAAACTGCGAACTTACGAAGCCGGGCGAAGTCACCATTGAACATGGCGTGACCATCATCGGTTATTTCAACCTGGCGACGGGCATGCCCTACCACGCGAGCCAGATGTACGCGCGCAACCTGACCGCATTTCTTCTGCACGTGGTCAAAGACGGCAAGCTGCAACTGAACCTTGACGACGAAATCGTGCGTGAGACCTTGCTTACCAAGGATGGGGAGGTTTTCAACGCGCGCGTGCGGGAATTCTTTTCGCTTCCGGCCTTGCCGGCGGCATCCAAGGAGGTTGCGAAATCATGAAGCTGGACATACTGACCAGCCTCTATGTCTTCATGTTGGCCGCGTTTATCGGATTTGAAATCATCCGGCGCGTTTCGCCTCTGCTGCACACTCCGTTGATGTCGCTGACCAACGCTCTCGATGCCATCGCTGTCGTCGGGGCCATTATCCTGGCTGGCGAATATCACGAACACGGCGCGCTGCTCGCCAAGATTCTTGGCACCATCGCCATCGTCGCCGCCACCAGCAACATCGTTGGCGGCTTCCTCATCACTGACCGCATGCTGCGCATGTTCAAGGCCAGCGGGCCCAGGAAACCGTGACCAGGAAACCATGATCAGCGTGCCCGCAACCGAAACCATCATCGAAGTCACCTACCTAATCGCCACCGCGCTTTTCATTCTTTCGCTGAAGTGGCTCAGCTCGCCCACCACCGCGCGCCGCGGCGTCTTCGCGGGCGAAATCGGCATGCTACTAGCGATTGTTGGCACGCTGCTTCATCACGGCATCGTCGAATACAAATGGATCCTCATCGCGCTCGTTCTCGGCTCCATCATCGGCGTGCCTCTCGGCGAAGTTGCCATGACCGCCGTGCCGCAGCGAACGGCGCTCAGCCACGCGTTCGGCGCGCTTTGCGTGACGCTCGTTGGCACCGCTGAGTTTTATCTTCGCGCTCCCGGTGTGCCGCCCTTCATGATGGCGGTGCTGTCGATGGAAGTGATTCTCGGCTCGCTCACGTTTACCGGCAGCTTGATGGCTGCCGGAAAGTTGCAAGAAATTTTGCCGCAGCGGCCGATTACTTACAAAGGCCAGAACTTCGTCAACCTCGGCCTGCTGGGCGTGGCCGTTGTCGTTGCCGGCGTGCTGGTTGCACATCCCGAAAAAATGCAGCTCTTTCCGGTGATCGTCGGCATTCCGCTGGTCTTTGGCGTGATGATGATTATCCCCATCGGTGGCGCGGACATGCCCACGGTTATTTCGCTCTTGAATTCCTACGCCGGTCTCTCGGCTGCCGCCATGGGTTTTGTCTTGCAAAGCAAGCTTTTGATTATCGCGGGCGCTCTCGACGGAGCTTCCGGTTTCATTCTCTCCGTGAACATGTCCAAAGCCATGAACCGCTCGTTTTCCAACGTGCTCTTCGGCGCCTTCGGGCAGGAGCAGACTTCCACGGCCGCCGGCTCGAAAGAAGCCCGCCCTGTGCGCAGCGCCACACCGGAGGAAGCCGCTGCGATTCTTGCCGCCGCTAACAAAGTCGTCATCGTTCCCGGTTACGGCATGGCCGTGGCCCAGGCGCAGCATAAAGTCCGAGAACTTTACGATGCTCTCACCAAGCGCGGCATTGACGTGAAATTCGGTATCCATCCCGTCGCCGGCCGCATGCCGGGGCACATGAACGTGCTGCTTGCCGAAGCCGACATCCCTTACGACAAGCTCCTCGACATGGACGAGATTAATGGAGAGTTCCCGCAGACTGACGTTGCCCTGGTCATCGGGGCGAACGACGTTACCAATCCCGCCGCGCGCACGGATCCCTCCAGCCCCATTTTCGGCATGCCTATTCTGGACGTGGACAAGGCGCGCACAGTGATGGTCATCAAGCGCAGCATGGGCGCAGGCTTCGCGGGCATTGAGAATCCGCTCTACTACATGGACAAGACGCTTATGCTCTTTGGGGATGCCAAGAACTTCGTCGGCTCCATCGTTCGCGAGCTTGCCGGCGGGCACGGATAGAATTCGTTTGCAACAATTTCGTGAGTAGACGACCTCGTTCCGCTTGTTCGTCGAAAACGCGTGCCGACGCACTGCCTTATTTAGCGTCGTGGAAGATAATTCCCAGCGTGTAGCGCGTTCCGCGATGCACGCGGCTCACTCCGTGGCGCAGGTTCACGCGATAGTAGCCGCGTGTGCCTTTCACAGGGCGGTATCGCGTGGTGAAAATAATCGCCTGGCCTTGGTCGGCTCGAACTACTGCGCCTTTGGATTGTGCACGCGGCTGTTGTTCGACCAGCAAGAATTCTCCACCCTCCCAGTCGCGGCCTTGCTGGCCCAAAAGGAAAACCATCTGCAGGGGAAAGGCTACTTCGCCGTAGATGTCCTGATGCAAGCAGTTGTATCCGCCCGCTTCGTAGTGCAGCAGCAAGGGCGTGGGCTTGGTCTGTCCAGCTTTGTGGCAGATTTTCAGAAACGCTGCGTGGTCTTTCGGAAAGCGCCGAGTTTTTTCGCCAAGAGCTTCCGCCCACTGATCCGCCACTTCTACAAGGTGCGGGTATGCGCTTGTCCGCAACGACGCGACGGCTTCCGGCAGCGGGTTGCCGAAGTATTTGTAATCTCCGACCCCGAACCGGTAGCGCTCCATCACGATATGGCTCCGGAATCGGCGCGCTTCTCCATACATCGTGGTCAGCGATACACACTCCTCCGGCGATAAGACTGGCGCAGTCACCGCATAGCCGTGCTGGGAAAGGGAAGCGCCCGCGCTTTTCCAATCCAGCGCGTTGATGCGTTCCTCGATAGAGCGCGGCTCCCATGTTTTCCTGGCGGCTTCAGCCATCTGCACCTCGCACGTCTCAAATAACGGCAAATCTAAGGTTAAGCAAAAAAAGTAATCGCTTCTATCCGTTTTGCGCCGTCAAACTGAATCTGCCTGAAACACGGGATTCAGTGCTATATTACTGGGTGTACGTGCACCCTGCCGCGCCTCTAAGGGGGTTCGCATGAGCCAGAACAAGACGCTTCGCAACGATTCCCGCAGGTCATTCTTGCAGTGGACCGTCGCTGCTGCCGCCGCTTCGGCCTTCCGCATCGTCAACGAGCCTCTGCTCGCCGCTGCTGCTATCGAGCGCAAACGGGGCGCGTTTCCCCCGGGTTCCACCGTCATCAACGCCAACGAGAATCCGCTGGGCCCTTGCGACGCCGCGCGCGCCGCGGTTGTTTCGCAGGCCCCGCAGGGCGGCCGCTATTCGTACTGGCTTACTGACGAGCTCGTCGACACCTTCGCGGAGCAACTGGGCCTCAAGCGTGAATATATCCGCGCCTTTCCTGGCTCCAGCGAGCCGCTCCATTTTTCCGTTCTTTCCTTCACGTCGCCTTCCCGCAGCTATGTCACCGCCGATCCCGGTTACGAGGCCGGAATGGAAGCGGCGAAAATCTCTGGCGCACGCGTCGTCAAAGTTCCGCTCACAAAAACCTACGCGCATGACATTCCTGCCATGCTCACGGCGGCACCCGACGCCGGCCTTTTCTATATTTGCACGCCGAACAATCCCACGGGAACGCTGACGCCGCACGCCGACATCGAGCGATTGCTCGCCAAGAAACCGAAAGACTCCGTGGTGCTGGTGGACGAGGCCTACATCCATTTCGCCGACGGCGCTGATACCGCCCTGGACCTCGTCAAGGCTGGCCAGGACATCATCGTGCTGCGCACCTTCTCGAAGATTTACGGCATGGCGGGGTTGCGCTGTGGATTCGCCGTTGCGCGCCCCGACCTGCTTGCCAAACTCGAGCACTGTGGCGGCTGGAGCGCCTTGCCCATTACCGCCGTGGCGGCGGCCACCGCCAGCCTCAAGCACGAGCATCTCGTCGCCGACCGCAAGCTCGTGAATACCACCGTGCGCCAGAAGACGTTCGACTGGCTCGGCCGCCAGGGGTATTCCTTCGTGCCTTCGCAAACCAATTTTTTCATGCTGGACACCAAGCGCCCGGCCAAGGAAGTGATCGAGGCCATGGCCACTAAGAACGTCTTCATCGGGCGCATCTGGCCCGCCTGGCCCACCTATTCGCGCATTACCGTCGGCACGCAAGCGGAAATGGATGCCTTTACCTCCGCGTTCGACGCGGTCATGAAGAATGCCAAGACCGTCAGCTTCGTGCGGCCAGCCGACCCGGTGAGTTCACGTCGAGGTCGCATGTACGCCGACGGCCAAATGCTGCCAAGCGCTTAAGACCGACCTCACGTCCTTCGACGTTTCTTTGTTGGTTCGAGGGCCTCAGGCCACAGACGCTCATGGCAAGCCCGATCTGCTCGCCTGACGAGAAGCCACGTTCCACTCTCGTGTTGTTCCACGAAGAAAGGGATATTGGCCTGTTTCAGAATATTCTGGTAGCGCGCTGCTTCTCCCTCGGTCTTCCATTTTAGAAAGTACCAAGGGAATTGCGCGTCGCGCACGCGGTGAGCCGCGCTGATGATGGTGTTGGCGTTCTCCTCTGCAAACGCGACCGCACCACTCCTGTTCAATTCGTAGGCAATCCCTGAGCGGCGCAACTGTTCAAGAAACGAGGACTGTAGTGCCGCGTCCTCGAACTTTAGGTACCGCTTGGTTTTTTTGCTCATCCTCTAATTCAGCGCCTTTGGAAAACTCTCAACGAGCAGTTTTGATTCTAGCGATTTCCCATAAATCCGGCCAGAGTTAACGGGTCAACTTACGTGTCCAGCAAAAAAAGGGCGGGAGTTGGATCCCGCCCCATCAAACATTCTGTTTAGGAAATGCAACCGTCAGGCGTGCGCTTCGGGCGCGGGCCCATTTGCAGGAAGCGGCGGCACGTTGCCGTGAAACTGCTCCGCCTCCGTTGAGCCTGCTAACGCCGTCGTAGACGAGTTTCCGCCCGAGACGACCTGCGCGATCTCATCGAAGTAGCCGGTGCCGACAAATTTCTGGTGCGTCACGGCGCGATAGCCAAGTTCTTGTGACGCGAACTCTTCCTGTTGCAGCTTCGAATACGCCGTCATGCCCGCCTGCGCATAGCCGCGCGCGAGGTGGAACATCGACATGTTCAGCGCATGGAAGCCCGCCAGCGTCACGAACTGGAATTTGTAGCCCATTTTGCCCAGCTCTTGCTGGAAATTCGCAATCGTCACGTCGTCCAGCTTCTTTTTCCAGTTGAACGACGGCGAGCAGTTGTACGCCAGCAATTTGCCCGGGAACTTCGCGTGAATCGCGTCCGCGAATTTCCTTGCTTCCGCAAGATCCGGCGTCGACGTCTCGCACCAAATCATGTCCGCGTACGGCGCGTAAGCCAGGCCGCGCGCAATCGCCGCGTCAATCCCGCCGTGGAATTGGTAGAAGCCTTCCGGCGTGCGCTCGCCATAGATGAATTCCCGGTCGCGCGGATCGGCATCGGAAAGCAGCAGCCCTGCCGAATTCGCATCCGTGCGCGCAATCAAAATCGTCGGGACGCCGCAAACGTCCGCCGCCAGCCGCGCCGCGATCAGCTTCTCCACGAATTCGCGCGTGGGCACCACCACTTTGCCGCCCAGGTGCCCGCACTTCTTCGCGGAAGAGAGTTGGTCCTCGAAGTGCACCGCGGCCGCGCCCGCTTCGATCATCGCTTTCATCAATTCGTACGCGTTTAGCGAGCCGCCAAAACCGGCTTCTGCGTCGGCCACAATCGGTGCAAACCAATACGTCCCGGATTTCTTGCCTTCCGCCGATTCGATCTGGTCGGCGCGCATCAGCGCGCGATTAATCCGCTTCACCAGATTCGGAGCGGAATCGCAGGGATACAGGCTCTGGTCGGGATAAACGTCGCCCGCCGTATTGTTGTCCGCCGCCACTTGCCAGCCGCTGCCATAAATTGCTTTCAGCCCGGCCTGCACCATTTCAATCGCTTGATTCCCGGTGATGGCGCCCAGCGCCGGAACGTATGGCTCCGAGTGCATCAAGTTCCACAGCCGCTCCGCGCCCAGCCGCGCCAGGGTGTACTCGATTTGAATCGAGCCGCGCAGCCGCACCGCGTCCGAATACGAATAGGGCCGCGTGATGCCGCTCCAGCGAGGATCGCTGCTCCAGTGGTTGATGGGCAGATGCGTTTTCCCGTTTCCGTTCGCCCCATTGTCATTGGTCCCCTTGGCTTTGCCGTTGGTCCCGTTGCTTCCGTTTACCGCCATTTTAATGCTCCTGCTTTTGAGTCTCCTCAGACTGCCCAACACTCTGCGGAACTGAATCAGATCCTCACCAAGCTCCAACTACTGAAAGTCCCGAAAATCCCTTTGGTGCCCACATGACTTAAAACTTATGACTTAAAACCCTGCTTCACCTCGGATCGAATTCCTCTCGCCGAATCATCTCTTCGCTCATTCGTCGCGCCTCGCGAAGCGTCTCCGCCATTTGCTTTTGCGGACTATTCTTTGCCGCATCGTGTAGCAGCCGCTCCAATTCATCGTCAAAAAGCTGGCTGACCAATTCCGGTGTATGCGGCACGGTGACGCCGCTATCGTCGAGCACTTCCACCTGACGCGAATGCCGCATGCGCTGTGCAATCATCAGGCGATAAATGCGGTCCGTCGCCAAATCTTCCATGTATCCGTCGAGCAGGCTCGCGCCTTTCCCGTTCAGCACGCCGTTGCGGTAGCGAATCACCGTCCGAATCGCCGCGCGCGTTCCTGCCAGCGTGCGCTTGCCTACTCCAGTAGGAAGCGGCCGCAAATCGGGATGTGGATTGGCGTTCGCCGGCCGCGCCTGCAACTGGTTGGGAACAGGGAACTGGCTCACCGCGATTTCGTTCTGGTCGGGATGCCCGGTCCAGGCGCCGTCCATCAGAGAATTGGCTTCGTTTTTCTTATCCTCGGCTAGCACTTTCAATGCCCGCGCGTTCAGTTCCGCGTCTTCACGGCTCGGATACAGCGCCGTCATCCCGCCAATCGCCAGCATCCCGTGCTTGTGGCAAATCTCCGGCATCAGGTTGCGCAAATGTTGGAAGAACGCCACGTTGTGTGGAATCGTGTTGCGGTCCGGCAGCACCCACTCCGGATTCTCAAGATTGAAGTGAATCAGGCTGGCCATGTAATCCCAGCGTCCCAGGTTCAGGCCCACAATGTGGTCGCGCAAATTCCACGCGAACTCTTCCATCTGAAACGCCAGTGGATGCGATTCCACCAGCGCCATGCACTTGATGGCATCCTTCGGTAGGCCCTTCAGCCGCGCAATCATCTGGAACAGATCGCGCCA
The DNA here is from genome assembly GCA_003223295.1 of Acidobacteriota bacterium. GTDB lineage: Bacteria > Acidobacteriota > Terriglobia > Acidiferrales > UBA7541 > Acidiferrum. The sequence goes on along the minus strand of QHYM01000121.1, from coordinate 58,783 downwards.
CCACAAAGCTTCGTCCGCCGATTCCGATTTCGGAATGTAAATGCACAGCGGATGCTTCAACGCATTGAAGTCCGCCTGATACGCAACCATCGCCACGTCAAAGAGCGATGCGGGCAGCAGTTCGCCCGGCAGAATTCCCGCCTGATGCAGATGCAACCCGCGCGGCCGCGTGAAAATTACCGTCGCGCTGGGGTTGATGCCCATGGTCTTGTTGCGTTTGCGGTCAAAATAAGTGAGCCGCCCCGCAAGCGCTTCTAAAATATTCTTGATGCCCAGCGCGTTGTGCTCCCAGGTGTTCGCCGTCGAGTCTTCCAGGTCGAGCATCACGCCCGGCGCGCCGGAATTGAGCATCTTCACTACGAGGTCTGCATCGTCAGCCGGGCCGGTCATTTGATTGCGCTGGTCCGCGCACCACGCCGGCAGCTCGATGCGCCAGGAACTCATGGTCGCGACCGATGGCGGCAGGTAGGAAGGAACCTTTCCCGCATGCGCCTCCGCCAGCGCGTTTTCGCGCCGCGCCACCAGCGCCCTTTGCCGCATCGTTAGCGCCGCATGCAGCGGGGCCAGAAAATCCAGAAAACCTTCGGGGAGGTCGCGCTCCGGGTCAGAATCTAGCGGAGCGGTATTTACCGGCACGATCCGGTTGGAAAAGGGCCGCGGCAGGAGCGCCGGATTCGGGTTGGTGGTAGCGGTTGCCATGATGCTCGTCAGTCCTTTCCACTGCGAATTCGAAGCAGGACCGGTTGGCGCACTAACAGGGCAATTCCATGCCCAACGCCGGCGAAACGCCCGCTTTTAAGCCTTTCGCCTTCAATGAGATAGAACGGCCGCGAGAACTGCCGCAAAACCTCGTGCAAAAATGGGGACAAAGAGTTGAGAATTTTGCACATCCTCGCCGGATTGTTTCCTCTGTCGCTCTCCGTGTTCAATAGGCTGAACATCTGTTCAACCTCCTCCTCCGCTTCTACTCGGTGAACACGCCCGGGTGCAAGATGTTGTTCAATATCCTGAACAAATATTCTATACTGTGAACTACCGCATTCTTTGTCAGGAGTTTCCATGCCCGTCTCGGATTCCAGTCCCGCCACTGCCGTCGAGCGCGCCCTCAACATTCTCGAAGCCGCCGCGCATCGCCGCGACGGCCTCACCAACTCGGAAATCAGCCGCAAACTGGGCATTCCCAAAAGTTCCGCGAGCTACATCCTTCGAACGCTCGAGCGCCGCGGTTACTTGCGCCGCGAAGCGGAAACCGGGCGCTACCGTCTCGGCCTGAAAATTCTCAGTCTTGGCGGCGACGCCCAGGCAAACCTCGATATCGCTGACGTGGCCCTCCCGTCCATGCGCGCGCTCGTGGAAAAAATCCACATGACCGTGCACCTGGCCGTGCTGGATCAGGGCGAAGCCGTGTACATCGAAAAAGTGGAAGCGCCGGGATTTTTCAAAGTGAACACCTGGGTGGGACGCCGCATGTTCTTGCATTCCACCAGCGTCGGCAAATGCCTCCTCGCGTGGTTGCCAAAGCAAGAAGTGGAGGCGCTCGTGAAACAGCAGGGCCTGAAGAAACGAACGCCGAAAACGATTACTACCATGACCAGGCTGTTCGCGGATTTAGAGCACACCAAGAATGAAGGCTACGCAGTGGATGACGAAGAGAACAGTCTAGGCGCGCGATGTCTGGGCGCACCGGTTTTCGACGCAACGGGAAATGTGGTGGCGGCGCTCGGCGCCAGCGGCACCTTGACACAGGTCGACGAAGCCAGCATGCCGCGGCTCACTGAAGCCCTGAAGGAAACTGCGCGGCGCATTTCACGCCAAATGCAAAGAAGCGGAGCTGCCGGGGCAACCTGACTCTCCACGCCGTTCGAATCATCCCGCAAGAACAATTATTTCGAATTGCCGGCAACAACCAGATTGTTTTTCACCGAGAAAACGTTAGGAACTTCGTTCGCGCGCAACCCCGCAAGATTCTTGTCCGTCTCGCTGTCGCCGACGCCTTCCAACGTGACGTTGCCGTTTTTCACGATGATATGGATCGATGGTATCGCCTGAATCGCATATCGCTGCAACCCGGGATCACTATAGATCGCGCGAAAAAGCGCGCGCCGCAGTTGGTCATCCATCGGCGACACGGGAAGAACTTCGATGTTGTTCACTACCGAGGCCACGCCCTCAATGCTTTTCACGGCGGCCTCAGCGTCGGATTTGAGTGTCGGGCGCGTCACTTGGCCCGACAAGATCACCTTGTCACCCTCCACTTGAAACGCCAGATTGTCGAACACCGAATACCACGGGAGCATCACCAATTGGTGACGCACTTCTTTGACTAGTTTCTCCCGGTATTTCTCTTCACTTCGTTGGTTTTTGTTTTGTGGAGAGGAAGCGGTCGGGCTGCCACTGGCCGCGGCGATATCTGCCACAAGCAAAAAGGATACGAACAGGACCCTGAGCTCCTTTCTCATGGTTACCCTCCTTATCAAGTCTTCTGGGTTCGCGATAGTTAGATTCAAGGTGCAGGGCAGTGGGCCGCACAGAAGAATCCAGTGCACGAATGTTACCATCGTAAGGGAAACTGGAAGGCAGAAAACACGAGACAGAAGGACCCAAGAGCAAATCGGCATGCTGGTGATTGGACATCGCGGAGCCTCGGGGCACGCACCGGAGAACACTCTGGCGGCGTTCCGCAAAGCTGTGGCGTTTGGGGCCACGTTTATTGAAACCGATTTACAGCTTTCGCGCGACGCCCATTTCGTGGCCATCCACGATGAGACCGTGAACCGTACCACCAACGGACGCGGCTCGGTACAATACCTCACGCTCGCGGAATTGCGCCAACTCGACGCCGGCTCGTGGTTCGGCAGCGAATTTGCCGGCGAACGCATTCCCACGCTCGAAGAAATCCTCCAGTTTTCAAAAAAAAATGACGTGGTTTTTTACCTGGAGATGAAACCCAGCGGCTCATGGGGCGGGGAGCACGCGGTGATTGCAGCGCTGCGCGAATCGGGAGAAATTCCGCGCGCGGTGGTCATTTCTTTTGACGCGTCGATGGTGCTGAATGTGCACAGAATCGAGCCCACGGTAATGACCGGACTGCTGTACAACGGGCAGATCGAAAATCCCGTGGCCAAGGCCGTCGAGATTGGCGCGAGGCAACTCGTGGTGCGCGGAGATTTGGTCACACCCGCGCTGCTGGAGCAGGCGCGAAAAAAAGATTTGCAGATTGTCTGCTGGACCATCAACCAAGCCGCGCACATGCGGCTGCTGATCGAAGCGGGCATCGACGGAATCATGAGCGATTATCCCGATCGCCTGGTGGCCGCGCTGAAGAAAGAATCCGAAACTGTTTTGTGAACCTTACGAACCTTCCACCAGAGCATGAAGAGCGGCAAGTTGCGCGACAGTAAGCTGCTCGGCGCGCGCGTCGGGACGAAGGCTTAGAGAGGCAAGCGCGGCGCGAGATTTTTCAGGCTTGGCCAAAGACTTCAGGTTGTTCACCAGCGTTTTGCGTTTCTGCGAGAAACACAATTTCACGAAATTCAGGAAACGTGGTTCATCCTTTAGCCCAAGTTTGGCGCGTTCACCGGGGAGGCGCAGCGTGACGAGCGCTGAAGTCACTTCGGGCGGGGGAGTGAACGCCTCGCGGGGGATTTCGAAGACCAGCTCCGGGCGCGTGTAAAACTGCGTGACCACGGAAAGGTAGCCGTAGTCCCGCGTGCCGGGCTCGGCGGCGAGGCGTTGGGCGACTTCAGTCTGGATGACGAAGTGCATTTCGTCGATGAGCCACGCGTAAGCGAAGAGGTGATGCAGGATCGGCGAGGTGATGTAGTACGGAAGATTGCCGCAAAGGCGGATGCGGCGGCCGGAAGCGACCGCGGGCAGATCGCTCTTGAGGATATCGCCGGTGACGACGGTGAGCTCGGGAAACTCTTTCGCGAGATGTTCCAGCCTGGAAGCGAGCTTCGGATCCAGCTCGATGGCGGTAACCGGACCGCCCGCAGCAAGCAAATGACGAGTCATTTCGCCATTGCCCGCGCCTATTTCGATCCAACAATGTTGGTCGTCGCGGGGAAGCGGAACGGTGGAATGCGGGGAGACCCGAATGGCGCGGGCAATCTGTTCGCGCCAATCGAGGTCCGCGAGAAAATGCTGGCCGAGGCGTTGGCGAGCCATGCGTGAAACAGTGTAGCAAGAGGACGTGACGGGTGACTCGTGATCGGTGGAAGAGAAGAATTACCCGCACTAGGTTTGAGACTTTTGCGGGTGTCTGGAGGTGGTGCGGCCAAACAGCGTCTCGGCCACCTCGGTGAGTTTTCCCATAACGACATCGGAGCACAATCCCACCAGGAACCCAACCGCATAGGCATACATCTTGGGATCGGCTTGTGAGTTTTGTTCCAGGGTAATTCCAAGAAGGCCGGCCTTCAACACCGCATAGGCGGAGACCGACAGGAATATGCCCATGAAAGGAGATGTAACTCGCCAAACAACCAAGTCATGACGCCAGAGGCGGTGGGTAATCGCACGCACATACCATTTCATGGAGTAGATCCAACTGCCGGCGATCCCTCCCAGAGCGCAAACGAGAAACCGTTGAACGGCTTCGTGATGGTCGAGATTGATTCTAAGCAGGATCACGGACACCACCACGGCAAAGGACAGCACGCAGGCTAAGTAGATTCCCTCCGCGCGGATTTGCCTCCATGCCTCGGGCGGATACGCCGTTTCCCAGTTTATGGGACCTTCGTGGGCGGCGGAACCCGCCGTTGGCGGTAAAGCGTCACCGATTTGTGGGGCAAGGGCGCTCATAGACACTCCTCCGGATTCTCCGTCGCTCCAGCTGCGACCCCCTCAAATGTTCTGGAGTGGTTATCCTGGATGGGTAGTGTCGCTAGATCGAAAAGCGTTTCCAGAAATCTTGATTTAAGTTGAAACAAAAAGGACCCCTTATCCGTTTAGGGGTATAAAGTGTTTCCCTAAGGGGGTTTATGGGAGCGCATTAAAGGGGGAGTTTGGGAGCGCGAATGGAGAAGCAGGGCGATCTGGTTCAGGGGACTCTGGATATGCTGGTGCTGAAGGCGCTTGCGCGTGGGGCGAAGCACGGGTATGGCGTGGCGGAATGGATTCATGAAAGCTCGAACGACGTCCTGCACGTGGAGGAGGGTGCGCTTTACCCGGCGCTGCACCGTCTGGAGCTAAAGGGGCTACTCTCCGCGGAGTGGGGCGCGTCGGAAAACAACCGGCGGGCCAAGTACTACGCGTTGACGGCCGCGGGGCGCAAGAAACTGGCGGAAGAAGCGGAGTATTGGCGGCGGATGTCCGCAGCGATCGCGCGAGTGATGCAGATGGCGTAAGCAAGAGGAGTCATAGGTTTTGAGCTGTAAGGCGTCGGTCGTAGATCGGAAACGGGCGGATCGACGCTGGAAGATTTTGGAGAATAGCCATGAACTACTGGATGAGAGTGCAGGCGCTCTTCAAGAGGAAGCAACTCAACCGTGACCTCGAGGACGAACTGGCGTTTCACCTGGCGATGCGCGAAGCCAAGAACCGCACCCGCGGGATTGACGGACAGGAAGCGCGCTACGCGGCGCGGCGGCAGTTCGGAAACGTCACGCGCATCAAGGAAGCCTGCCACGAGGCATGGAGCTTCGTAGGGCTGGAGACCACCTGGCGAGACCTGCGCTACGGGGCGCGAGCGCTGGCGAAGAATGCAGGGTTCACGATAGTCGCGGTTCTGGCCATCGCGCTCGGAATCGGCGTGAACACGGGACTCTTTTCCGTGCTGAACGGAGTGGCGCTGAAGCTGCTGCCTATTCCCAGGGCGGAACAGATGGTGAGCGTGGACCAGATCTTCCACGGCAAGCTTCAGCGCAACGTTCATGGCGAGCTGGGATTATTCTCTTACGCCGAATACAAAAACTACCGGGCGAATAATCATGTGTTCTCCGGGTTGCTGGCGTATGCGCCGTTTCTGGAAGCGACGTTGGGAGGAGAGAATCTCAAACAACTGTTGGGAGCCGAAACGTCGTGCAACTTTTTCGACGTGCTGGGAGAGCGGCCGGCGTTGGGGCGCGTCTTCGTGGAGTCGGATTGTAGCGCGCCGGGAGCGAGCCCGGTGGTAGTGCTGAGCGACCATTTGTGGAGAAGCCGGTTCGGCGCCGATCCGACGGTTGTGGGAAAAAGCGTTTCGTTGAATCGCGCGAAATTCATTGTGATAGGTGTGGCCGCGCCAGGATTTGGCGGACTCGATCCCTGGCCCAGCGAATTTTGGGCGCCGGTGACGATGCAGAAGGCGCTGGAGCCGGACCGCGATTTGCTCGAGGAAGACAACACCGGCTGGCTGGCGCTGTTGGGGCGGATGCGCGGGGGCATTTCGCTCGAAGAGGTCCGCGCCGACCTGGGAGTAATCGCGGGGCGGATTGATCAGCAATATCCTGGGCGGACGACCACGCTGGCGATCCATGCGCGATCCCTTAGGGCGGCCAGAAGAACGGAGCGTGGTGTTTGGGATAGGAGCAGTGGTGCTGGCGGCCGTGGGACTGGTTCTGCTAATCGCGTGCGCGAACGTGGCGAATCTCCTGCTGGCGAGGGCCTCCGCCAGACAGAAGGAAATTGCCATCCGGCTGGCAATCGGGGGGACCCGTTGGCGCATCGTCCGGCAGTTGTTGACGGAGAGTCTGCTGATTGCGTTTTTGGGCGGAGCGCTGGGGTCACTCCTGGCGTTCTGGTCGATTGAGGGCGTCGCGCAGTTTGTGCTGGCGCACTTGCCGCACGGGGCGCCGAGGCTGGTGTGGGATGTCCATCCGGACCTGCGCGTCTGGGGATATTCTTTGGCCTTGACGGCCTTTACCGGGATTGTGTTTGGACTTGCGCCGGCGCTCCATGCGACGCGGCACGATTTGAGCACAGCGGTTAAGGGCGATGGCGGCGGGCTTATGGGAAAGTCCGCGAGCGGGGGAATGCTGCGCGGCACCCTCGTCGGAGTGCAGGTGGCCGTGTGCATGGTGCTGCTGATTGCAGCCGGATTGCTGATGCGAGGACTTTATTTGGCGCAAACGGTGGATCCGGGCTTCGAGATGAAAGGAATTACCCAGGCCCAATTTGATTTGCCTTCGCAAGGCTATAACAAGGAGCGCGCGCAAGAGTTTCAGCGCGAATTGGCCGCCCGCGTGGCGGCATTGCCCGGTGTGGATGCCGTGGAGCAGGCACGCGTTACCCCCCTGGGGCATCAGTTTTTGGGGACGGGAATGACGGTTGCGGGGGAGACACAGGAGCGAGGGTTTGAGTTCAACGTGGTTTCACCGGGATTTTTCACCATGCTGGGAATGCCGATGGTGCGCGGCCGAGCGTTCACGGAAGCGGAGACGCGGTCGGGTGCCCTCGTGTTGGTAGTGACGGAGTCCACGGCGCGACGGCTGTGGCCCGGGCAGATGCGCTTGGAAAGACTCTACGAGGGTGGGAGAAGAAAGTGTATCAGGTCGTGGGGGTGGTGCGGGATTCACAGGCTTCGCACTTAGGGCAGAACGAGGGGCTGTTCTTTTACCTGCCGGCCGGACCGGAAGAGCAGGAGAGATTGCAATTGCTGGTGCACAGCAAGAGCGGTGACACGGCGACGGCCAACGGGATTCGCGAAGCGCTGCGGGCGCTGGATGCGGATTTGATCGTGAACGTCACGAAGCTGGAAGATAACCTGGAGGCGTGGAGAGCGCCGTCGCGGATTGTGGCGGCGCTCTCCGGCGTGCTCGGGGCGCTGGCGCTGCTGATGGCTTCAATCGGCGTGCATGGCGTTGTTTCCTACGGAGTGAGCCAACGGACGCGCGAAATCGGCATTCGTATGACACTCGGGGCGGAAGGTCGCGACGTGATGAGTCTCTTGCTGCGGCAGGCGCTGCGTCCGGTGCTGATCGGGGCTCTTGCAGGCATCGTAGGCTGCGCAGCCGTGTCACAGGTGCTCTCGAGTGTGTTGTACGGCATGGGCGCCCACGATCCCATTGCGTTCGTCGGCGTCCCACTTTTTCTGTTGGGCATTGCCTTTCTAGCGAGCTACATTCCCGCGCGCCGCGCCGTTCGCGTAGACCCTGTCGTTGCGCTCCGTTACGAGTGAGGCGAGACTTGGCGGTTCCCCAGCCAAATTGGCGAGCATTCGGTAGTCGCTCGCTTCCTCAAGAGTATCCGCGCCGTCAAGCGCACCATAGCCAACGTTCAAGTGAGGAAGGATGTAATGGGTGAGCAGGTATAACACAGAGACGGTAAACAAGGGAGTTAGCGCTTAGCACTGGGGAAATCACCCGCCGAGGAATTGCATGTTCCTCCGGCTTCTCCGCCCGTCTGAACAATGGTATCCAAGTCTATTAGATGCGACAGGAGGGAGTGCTCCGTTGCCGGAGCTGCATTCTTCGATCCGAGGGTGCATCGAGATCCACGTACCTACAGAATGTGCCGCTAATGGGGAGCACCTCGCCGACTCGCACAAAGGGGCCTAAGAGAGAATATGCTGCCTAGGGCCCGCAAGCTCGATGGCATCAGGAGGGATATGTCGAACGGCCGATCCGAGAAGCGGATCGCGAGAACTGTAAGTCTAAAAGTAAGTGTGCCTCCTGAGCCAAAGCTTGGCGAAAGAACATCGACGGAAAACGTGAGTGCGCACGGCGCGCGTGTGCTGGTCGAACAGAGGCTGCAGCCGGGACAGCTCGTGCTGATTGATTCGCCAGCCGATGGCTTGCGCCTACAGGCACGAATTGTCTACTGCCAGAAGGTATCCCCTGGAAAGTATGCAGTCGGCTTGGAGCTTACCGGCAGGGTGGAACCGTGGGCCAAGGCTTACTAGACTTGCCGCAGAGACCAGTGTCCTTAGCGCGCCAAGAAGCCTGGCAAGAAAGCGCTATACACAGGCCTTAAGCGCCCATCTTTTTTCCAAGCCCGTCTGATGTCTCCTCATTATTGCGACTCTGGTCGCATGCCGGACATTTCCACAGGCGAAAGCTGCTTTTCTCGGGATTGACCTGGGCCAGATACATAGGCTGGCCATCACTTCGGCAGTTAACGCGAGGCATAATCTCTAGTTCGATGGTCTTTAAGTCCTCTGTGTCCAGGAAGTATCCTCGCGCAGCATCGTACCGGATAAGGCAGCCAGGCTCCTGGCAGGCATAGAGCACCCCCTCTGCAGGTTCGCTGACAAGACCCAGAAGCATCTCTTTGTGATGCTGGTAGCAAAGCACGTGAAGGTCTTTTCTCGTACTGGTACCCACCTTTCAACAGACGTTTGGATAAGGGGGACAGGCATAGAATTCCAAAGTGAGGTCAGGCAATTTGCAGGCCATTGGAGTCAGCGCGCCTCACACCAGAGCTATCTCACGGATGTGAAAATATTTAGTGTCTGGGTCGTTGGCATTCCTTGCTAGCCGAAGGCTCGATCGTCTCTCCGGGCGCAGCACTTTGTGGACGATTCTTGGAAAGCAATTTCCCTAACAGCCAAAAGTAAACGAGCAATATCTTCACGACCGGCTGAGATTAAGTAAGAAGGACATACAGCGGCGGCCGCGCAACGGCGGCGTCGAGCCGGCAACATTCTCGCAGTCTCAAGGAACATCGCAACGATATGCATTCTAAACATTCAAGGTATAACCTGATGCTCTTGCCGGCCATCCACAGATTAGACTGCCGAGGACGTTGGTGTAGCGTAAAATGGGTGGGATAGTGGTGGTGGGCGTTCCATGAGAATTCTGTTTGTAGCATCGGAAGGGCTGCCGTTCTCGAAGACCGGCGGCTTGGCAGACGTGGTGGAAGCGTTGCCGAAGGCATTGGTAGCGCAGGGCCACGAGGTGGCCGTGGTGTTGCCACGTTACCGTGGAACCGAAGCAGCCGCAACGGTGATTCCGAGCCTGACGATTCCCATGGGCGGCGCGCGGATCCGCTTCCCGGCAATTGCCGATGGCTCGGTGCTCGGCGGAGTGCGGTACTTCTTCGTCGACGATCCCCCGTATTTTGACCGCGAGGGTCTGTATGGGACCGGTGGAAAAGATTATCCGGACAACGCGGAGCGTTACACTGAATTTTGCCGCGCGTCCATCGAAGTGGCAAAGCACATTTGGCCCACGGACGTGTTCCATTGCCACGATTGGCAGACCGCCCTGGTGCCGGTGTTGCTGCGAAGCTCGTACAGCAATGACCCGCTGGTGAAGAACATCCCGGTGGTGTTCACTATCCACAACATGGGCTATCAAGGTCAGTTCTCCCGAGAGATGCTGGACCGCGTGGGCCTGCCGCAAACATTGTTTCATCCGGAAGGACTCGAGTTTTATGGCAGCGTGAACTTGCTGAAAGGCGGGTTGGTTTATTCGGACTATCTGACGACGGTGAGCCGGAAGTACGCGCAAGAGATTCAGACCAGGGAATTCGGACACGGATTGGATGGCGTGGCCAGGAAACGCGCGGACCGGCTGGTGGGAATTCTAAACGGTGTGGATTACTCGGCGTGGAATCCCGCGAAAGATGAGCTGATTGCCGCGAATTATTCGGCCAAGGATTTGAGTGGCAAGCAAGCCTGCAGGCAGGATTTGCTCGACGTGTTTGGGCTGCCGCATGAGCATTTGGAGCGGCCGATACTAGGAATCGTGTCGCGCTTCGCGGACCAGAAGGGATTTGATTTGATCGCGGAGAAGGCGCACGAGCTGATGAAGGAAGATCTGGTGTTGGTGGTGCTGGGAACCGGCGACCGGAAATACGAAAAGTTGTTCACCGCGCTCGCGGCGGCGTACCCGGGGCGCGTGGGATTGAAAATCGCCTACGACAATACGTTGGCGCACAAAGTGGAAGCGGGAGCCGACATGTTCCTGATGCCCTCACGCTACGAACCGTCGGGCTTGAATCAGATGTATAGCTTGAAATATGGTACGGTGCCGATTGTAAGAGCCACAGGAGGGCTGGACGACAGCATCACGCCTTTTGACGTGGAGCACGGCACGGGAACGGGATTCAAGTTTTCTGAGTATTCCGGAGTGGCGCTCTTGTACGCGGTGCGGCAAGCGTTGCATCATTACATGGACGAAGGGATCTGGAAGCGTATTCAGTTGAACGGAATGGCGAAGGATTTTTCCTGGAAAGGGTCGGCCAAGGAATACGCCAAGCTGTATGAGGCCGCGCGCGTGACCCGCGGCTTCGCGCCCACGGCGCAAAAGGTAGAGAAGGCGGAGAGGCCAGAGAGGGCAGAAAAGACGGAGAAGGCCGAGAAGGAAGCCGAGGGGGCTGAGGGACCATCGCGCCGGGGCGCCAGGAAAGCGGCCCAAGCTGCCGGGCAGTCTTCTCAAGGAGCTGCACAGCCTTCTCAAGACCCAGGACAGACCGCAGAGAGTTCGCAGCAAGTCCCCGAAGGGTCGGAACAAGCCTCTCGAACCTCGGGGGAAGCCCCTCAAGGATCGGGGCAAGCGCGTCGTAACTCAGGGGAAGCCGGGAGAAACCAAAAACCTGCTGCAACATCTAATTAAATTGGCAAAGGAGAAATAGGCGGCGTTCCGAAGGGCAAGCCGCCTAAAACATAAGGTTATGGCAGACAATTCAATTCCAGCGGCGACGGACGGAAACTTCGAGGCGGAAGTGCTCGCCGCGAGCAATTCCAAGCCGGTCATGGTGGATTTCTGGGCCGAGTGGTGCCGGCCGTGTCACATGCTGGCGCCGACAGTCGCGGAAATCGCCCACGATTATGAAGGCAAACTGAAAGTGATGAAGCTGAACGTGGATGAAGCGATGAACTCCGCGGGGCGGTACAATATCCGCGGAATTCCCACCTTGCTGGTGTTCAAGAACGGACAAGTGGTCGAGCAGATTGTGGGAGCCGTGCCGAAGGAACAGATCACCAAGGCGCTGGATCGCCACGTCGGGTAATTCAAAAAAGGGATCGGGTGGCGTTGTTCGGAATGACGCCACCGATTTGTTTTTGCCGGCCCCTCGTTTTGCGTATCATTGCGGCAAGAGCGTTGACAGCATCTTGCCAACTCCATTGAAAACCATCAGGCCCGCGGAGGAAGAGTGATTCCACTGGGACGCGCGCAAGCGGAACAGGAGAATCCACAACTCTTCAAGCCACATGCGCGGACTTTCTTCTGGTGCCTGGCCATCGCACTGGGAGCGCTGCAAGTGTGGGCACACCGCAATGAGGTGAGTCCAGACGGAATTTCCTACATTGAGATGGCGGAAGCCGCGGTGCAAAGCGGGTGCCACGCGCTGGTGAACGGCTATTGGAGCCCGCTGTACCCGGCGATGTTGAGTGCCAGCTTTCGGATTTTCCATCCTTCGCTGTACTGGGAATTTACCGTCGTCCACCTCGTGAATTTTGCGGTGTACCTTGTAAGTCTGTTTTGCTTTGAAATTTCCTTGAAAGAGATGCTCGCGGCGCGGCGCGCCGAAAGTGTGCCGGAAAAAGAGCTGCAGCCGCTGCCGGAAAAGATTTTGTGGATCTGCGGATACCTGCTTTTCCTCTGGAGCTGTCAGTTCTGGCTGAGCCCCGCGATGGTGAATCCCGACATGATTGTGGCGGGGCTCGCCTACGTGGCGACGGCGCTGCTGCTGCGTCTTTATCAAGGCAAGGGAGACTCGCCTCTGTTCGCCGGATTAGGAGCCATGTTAGGGCTTGCGTACCTCTCAAAGGCGGCCATGTTTCCTATTTCTTTCGTGTTTCTCGCGAGCGGATTCTTGCTTTTTGGAATGACGCGAGGATCGTATTCGAAAGCGCTGACGCGTTCGACGCTAGCGCTAGCCGTCTTTCTGGGGGTTGCGTTGCCCCTGGTCTTCGCGCTTTCCAAGGAGAAACACCGCGCAACGTTCGGCGACAGCGGGAGGATTGCTTACGCGGAGTACGTGAACCGCGCGACGTTATCGACGCATTGGCAAGGCGAGCCTGCCGGAACGGGCACTCCCGCGCACCCAACGCGAAAGGTTTTGACCGACCCTCCCATCTACGAATTCGCGGAGCCCGTGGCGGGGAGCTATCCGCCGTGGTACGACCCTTCCTATTGGTATGAGGGAATCCGGCCGCATTTCTCGTTGAAGGGCCAGCTCTGGGTGTTGTTCCGGAGCGCGAATTTATACTTGAAGCTGTTTTCCAGGAGCGGCGCGCTCTATGTCTTGTTCGTCGCGCTGATCTTGGTGGTGCGGAAGGCGGGACAATGGGAATGGGGAGCAAAACACTTATGGCTGGTTTGGCTCCCTTCGACTGCGACACTGGCCATGTACGCGCTCGTACTGGTCGAACAGAGATACGTCAGCCCGTTCGCTTTAATGCTCCTGTTGTGGATTCTATCGAGTGCGCGAATTTCAACAAACGATGGTGGCGTGCTAAGAAAACGCACAGTTCCGGCGGTGATTCTCGCTTTGGCTTTGGCAATAGCCTGGCCGGTGACGCGCGATTTGAGGGAAGTCATTGCGAACCGGCCGTATGAACATTGGGAAGTTGCCGCTGGCTTGCACAACCTGGGGATTCCACCCGGGACGCACGTGGGATTGATCGCTTCGGGATCGGGATGGTATTGGGCGCATCTGGCGGGCGTAAGAATCGTGGCAGAAATTCCCTGGAAGGATCAGGCGAGATTGTTGGCCGCCGATCCTGTCAAGAAGCAGGAGGTGCTCAGGAGATTTTCTGAGCTGGGAGCAAAGGCCGTGGTGACGAAGAATGCGGCCGTGGCCAAGTCCATGGATGGATGGCAGGAAATTGGACAAACGCATTACTATGTGTGGCTGCCGGTGGCAAACAGCAAATGAAAAAGCCTCACGAGAAAAATCTAATTCGCTGCCACTGGGCGCAGAATGAGCTGAACATTCCTTATCACGACGAGGAATGGGGTGTGCCGGTCCACGACGAAAAGAAATGGTTTGAGTTTTTGATCTTGGAAGGTGCGCAAGCGGGATTGAGCTGGGACACGATTCTGCGCAAACGCGCCCGCTACCGGGAAGTGTTTGACGGATTCGATCCGGAGAAAGCGGCGCGTTACGACAAGAAGAAAGTGCGGGAACTTCTGTGCGATGCGGGAATTATCCGCAACAAACTGAAAATCGCGGCGGCGATTGGAAATGCGCAAGCGTTTCTGAAAGTGCAGGAAGAGTTCGGGTCGTTTGACGGCTACATCTGGCGTTTTGTGGACGGGCGGCCGAAGCAAAATGCCTGGAAGGTGCACAAGCGCGTGCCCGCAAAAACGGCTGAGTCCGATGCCCTCAGCAAAGACTTGCAGAAGCGTGGGTTTCGTTTTGTGGGCTCGACGATTTGCTACGCGCTCATGCAAGCCACCGGCATGGTCAACGATCATATGGTCGATTGCTTCCGCTACGCAGAATTGTCGAGATAGTTCGGCCTCAAAGCAGCAGTAAACGCTCCTAACCAACGACCCTTCCAAGCTATCGAGATTCTCAATCGTCCATCTCCCCAGGCAGGCTAAAGGCAACACCGCAAGCGGTTTCGTTTTTGTCTTGACGCTGACGCTCGAATGGTTAAATATGGCGTCATGCGACATGTCGCTGATAGACATGTCGCCTCACTCTTGCAGGACGGCGGAACCTGGAACGGGAAGTCAGCCGGCCGAAGTACAGCACGCGGCTAGCCGGCCTGCGCGCCGCGTGGAGGGAAATCAAAAACTGATGTTGTCCGAGCGTGACTTAATCAAATGGCTGGCCATTGCATGTATAGCGGCCGCGGTAATTTCCGGTGGAGTGCTAGGACTTTGGGAACAGGCGCACCCGTTCTTCGGTCATTCTCGATACCAAGTCGTCGCGCCGCCCTTCCAACTTTGGAGCATACTGCAGGTCTTCAAGGCCCTGGGGTTTCTCGGGGGATTATTCGGTTTGTTTCTCATTGCCACACGGCGCGGCATCCTGCTGAAAATCATTATGGGCGCGGCAGTATTGGGAGGCGCATTCTTCGCCATCGTATGGATCATGATTGCGGTCACCGCGCGAGATGACGCAGTCTATGTTCTGAAACATCCAATCGGATCGGACGTCCACAGTAACGGCGGCGCATTGTTCCTTTGGCTTGCCCCCATTGCGCTCGGAATTGCCGCTTTAGCAGCGCATCGCATATCGCGTCGGAAATCGATTTGGTCAATACTTGTTGGCCTTCTCGGCCTACGGATTTTTGGGCTCTTCGCTCCCGGCACTGCTTTGATGATCGAGGGGCTTATTTGGCTGGTACTTGGCTGTATCCTTTATACGTCTCGCGGCAGCGCCCAACAACTCGTTCGACCGGAGCGCGGGGCGCGCGTGGTTTAACTTATCGTTGGGTCAAACTTTATTATTATTGCGATGCGCTGGCTCAGCTGCGTGTTGCTTGCGCTGAGGGGCAGGCCAGCGTACGATTCTTCTTGGTTGTTCTGCAATTTCCCACCAGTTGTATTCCTCTCAGGAAGTCGTGGAGGGGGAAGGGTGCGGCCCCTGAGGGACCGTGGCGGAGCCGCAGCGGCCGGGAAAGTGTGAGGAGAAGCAAGAGAATGAAATCCGTGGTGGTGGTGGGCGCGCAATGGGGCGATGAAGGCAAAGGCAAGGTTGTTGACTATCTTTCCGGCTCGTTTGACTACATCGCGCGCGTCGCCGGGGGCCATAACGCCGGTCACACAGTCATCATTGGAAAACAGCGTTATGTGCTGCAGCTCATCCCATGCGGAATTTTGCGGCCCAAACAGCATGCGGTGATTGGCACGGGTGTGGTGGTAGATCCCGCCGCGCTGGTGGCCGAGATCGAGACGCTCTCGAAAGCCGGAGTGGACGTGAAAGGGCGGCTGCACGTCAGCAACCGCGCGCACTTGATTTTTCCCTATCACCGCGAGCTGGACAAAGCGGCGGAGGAGGCGCGGGGCGCCAACAAAATCGGCACCACTTCGCGTGGTATCGGACCGGCGTACGAAGACAAGATGGCGCGGCGCGGGCTGCGGATGTGCGATTTGCTCGAACCGGAACTGTTTCGAAAGAAAGCCGCGAACGTGGTGGCGGAGAAAAACCGGCTGGCGAAGGGTGCCTACGGCGCGGACATCGACTTTTCTCACGAAGTGGAAGAGACACTAAAGCTGGGCGAAACAATTCGCGGCTACATCTGCGATACCGCGGAATTGCTGAACGGCGCACTGGATGAGGGAAAGTCCGTGCTGTTCGAAGGCGCGCAGGGCACCATGTTGGACATCGACCACGGAACGTACCCGTTTGTAACTTCGTCGAGCGCGACTTCGGGCGGCGCTGCCACGGGCGTGGGCGTGCCGCCAACAAAAATCAAGAACGTGCTAGGAATTTCCAAAGCGTACACGACGCGCGTGGGCGGGGGACCGTTTCCTACCGAGATGCCGGACCTCGACGCCAAGGAAGTGCGCGACCGCGGGAAGGAATTTGGCGCGGTAACCGGACGGCCGAGGCGTTGCGGCTGGTTGGATTTGCAAGTACTGCGCTACGCGAAAATGATTAACGGCATTGATTCGCTGGTGATTACCAAGCTGGATGTTTTTGACACGCAGCGCGAAATTCAAGTGTGCGTGGGTTACAAATACAAAGGGAAGCCGCTGAAAGAAATGCCCGCGCTGGCGGAAGAGTACGAGCACGTCACGCCCGAGTACAAAACACTTCCGGGGTGGTGCGTTTCCACTTACGGCGCGAAGGACGGCGACAAACTGCCGAAAGCGGCGCTGGAATATTTGCGATTTATTTCGGATTTTCTGCAGGTGGAGATCGGGATGATTTCCACGGGGCCGGAGCGCGACGCCACGATTGTGCCGGCAGGAACGCTGCTGTCGAAGTGGTTGTAATAAAGAGAAAACATTTAGCGCAGAGGCCGCAGAGAACAGAGTTCGCCGAGAAGAGCGGAAACAAAAAGCAGAAGCGGCTGGGCTGAAGCTGCTTCTACGAAACCTCACCATGCTCAACTACGAGCAAGCCCGAAGCAAAGTCATCGAACAAGTTGGAAAGATGCGAGGACCGCGCGCGTGCGGAAGTGTGAGCGTGTGGGAAGCGCTCGGATTGGTGCTGGCGCAGGAAATCAAAACGGATCGCGAGTATCCGCCGTTTGACCGGTCCACGCGCGACGGCTACGCGGTGCGTGCGGGTGAGATCAAGCCGGAAGCGCAACTGAAGTGTGCTGGAGAGATCAAAGCCGGCGACACCGTCACCGAAGCGCTTGCGCCGAGAACCTGCGTGCAAATCATGACGGGTGCAGCGGTGCCCGCCGGTGCCGATGCCGTAGTGATGATCGAGTATACGCAACGTGAAGGCGAGCTTGTCCGATTCGAGCGTGGGGCGCAGGCCGGGCAAAACATTGTGCCGCGCGGAAGCGAAGCGCGCGCCGGGCAAATGATTCTAAAGCCGGGGATGCGGCTGGGATTTGCAGAGCTGGCGCTGGCCGCGCAAGTTGGCGCGACGCAACTGCAATGCGCGAAGCGGCCGCGCATGGCCATCTTATCGACTGGCGATGAAGTCGTGCTGATCGATCAGCAGCCGGGAGCATTTCAGATTCGCAATAGCAACAGCGTGTCGCTGGCGGCGCAGGTTCAAATCGCCGGAGGCGAACCCGTGGTGTTGGGAAACGCCGCGGATCGCGTCGAAGATTTAGGAGAAAAAATCGAGCGCGGACTGAAGGAAGATGCGCTGGTGCTGACCGGCGGCGTTTCGATGGGAAAGTACGATCTCGTCGAAAGCATGCTGAAAGCGCTGGGCGCGGAGTTTTTCTTTGACGCGGTGGCGATTCGGCCTGGGAAACCGGCCGTGTTCGCGATTTGCCAGGGCAAGCCAGTGTTTGGGTTGCCGGGGAATCCGGTGTCCACAATGGTGACGTTTCAATTGTTTGTAACGCCGGCGATCGATTTGCTGAGTGGCGCGGAAGCGCATCCTTTGCCGCTGGTTGAAGCGCGGCTGGCGGAGGCATTGAATGAACGGCCGGGGCTTACCCACTTCCTTCCAGCGCGCATCGAATGGCACGGGACCGTTCCTGAGGTGAAAGCTTTGAAATGGCAAGGGTCGGGTGACATCGCGGCGCTGGCGGGAGCGCATTGCTTCTTGGTTGTGCCCGCAGAGCGAGAGAAGCTAGCTGCGGGGGAAAGTGTTTCGGTGTTGTTGAGAAAGGATGTTGTCTAATCCTCCGAGACGACGGCCTCCCTAGATGGTGGTCAAAGTTATTTAAGTTGAGATCCTTCAGGCGTCCTCGTCGGATGCCTTCAGGATGACAAACGGAGCGGCGCTGATGGCCAAGCTTTCGCATTACGGGGCGAAGGGCGAAGTGCGGATGGTCGACGTGTCGTCCAAAGCGGTGACCACTCGGACGGCCGTGGCGCAGGGTTTCGTGAAGATGAAGCCGAGCGTGGTGCAAGCGCTGCGCCGGCTCAAAAACCCCAAGGGAGACCCTCTGGAAGTGGCGCGAATCGCGGGAATTGCCGCGGCTAAGCGGACCGCGGAGTGGATACCTCTTTGTCATCCTCTACCTCTCACACACATTGATGTGACCGCACGGCTATGCAAGAATGGCGTGGAAGTGCGATCCGCGGTGACTACGGCAGCGCAGACGGGCGTGGAAATGGAAGCCCTAGTCGCCGTGGCCGCCGCCGCCCTCACGGTTTACGACATGTGTAAAGCCCTCGACAAAGGGATGGAAATTACGGACATCGTGCTGGTCGAGAAAACTGGCGGAAAGAGCGGCGACTTTCGCCGAGCGGCGGCTCGGGAGAAGCGCGCGCGATGACCACCTCGGGAAGCAAAACGGCGGTCAAGCTGCTACTGGCAGAGGACAATCCTCTGGTGCGTGATTTGATTCTCAAGGGCTTGGAGCCGTTCTGCGAGATAGAAGTTTGCAAAGACGGCGCAGACGCCTTGCTCAAGGTCGTGGACGCTCCTCCGGACGTGATTCTCTGCGATTACAAGATGCCGGTGTTGGACGGCAGGCAGCTTTTTGAGAAGCTGCGGGCGAGAGACACGACGCGACACATCCCGTTTTTGTTTATGGCCAGCCGTCCGGACATCGAGGAGCGGCTGAGGCCGCTGGTGGACGGCGTCGAAGACTTCATCACCAAACCCTTTCTGATCAAGGACCTGGTGCGAATTGCGAAAAAAGTGATTGATCGCTTGCATCTCGAAAAGCTGCAGAAGACAGCTTCTCGCCCCGGCGTCATCCAGGGACGGTTGGAAGAGATGAGCATGATTGACCTGATGCAGTCGCTGGAGATGGGGCAAAAGTCCTGCCGCCTCACCGTGCGCAACAATGGTGTCCAAGGCGAGCTCTATTTTGCTGGCGGCCAGTGCCGTGACGCCAAAGTCGGCAAAGTGGAAGGCGACGACGCGGTTTATAAGGTGGTGTTGTGGACCGCGGGAGAGTTTGAGATTGACTTTAACGCGGCCAACGCCTCGAAGCGCACGACGACCACCAAAAACACGACGGGCCTCCTGATGGAAGCGATGCGGCTGATGGATGAAGCCAATCGCGATCAAGACACCGTGGCGACGCAGTGACGCTGTCCTAGAAGCCCTCCTCATGCGCGTAGCAGTTCTTACCATCAGCGACAGCGTGGCCAAAGGCGAGCGCGAAGACCGCTCCGGTCCTGCCGTGGTGGCCGCGTGCCGCGGCTTGGGCTGGGAGGTCACCGTGGCTTTGCGGATTTCCGACGATCCTGCGGGGATTCGCGAGCAGTTGCGCGAACTGGCGGATTCCGGGCGCGTGGACGTTTTGCTGACAACCGGAGGAACGGGCATCGGCCCGCGTGACAATACTCCCGAAGCGACGCAGGCCATTGCCGATCGCATTGTGCCGGGAATCTCTGAAGAGATGCGCCGCAAGGGTTTGGAACACACGCCGACGGCGGTGCTTTCGCGCGGGACGGCGGCCGTGAGGCACAAGACGCTCATCGTCAACTTGCCGGGAAGCCCCAAAGGTGCTGCCGAGTCGCTCGATGCGGTGGCGCATCTTCTGCCCCATGCGGTGAAGGTTCTCCACGGCGCCCGCCACGACTGAGTTAAAGGCCGAAATTAGAGAATCGAAACTCGAAATCCGAAATACGAAAGTTAAAAGTCGAGGCTGGCCCCCCTCTCCTTGTCCGTGGTGCCGTAAAACCTGGCCCTTCAGGGCGGGGAGTCTAAGGCACCGCTTACCGATTAAAGCGGCGTCTTTTGCTGCTCGATGTAGGCCTTGAGAACCCCGATAGGGGACAGTTACGGCTGGTGGGGGTCGAGTTCATCGTAGACGCTACTACGTGGCTGGCAAATCATAACGGCAATGCGCCGGTTCTCGAAGGTCAATCGTTCCAGTTCGTTGGCACTCCAAACCGGTACGGCATAGGCTCGATTTTCGAACTGCACGTTTGGGCTTGGCGGGATAACCCCAACGGCGCTTTTGTGGATTGGAACGACCACGTGACCTGCGAAGGTCAGTAGCCAGAGGGCATTGGCAAATCTCAATATGAGTGCGGGCCAACAACAACTTGCTGACCAATAGCCTCGGCAAGGACAAGGCCTCGAGCCAAGGATGCAGAACACGTATCCAAACTCGAGGCCGAAAGTTTCTTGGTGCAAGGACCGTCAGGTGCCAGGGCTGCATCTGAATACCGGTCGCACGATGGTTGACGCAGACGTGCTTGTCGTCAAGAATGTTTGCACCATGACACAAAAACTAGCTGAGAAGAGACTGACAGTTTTGGGGACGGGGAAGCTGGGCGGCATCTTGCTGCGGGCGTACTTGAAGCAGGAGCTGTTCGCTCCGAAGTGCGTGAGGGCGACGGTGCAGCACGCGGAGAAGGCCAAGGCGCTCGGAAAAGAACTGGGCGTAGCGGTGACGACAGAGAACCGCAAGGCGGCGCAGGGCGCGGATATTGTGTTGCTGTGCGTCAAGCCGAAAGTGATGGGCGAAGTGTTGAGAGAAATTGCGCCGGAGCTGAATGAGAAGACGCTGGTGATTTCCGTGGCGGCTTCCGTACCGACGAATTACATCGAGCAACACGTGACGGCAAAAATTCCTGTCGTGCGCGCCATGCCGAACACCCCTTCGACCGTGGGATGCGGCATGACCGGAATTTGCCGAGGCGCGCATGCCGGGGCGGAGCACTTGGAAATAGCGCGGGCGATGTTTAGTGCCGTGGGGCGCACGGTGGTGGTGGACGAAAAAAACATGGACGCGGTGACCGGGCTTTCCGCGAGCGGTCCCGCTTTTGCGTACATTATTCTTGAATCGCTGGCGGAGGCTGGGGTTAAAGTGGGCTTAGCGCGGGACGTGGCGACGTTGCTAGCCGCGCAAACGATGAAGGGCGCGGCGAGCGTGGTGCTGGAGACGGGCGATCACCCCGCGCTTTTGAAGGACGCGGTGACCACGCCAGCGGGGTGCACGATTGATGGGATCCTCGAGCTGGAAGAGGGGAAGCTCCGCGTAACGCTGATTAAAGCGGTGGTGAAGGCGACGAGCCGCGCGGGCGAACTGCTGTTTGAGAAATAGTTTTAAGTTGTAAGTTTTAAGTCAGGATTCGGAAGTCAAAAGCAGATCCCTCCGCCTCAGGCCGCAGGAGACTGCGGCCTGAGCGTCGGGATGACAGTTTGGGGAGATTTCGGGATGGATGCCCAAACGGGCGGCGACGCAGAGTCGCCGCGGGGCGCAGCAGTGCTGCGCCCCTACACGTGGAGAAGAAGGCCACGGGGCAACGCGGCGGAATAAGCAAGGGCACGACATATCGTGCCCCCACAGCTAAAGCGCGGGCCTACAATTACAGCGAGTAAGAGAGTCCCAAGAATCGAAATTAGTGATAGGATGCTGCGCGTGAGGGGAGCATGCCTGGAGCCTATCTTCCAGTATTGATTTATGCCGCGCTGGTAATGGCGTTTCCCGCCGTGACGCTCATCCTGGCAAAGTTGATACGGCCGGATTCCACGTCGTACGGTGCAAAGCTGAAACCTTATGAGTGCGGGATTGCCCCGGAAGGGCATGCGCGCGGGCGGTACTCCGTGCGCTTCTACATTATCGCCATGCTGTTCGTGGTGTTCGATGTGGAGACAATGTTCCTGATTCCGTGGGCGATTTTGTACCGCGGATGGGTGATGGCTCACCTGGGGCTGTTTGCGCTGGTTTCGATGTTTGTGTTCCTCGGGATTCTGCTGATTGGATACGTGTGGCTGTACAAAAAGGGCGCGCTGGAATGGGCTTGATCGCCAAGATCGCGAAGATTCATTTGCTTCCAGGCGCTATCGAATTGCATTCCAAGTTCTTGTGATTGACCAGGTTTTTTGCCGTGTATTAGAAACGCGGGCGTTTGTAGTCTGAGATTCGGGTCTTCGTTCGTTACGACGGTGACCGCGCCCGCATTGCACAAGGTCTATGGCCGACGAACCCAAGGAACAACAGCCTTCCGGCATGCCCGCGGGCGACAAGCCCGCGAGCAGTGCGGCACCCGCGTCCACTCCTCCTGCCAAACCCGCAGTGGCTTCGCCACCGGGCGCTGCGCCTCCGAAGCCGGCCGCGCCTCCGCCACCGAAGCCGCCGGTGCAGTTGCAGACGCCGCTGAACAATGAATTGGTTGGGCGTGTGCGCGCGAAGTTCGGCGGTGCGCTGGTGGAAGCCATTGAGGACCGCAAACAGGCGATCCTGGCGGTGGAACGCGGGCGGCTGGCGGAGATTGCGCTCTATCTGCGCGATGAAGAAAAATTCGACTTGCTCTCCGACTTGACGGCGGTGGACTGGCCGAAGCGCGAGAAGCGCTTCGACGTGGTGCTCAACCTTTATTCCTTTGCAAAGAACGAGCGTTTGCGCGTGAAGGCTCACGCCGGCGATGGCGAAGAAGTTCCGAGCGTCGCTGGCGTTTGGCCCACGGCGAATTGGCTGGAGCGCGAGGCGTTTGACATGTTTGGCATTGTCTTCGCCGGCCATCCCAATTTGGCGCGCATCCTGCTGCCCGACGAGTGGCAAGGTTATCCGCTGCGCAAGGATTACGACATCATCGAGCAGGATACCGGCTGGGTGAAAGAAAACCTGGGCATTGAGAGCGGACAATGAGGACAGAGAGTTTTCAGTATGCAGTTCTCAGTCATAAGTAGGGAATAGGAAAAGAAAAGCGAAAGAGCGGCAAGTCATCGGCAACAAGAAGGTCGGATTGGAAGGACGACGACGCTGAGCACCGAGACAACAACTGATCAGAAGACGCTGCTGGGCGCGGATGAACTCATACTGAACATGGGGCCGCAGCACCCGTCCACCCACGGGGTGCTGCGCGTGAAGCTGAAGCTCGATGGCGAGCGCGTGATCGGCTCCGAATGCATGATTGGGTATCTGCACCGGGGCGTGGAGAAAATCGCGGAGCACCGCTCGTATCAGCAGTTCGCGCCGTATGTGGACCGCATGGATTACGTCGCGGCGGTCAGCAACGGCCTGGGGTATTGCGAGGCCATCGAGAAATTGCTGATGGTGGAAGCGCCGCCGCGCGCGCGCGTGATCCGAACGATCCTGACGGAGCTGCAGCGGATTGCCAGCCATCTTTTGTGGCTGGGAACGCATGCCTTGGACATTGGCGCGCTCACGCCGCTTTTCTATTGTTTTCGAGAGCGCGAAGAGATCCTGAAGATTTTCGAGAAGTATTGCGGGGCGCGGCTGACCACGCACGCGTTTCGCATCGGCGGGCTGCAGTATGAGGCGTATGACACACTGGAAAAAGACGTCGAGCGTTTTTGCAAAGCTTTCGAATCGCGCATCGGCGATTACGAAGAGCTGCTGACGCAAAACCGCATCTGGCTGGGGCGCACCAAGGGCGTTGGGATTTTAAAGGCCGCCGATGCCATCGCAATTGGCGCAACGGGGCCGGTGCTGCGCGCCAGCGGAGTGAAGTGGGACATCCGCAAAGCGATGCCGTACGCGGCATACGATCAGTACAAGTTCGAAATTCCAGTGGGCACGACCGGTGACACCTACGACCGGTATCTCGTGCGCATGGAAGAGATGCGGCAGTCGCGCCTGATTTGCCTGCAGGCGATCGAGAACATTCCCGCCGGGCCGATTATGGCGAAAGTGGGCAAGGTTCTGAAGCCGCCGCCGGGCGAGGTCTATCACGCCATTGAAGCGCCAAAGGGCGAGTTGGGCTACTACGTCATCAGCGATGGGACGGTGCAGCCGTATCGCGTGCGCATCCGGCCGCCGTCGTTTGTGAATTTGCAGGCGTTTGACCAGATGGCGCGGGGACACTTGGTGGCAGACGTGGTGGCCATCATTGGAACACTGGACATTGTTTTGGGTGAAGTGGATCGGTAGGGTGGTGAACTTGAAAGACAGGTTGAGTGCCGCTGGGGTGATGGGGAACGGATGCAAGGCTTAACGCAAGCCACGTTGGAATTCGTGAACCAGTATTGGGCGCCGCTGGTTTGCGGGCTGGCCATCGTTGCGGTTCTTCCGCTGATTGTAGGCTACGTCGTCTTAGTGGAGCGCAAGCTGATGGCGGATATGCAGGCGCGGCTGGGGCCGATGCGCGTGGGGCCGCACGGCTTGCTGCAGCCAATTGCCGACGCCGTGAAGCTACTGATCAAGGAAGACATTATTCCGGACGACGCAGACAAACTGGTCTTCTGGCTCGCGCCGGTGCTTTCCGTTGGGGCGGCGCTGCTGGCGATGGCGGGCTTGGCGATCGGGCCGGCGTTCCAAATCGCGAAAGACATCAATATCGGAATCCTTTTTGTCGTTGGTGTGAGCGCCTTGGGAATCTTCGGAATCGTGCTGGGTGGATGGGCGTCGAACAGCCACTATTCCCTGATGGGCGCGCTGCGAAGTTCCGCGCAACTGGTAAGTTACGAGACGGCAGCGGGCATGGCGCTGGTGTGCGGGTTGTTGTTTGCCGGCACGCTGAATATGACTTCGATTGTGCAAGCGCAGCACGAACAGGGCATGTGGTTTGGATTACTCGCGCCGGTGGCGTTTTTCGTTTACCTGGTGGCGTCCATCGCCGAAACGAATCGCGCGCCATTTGATTTGCCGGAAGCGGAATCCGAGTTGGTGGCCGGTTACATGACGGAATTCAGCGGCTTCCGCTGGTCGCTTTATTTTCTTGCCGAGTACACGAACATGATTGTGGTCGCTTCGGTCGCGACGACTCTATTTCTTGGCGGCTGGTTGCGGCCGTTTCCGAGAACGCACTGGCTGGATTTTATCGACTTTCTGCCACCGCTCTTGTTGGTGGCCATTGGCGTCTATTGTCTGATGCGCACGCCCAAGCAGCCGGCGCGGGTGCAGCAATTGTTTATGCTGGCCGTGGCGGGCTTGTGTTTTACGGTGGCCGTGGTCCTTGCCGCGCCCGTGCTATTGCGGACACCGTTTGTAAACCCGTTGTTGGCTTCCGCGGCAAAGCCCTTCTACGAGGGCATTCACGGCGGCTTCTGGTTTATTTTCAAAGTGAGCGCGTACCTTTATTTCTTCATGTGGCTGCGCTTCACGATCCCGCGCTACCGTTTCGACCAGTTGATGCGCCTCGGCTGGCATTTTCTGATTCCCCTGTCCATTATCAACGTGCTGCTGATCGGGATTGCCATGATCGCGGGGTCGTATTTGCATCTGGAAGGCGGGTGGCTGCTTTTGGCCACGATTCCCGCATCCATCATCGCGCTAATCGTGGCGCTGTTCATTTTGGCCATGGAGCAGAAGAGCGAGCGGCAGCAGGCCGGCGGTGCCGCTCCGGATCCTTATGCTTGATCAAGTGATCTTTTACTTTTTTGCGGCGATCGCCGTGGTCAGTGCGATTTTGACGGTCACGCGGCGGAATGTCGTGCATAGTGCCATCTTTCTCATTACTGCGCTGCTCGCAACCGCCGGAATCTTCTTGCAATTGCGCGCGGAATTCTTGTTCATCGTGCAGATCATTCTTTACGTCGGCGGGATCATGGTGCTTTTCGTTTTCGTGATCATGCTGGTGAACCTGGACGTGGCAGTGCGCCAATTGCAATTTGCGCGGCAGAAATGGGTGGCGATGCTGATCTCGTTGGCGCTGGCGGCACAGGTGGGTCTGATGCTTTGGTCGACCGGGAAAATGCCCGGGCAGGGCATGCCCGTGCTTGTGGCTGCGCCCGTGGATAAGCTGCCGCCAAATTCCGAGGCGGTGGCAAGGAGCTTGTTTGAAAGTTATCTGTTGCCGTTCGAGATTGCATCGGTTTTGTTGTTGGTGGCCATGATCGGCGCGGTGGTGATGGCAAAGAAGAGGGCATAAGGATACATGCTTCCGATTGGACATTATCTTTTTCTCGGGCTCGCGCTTTTTATTGTTGGGGTGATCGGCGTGGTCACGCGGCGCAATGTGATCGTGGTGTTGATGTCCATCGAGCTGATTTTGAACGCGGTGAACATCAATTTGGTGGCGTTCTCACGTCTTTACGGAGATGTGGCAGGCCAGGTCTTCGCGCTGTTCATTATCGCGGATGCAGCCGCGGAAGCCGCAGTCGGATTGGGGATCATCATCGCGTTTTTCCGCAACCGCGAAACTGTTTTGGCGGACGAAATGGATTTGTTGAAGTGGTAGTGGCGCGCTACGAAATGACGATGCAAGGAAAGAAATTCGCATGACGCCATCGGGGTTTTTCCTCGAGCACCTGTGGCTCATCCCGCTGTTTCCGCTGGTAACGGCGGCGCTGATGCTTTTTGTGGGCCGGCGGCTTCCCAATGCCGCGGTCAGCGTGTTCTGCGTCGGCAGTGTGGGACTGTCGTTCGCCTTCGCGCTGGGCGCGGTGACGCAATTGTTGGCTGCCGATCCGGAGAACCGCGTCGCGCAGCACGTCCTTTTCGAATGGCTCACGCCGGGCCAGATGCAGTTGAGTACCGGGCACCTGATACGCTTTACCGCCGACTGGGGATATCTGCTCGACCCGCTTTCCTGCGTCATGGTGCTGGTGGTTACCGGCGTCGGCTTCCTCATCCATATATATTCGATCGGCTACATGGGGCATGAAGGCGGCTACTACCGCTTCTTCGGCTACATGAACCTGTTCATGTTCTCCATGCTGACGCTGGTCCTGGCGAACAACATGCTGCTCATGTTCGTTGGCTGGGAAGGCGTCGGGCTGTGCAGCTATTTGCTGATCGGATTTTACTTCTTGAAGAAGTCCGCCTCCGATGCCGGCAAAAAAGCGTTTATCGTGAACCGCATTGGGGACTCTGGATTCATTCTCGGCATTTTACTGACGGCCGTGACGTTCGGCACCATCCGCTTTACTTCGGCGGGACTGGCCGATGTCGCGGCAAATTTGGGAATCCGGCAAGCTTTGGAGGCAGCGCTGGGCGCCCATGCCCTGGCCGTGGGAGCGCCCGTCCTGACGGCGATTGCGCTGTTGCTATTTGTTGGCGCGGCAGGGAAGTCCGCACAAATTCCGCTGTACGTCTGGCTCCCCGATGCCATGGAAGGTCCCACGCCGGTGAGCGCTTTGATCCACGCGGCCACCATGGTGACCGCCGGCGTGTATATGGTTGTGCGGATGAACGCCGTCTACCAGCTTGCGCCGAAGGCCATGGACGTTGTCGCTGTGGTCGGCGTGGTCACGGCGATTTTCGCGGCATCCATGGCGCTGGTACAGAACGACATCAAGAAAGTCCTCGCGTACTCCACCATCAGTCAGCTTGGCTACATGTTTCTGGCGCTCGGCGCAGGCGCATTCGCGGCCGGCATTTTTCATCTGATGACGCACGCTTTCTTCAAAGCGCTCTTGTTTCTCGGTGCGGGCAGTGTGATTCACGCCATGTCCGGCGAGCAGGACATTCAAAAAATGGGCGGCTTGTGGGACAAGATTCCGGTCACCGCAAGAACGTTCTTCGTCGCAACCCTCGCGATTGCGGGGATTCCTCCTCTGGCGGGATTTTTCAGCAAGGATGAAATTCTGGGAGGTGCGTTCGAAAGGCACCCCGCTTTGTGGATTGTCGGCTTCGTCACCGCTGGTATGACCGCGTTCTACATGTTCCGGCTGGTGTTCCTCACGTTTTTCGGCTATTCCCGCGCCGATGATCACGCCCAGAAACACGTTCACGAATCACCGCAGTCGATGACCATCCCGCTCATGATTCTTGCAGTGCTTTCGATCGTCGGCGGATGGATTGGCTGGCCCGCGGCCCTGGGCGGGAGCAACCAATTCGAGAAGTTTCTTGAGCCCGTTTTGTCCACCGCTGGAGCGGGGACAGAATCTGCGAAAGCCGTTTCACAGACGTCGCCGACCGAATATTTCCTCATGTTCGCTTCCATTGCCGTTGCCATTGGCGGCATTTGGCTCGCGTATGAGTTCTACCGCACAAAGAGGTTCGCACCGGAATTGATTGCGGGGAAAATGAGCGGCTTCTACCGCGTGCTCTTCCACAAATATTACGTCGACGAGATTTATGACGCGATGTTCGTGAACCGAACGAAGGACCTTGGGACGTTGCTCGGCCAGTTTGATGCGAAAGTGATTGATGGCCTGGGCGTAGATGGCACGGGATGGCTGGCGCGCTTTGGCTCGACGCTTTCGATGTGGTGGGACAAGTGGATCATCGATGGGCTACTGAATTTCGGCGCCAAGCTGACGCAGCTCCTAAGTTTTCCAATCCGATTTTTGCAAACGGGCACGTTTTCGAGTTACGCGCTGTTGATTTTGGTCGGGCTGGTGATTCTGCTGGCGTATTACCAACAACACCTCCATGTAGTGCTGCGCGGGGCGCGCTGAGAGGCGAAGAATGGACTTTTTTGCGAATCACATCTTGAGCGTAGTTCTCTTCACGCCGCTCGTGGGCGCAATTCTCTTGCTGTTTATTCCCCGCGAAGCGGAGATGGCGCACAAGATCGCCGGCAACATCTTCGGCGTGCTCGGTTTTCTCGTTTCCATTCCCTTGGTTCGCTGGTGGAAACCTGGGCCGGACCCGTTCTCGTTTCAGGAAAACGTTGCGTGGATTCCTACGATTGGGGCGCGGTATCACCTGGGAATCGACGGCATCAGCCTGCTGCTGGTCATGCTCACTACGTTCCTGGGGATGATTGCAATCCTCTCTTCCTGGAGCGCCATTCACCAGCGCACCAAGGAATACTACATTCTGTTGCTGCTGTTGCAGACCGGCATGATTGGCGTGTTTGTGTCGCTGGATTTCTTCCTCTTTTACGTTTTCTGGGAAGTGATGCTGGTTCCCATGTACTTCCTCATCGGCGTTTGGGGAAGCGACCGGCGGCTCTACGCAGCCATCAAGTTCTTCCTGTACACCTTGGCGGGATCAGTGGTCATGCTGCTCGGAATTCTGGCGCTGTACTTCTACGCGCCAGTGGAGCCAGGCGCGACGCGCACGTTCGATGTACCAACGCTGCTTAAAGGGGCACAGACTTTCTCCGATCCGCTAAAGGTTTGGCTGTTCTGGGCCTTCTTCTTCGCCTTTGCCATTAAAGTGCCGATGTTCCCGTTCCACACCTGGCTGCCGGACGCGCACACCGAAGCGCCCACGGCGGGCTCCGTGATTCTGGCCGGCGTTTTGCTGAAGATGGGAACGTACGGCTTCATCCGCTTTTCCCTTCCGCTCCTGCCGGCAGACGGCCCGATGCGCTCGCGCATCATCCAGGTGGTCATCGTACTTTCACTGATTGGCATCGTGTACGGCGCGCTGGTTTGCCTCATGCAAAAGGACATGAAGCGGCTGATTGCCTACAGCTCGGTCAGCCATTTGGGTTTCTGTACGCTGGGAATTTTTGCGCTCACGCCCAACGGCCTCGCCGGCAGCGTGCTTCAGCAGATCAACCATGGCATCTCGACGGGCGCGCTCTTCTTGATTGTCGGCGTGCTCTACGAGCGGCGGCACACACGCTTAATCTCGGAGTTCGGCGGCCTGGCGACGCCCATGCCGAACTTTGCCGCGGTGTATCTGATTATCAGCCTCAGTTCGCTGGGGATGCCGCTGCTGAACGGCTTCATCGGAGAATTCACGATTCTGCAAGGCGCGTTTCAGGTCAGCAAGGCCTGGGCGGCTTGGGGCACCCTCGGTGTGATTCTGGGCGCGGCCTACCTGCTGTGGCTTTACCAGCGCGTGATGTTTGGCCCGGTCACCCAACCCGCCAATGAACATTTGCCGGACTTGAATCTGCGCGAGATGGCCACGCTAATCCCGCTGATTTTTCTGGCCTTCTGGATCGGCATTTATCCAAAACCGTTTTTTGCGCTCATCGATAAACCCGTCGAAAGCATCGTCCGGCAGGTGAATCCCAATTTTTACCAGATGGAGCGCGCAAAATTGCCTCCCGCGGAAGTTCCTGCCGCGATGGCGGAAACGAAATAAGCCGGACGCATGCATATCTCTTTTCTCAGCGCGATCACGGATTACCTGCGGGGAGATGGAGCCGTTATTCTCCCGGAGGTCCAGCTGACTCTTTTTGGGTTGGGCATTCTGCTGATCGATTTCACGCTCGGGGCAAAAGAAAGATATCTGAATGCCGGGCTTGCATTCGTGGGCACGTTGTTCAGCGCTTACACGGTTTGGAAATTGCGCCTCCCCGTTGCTACGAATGGTTCGCGATACGGGTTTCATGACTCCGTCATCGTGGACCCGTTTTTTCTTTTCTTTGCCGGGCTTTTTCTTGCTGCTACCGCGCTGGTGATCTTGCTTTCCGTAAAATTCCTGGAGATCGAACAAGAACAGGAAGGCGAATACTACGCGCTGCTGCTTTTCGCCTGCGTCGGGATGATGTTCATGGCCTCGGGCTCCGACCTCATCGTCATGTTCCTGGGCCTGGAGACCATGGCGCTCAGCTTCTACGTTCTGACCGGCTTCTTGCGCCGCGACAAGCGCTCGAATGAGGCTTCGCTG
Source organism: Acidobacteriota bacterium (assembly GCA_003223295.1). GTDB lineage: Bacteria > Acidobacteriota > Terriglobia > Acidiferrales > UBA7541 > Acidiferrum. Next base: position 28,044 of record QHYM01000121.1, on the reverse strand, counting down.
AAATACGTTTTGCTGGGCGCGTTCAGCTCCGGGATTCTGGCTTATGGTTTTTCTTTTCTGTATGGCCTCAGCGCTTCGACCAATATTGGGCTCATCGGGTCTGCGCTCGGGCAGCTGAGACAATTGGCACACGTCGTTGCGGTCAGCCATCTGTCCGGTGCGCAAGGCGAACCGATGCGCCAGATGTTGCAAAGGGATCTGCCGATCGCGCAGAATTTCGATCCTGTCCTCCTGCAATTGCTTCCAATCCTCGCTTTCGTTTTAGTGGCAGTTGGACTTTTTTTCAAAGTCGCGGCCGTGCCGTTTCACCAGTGGGCGCCAGACGTCTACGAGGGCGCGCCGACTCCAATCACCACCTATGTGAGTGTGGCTTCCAAGACGGCGAGCTTTGCCCTGCTTTTGCGCCTTTTTCTGAATGTTTTTACTGTTTCCCGCATGGAGTGGATCTATTTGGTGGCCGGAATTGCAGTCGCATCCCTCACTTGGGGCAATCTTGCTGCGATTACTCAGACGAATGTGAAGCGGCTCTTGGCGTACTCCTCAATTTCGCATGTTGGATACATTTTACTTGGTGTGGTTGGGGCCTTCTCCGTGGAGGGACCTGGACTAAACCAGGCTGGTGCGAAGGGAATCGCATTTTATTTACTGGCCTACGTATTTATGACCACAGGCGCTTTCGCGGTGATCATTGTTCTGCGCCAGAAGGGGCTCATTGGCGAGGAACTGGAAGATTTGAACGGCCTGTACCAGCGCAGCCCCGCGGCGGCCGTGCTGCTGCTTATCTTCATGCTTTCGCTTGCGGGAATTCCTCCTACGGCCGGGTTCATGGGCAAGTACTTTATTTTTCTGTCGCTGATTGAAACTCACCATCCCGTGTTAGTGCTCATCGCCGCACTTTACATTGTGCCCGCGCTTTACTACTACTTTCGCATCATTGTGCACGCCTGGCTCAAGCAACCAGGCGAAGCGCCGCGTCCCGTCATGAGCAGCGCGCAAGCCGTGGCGCTCGGCGTGGCCGTGTTTGTCACGCTGGCTGCCGGGTTGTATCCTGAGCCGTTCACGCGGCTCGCCGAATATGCGCAGCTCGCTCAATATGCCCTCGGACGATAAGCCGGAGAGCCCCCAATCACCGAAACCTGAGAAGGCGAAGTCCACCTCATCTCAGCTTGCGACAGCGATGGAATTGCCGTTCACATTTGTCGCGGTCGTCGTGGTCGGCGGACTGATTGGCTATTTTCTCGATCAGTGGTTGCACACGGCTCCATGGTTGATGATCGTCTTTGGATGTCTTGGCTTTGCCGGTGGAATTCTCGAGATTGCCCGGAGATTTCGCTGAACTCTAGGCAGCAAACCATGACAAGTTTAACTCCCGAGCCAACAACCGCGTCTCCAGTCGGGCACAGAACTGTGCGCCGGATTATCTACCTGATTCCCGCTTTTGGCGTTGCCGCAGGGCTTCTTGCCACTCTTCTCCACCGGTTGGATTGGGCGGCTGGTCTGATCTTCGGCTCTGGTCTCGCCTGGCTTAATTTTTGGTGGATGAAACGTGGAACAGAGGCGTTCACTTTGGCCGCTGCCGGGAAAGGCGCAACAGAGAAACGCAAAGGGCAAAGTGCAACTTACTTGGCCGTGACACTTCGCTACGTTTTGATAGGTTTCGCATTGTATGGTATTTTTATCTTTCTACACGTTCCACTGTTGAGCATCGTGATTGGACTCTGTGCCTTTGCAGCGGCAACCATCACGGCGAGTGTGTGGGAAATCTTGCAATCGATCGAATGAGGGGCTAAGCCTCTCACGAGTGGCAGAAAATGGAAGAGACTCTCAGTCCGATTACGCATCTCGTAAACCACTACCTGGGGCCGTTGGCGCTGGCAATTCTTCAGGCGCTGCATATTCAACCCGAGAATCCGGAACTGCCTATCCCAGAGCACGTGATTATGGGAGCCCTTGTGCTAGTTTTGGTCACTGTGCTGGCTCTAATCCTGAAGTCGCGCCTTTCGGTCGAAAGGCCGGGCTCAATGCAGCAGGTCGCGGAGCTCTTGATCACCAACCCGATGCGCCTGGGCATCCGGGATATTCTCGATGAGAGCGCCGGCAAGCATGCTCGCTCGTACATCTATCTTATCGGGACGGTCAGCCTCTTTATTCTTTTTTCAAACCTCTTTAGCTTGTTTCCCTTGTTTTCCGCCCCAACTGGCAATGTAACCGTTCCCCTGGCGTGCGCCACAGTTATCTTTATCTATTCCAACTGGCAAGGGATCCGCCATCACGGAGCCCTAAACTACGTGAAGCATTTCTCTGCGGGAACCAAATGGTGGATTGCCTGGCTGATCATGCCGGTCGAGATCATCAGCACGCTCGCACGGGTGCTCTCACTAACTGTGCGTCTCTATGCCAACATTTTTGCTAGCGACATGATCTACGCTCTTTTCCTGAGCCTGCTCGCGCAGACGACCACTCTCGTTTGGGACTGGTCCCCCCTGGCTGGGATGGCGATCGGAATATTCCCCTCCTTGATTCCACTGATATTCATTGCTCTGCACATTCTCGTGGCGTTTGTGCAGACAATTCTGTTCACGGTTTTGCCGGCCTCCTATCTCGGGATGGCCACGGCTGAAGAACATTAGCCAGTATTTGCCGGTGAGGGTTGCCGGCAAGGTGCCGCTCCAGTGTGAGCCCGGCTGCACGGTGTCCGGTAACCACCTCCTGGCGGCATTCATAAGGAGGCAGTGATGAAGAAGTGGAGTATGGTGTTGACGGTGTTGATCGGGGCAATTGTGTTCGCGCCGGCGGCATTTGCACAGGGAAGCGCCGGAGGGGCCGGAGAGGGCCACGCCGCACTCTGGATTGCAGCTGCGTTCGGGATGGGCATTGCTGCATTTGGATGTGGTCTCGCGCAAGGGAGAATCGGTGCAGCGGCGCTTGAGGGAATCGCACGCAATCCCGGCGCCGCGGGGAGCATTTTTACGCCGATGCTCCTCAGTCTGGCGTTCGTCGAGACGCTGGTTTTGTTTACGTTCTTGATGATCATTCTCAAAGTGAAGTAGGTTCGGAACTGGGCTCACGGAAACGGCCCTGGGGCGGAAGCCTCCGGACCGTTTTGTTTTGCATTCGAACGTAACACAGCGGGTATCGAAGCAGGATTAGTGGCCGAGAAGGCTCGGCCGCAGGATGAAATTGATGACCGGGTTCGGATACACGCCGAACAGAATGGTTCCCACAAAGGTGATGAGCAGAACGGCGTTGACTCCGAGAGGGAATGGCACGGGGGCGAGCGCGGCGGCCTCCGCACTGGGCTCGCGCATGTACATCACCACGATCACGCGCAAGTAGTAGTAAGCGCCGATTACGCTATTGATGGCCATCAGCACGGCGAGCGACATCAAATGGGAATTTACCGCCGCCTTGAAAATGTAGAACTTGCCGAAGAAGCCCGCCGTCACCGGCAGCCCGAGCAGTGAAAGCAGATAGATACTCAGCATCGCCGCGACAAAGGGCTGCCGCTGCGAAAGCCCGGCGTAGTCGTCGAGGGACAGATTCTTTTCGCCCGTGCCGCCCAGTTGCGAAACGATGGTAAACGCGCCGAGCTTCACCAGCGCGTAACTCAAAAGGTAAAAGAGCACGGCGGCATAAGCGGGAGCGGCTTCCGCCGACCCGCCCTGGGCCATGGATGTGACCGCGGCGAACGCGACCAGGATGTATCCCGCGTGCGCGATGGAACTGTACGCCAGCAGTCGCTTCATGTTGGTCTGCACCAGCGCGCCGAGGTTGCCCGCGAACATGGTCAGCGCGGCGAGCAGCCAGAAGGCCCAGAACCAGTAGTGTGTCGCTGCGGGCACAGTGGCGAAAATGCGCAGCAGCAGCGCGAACGCCGCAGCTTTCGGTCCCGCGGAAAAAAGCGCTGTGACCGGGGTCGGCGCGCCTTCGTAAACGTCCGGCGTCCATACCTGGAACGGCGCGGCGGCCACCTTGAAGCCCAGCCCGATCAGGATCATCGCGAGGCCGAGCTTCAGCAGCGTGCTTGCCACGTCGACACCGGCCATTTTGTCCAGCAGGGTCGTACCCGTCGCGCCATAGACCAGGGCGATGCCGTAGAGGAAAAACGCTGTGGCGAACGAGCCCAGCAGGAAATATTTCATGGCCGATTCACTGGACTTCAGCGAATCGCGCCGGTAGCCGGCCAGGACGTAGCTCGAAATCGAGCTCATCTCCAGGCCGATGAACGCGGTGAGCAACTCCTGTGCCGAGGCCAGCACGCCCATTCCTGCGGTGGCGAAAAAGAGCAGCGCGTAAAATTCGGCAATGGGCAGCTTTTCGCGGTCCAGGTAAGGCCCGGCCGCCAGTACTACGAGAAACGAGACGCTTCCCACCAGCAGCCGGAAAAAGAAACTGAAGGAATCCGATTGTACAAGTCCGTAGAAGCCCGGTCCACCGTGGATGAGCGCGGTGAATGCTGCAATCGTTCCCGCGAGCGAGCCGAGCATGCGGTACACGTCGATCATGCGGGGCAAGCTTTCCACCTAGCGGGTTCCCAGCCTTTCCATGGAAATTGTTCCTGCGTGTGGCGAAACGTTCTTTACCTGTGGCTGTGATCCGGTAGGAGCGACAGGCGCGGTGGCCTCATACGCGCGCTGCGGTTCCACCTGGTCCATCACGGTTTGCGTGGCAGCCGCCGTGCGCCGCGTAATAAACGACGAGCCGACGCCCATCCACAGTGTCACCACGGCCATTGTCGCGAGAATCCACTTCTCACGAGAGGAAACATCCGGCAGCGTGCGGTTTTTCTCGCGCGTGATTTCGCCGAAGAAAACGCGCTGGTACGACCACAACAAGTAGCACGCGGAGAGAATCACGCCGAGCGCGGCCCACGCGGCCCATCCCCAATGGCGCTGATAGGTGCCCAGCAGAATCAGGAATTCGCCGACAAAGCCGTTGAGCATGGGCAGGCCCAGCGAAGAGAGCGCCACGAAAAGAAAGAGTGCCGCGAGCTTCGGCATTGGCGTCGAAAGCCCGCCAAACTCGCTGATCTCAACGTGTGTCGCCGGTCGTAAAGCATGCCGACCAGCAGGAACAGCGCGCCGGTGGAAATTCCGTGCGCGAGCATCTGGTACACCGCGCCCTGCATGGAAATGTTGTGGAACGCGAAGATGCCCAGCACCACGAAGCCGAGGTGGCTGACCGAGGAATACGCGACCAGTTTTTTCAGGTTGGGCTGCACCAGGGAAACCAGCGCGCCGTAAATGATTCCAATGATCGCCAGTACCGCGACCCAACGCGCTGCGCGATGCGAAGCCTCCGGAAACAGCGGCAGGCAGAAACGCATCATGCCGTAGGTGCCGAGCTTCAGCAGCACGCCCGCAAGCATCACCGAACCGGCCGTCGGCGCTTCCACGTGCGCGTCCGGCAGCCAGGTGTGCAGCGGGAAGAGCGGCACTTTGATGGCAAACGCGACGAAGAAAGCCAGGAAAAGCAGCATCTCCGTGCGCGGCTCGAGCACCAGTGCGCCAGAGCTCAGCAACTCTTGCACGCCGCTCACATCGACGCCACCAGAGTGAAATCCCACCAAATCGAACGTGCCCGTGGCGTTGTAGAGCCAGATGATGCCGACGAGCATCAGGATGGAGCCAGCCATGGTGTAGAGAACAAATTTCACCGCGGCGTACACGCGCCGGTCGTGGCCCCAAATGCCGATCAGGAAAGCCATCGGAATCAGCATCAATTCCCAGAAAAGAAAGAAGAGGAACATGTCGAGCGAGAGAAAAACGCCGACCACGCCAACTTCGAGCATCAGCAGCATTACGAAGAATTCTTTCACGCGATGCTGGATGCTGTTCCACGAGGCCAAAACTGAGATGGGCGTCAGGAACGTCGTCAGGATGACGAGGAACATGCTGATGCCGTCCACGCCGACGTGGTAGTGAATCGGCGGCGCGGGAATCCACTTGGCAAACTCTTCGAGCTGATATCCGGAAGAGCCGATGGGCACGCCGCGCAGGAGAATCAGTGAAAAAAGAAATTCCGCGACGGCGACGACCACGGTGATGGAGCGGATGAAATTGTGGTCGTCACCGCGCAGCAGCATCAGTGCAACTGCGCCGACAGCGGGGAAGAAGATCAATACCGAGAGCAGATGTCCGCCGGAGAGCATCAGCGCACGAATCCCAGAGCGGTTTTGCTGGCGACCGGCCAGAAGAAGATGACCGCGAGCACCACGATGGCGCCGACCACGACCCACACGGCGTAGCTGCGCGTGTTTCCGGATTGCGAATGGCGCACGCCGTCGCCGATGGCCCTTGCTCCATGCGCAATGCCATTCACCGTGCCATCGATCCCCGCTACGTCGGTGGCTTTCCAGAACGCGTTCGTGGAGAGCCACAGCAGCGGCCGAACGACTGCCGCGGCGTACAGCTCATCAACGTAATATTTGTTCAGCAGCGTGGTGTACGCAGGCTTCATGGACTTCGCGAGGTCGTCGGCCTTCGAGGGCCTTTTGATGTACAGCCAGTATGCGACCGCGAGGCCAATCAAGGCGGCTGCCACGGCGACTCCAGCAAGGATCAATTCGAACTGGTGCGTCGCGGCTTCAGTGGCTGCTTCCATGGATTCATGGCCACCGAAAACCGGCCCCAGGAAATTGGCGAAATAGTCCGGCCCCTGGAAGAACGTCGGCAGGACGAACCAGCCGCCAATCACAGAGAGGATGGCGAGAACTACGAGCGGCCCGAGCATGCTCCAGGGCGACTCGTGCACGTGAACTTTCTTCTCGTCATAGCGCGGCTTGCCGCTGAAGGTGAGGAAAATCAGGCGGAACATGTAGAACGCCGTGAGCAAAGCAGTGAGCAGTCCGAAGGCATAGAGAACGCGCCCGCCAGTAGGGCTCTGAAACGACGAGAACAAAATGGCGTCCTTCGAAAAGAATCCTGCGAATGGCGGAATGCCAGCGATCGCGAGAGTAGCAATGAACATTGTGGCGTAGGTCCAACGAACCTTTTTGCTGAGGCCGCCCATCTTGGACATTTCCTGTTCACCGCCCATGGCGTGAATCACGGAGCCGGCGGCGAGAAAGAGCAGCGCTTTGAAGAATGCGTGGGTCATCAGATGGAAAATGCCCGCGGTGAACGCGCCCACACCGCAGGCGAGAAACATGTAGCCAAGCTGGCTGACCGTGGAGTAGGCGAGAACTTTCTTGATGTCCGTCTGCACCAGACCGATGGTGGCGGCGAAGAACGCAGTCGCGCATCCCACGATGGCGACGACGAGCATCGCCGTCGGCGCATGCGTGAACAGAATATGCGAGCGCGCGACGACGTAAACGCCTGCGGTGACCATGGTCGCCGCATGAATCAACGCGCTGACCGGCGTTGGGCCTTCCATGGCATCGGGTAGCCAGACGTACAGCGGAAGCTGAGCCGATTTTCCGGTAGCGCCCATGAAGAGCAGCAGGCACGCAATCGTTATCGTCCCAAATTGGCCATAAGCTTCAACCGGCCATCCGGCCGCATGTTGTGCATCAAAGAGAGTTTGGAAATCCAACGTACGGAACGCGCGGAAAAGCAAAAACATTCCCAGCATGAAGCCGAAGTCGCCGATGCGGTTGACGATGAATGCTTTCTTGCCTGCGTCGGACGCCGATTTTTTCACGAAATAGAAGCCGATGAGGAGATAGCTCGAGAGGCCGACACCTTCCCAGCCAACAAACAGCAGCACATAATTCGCTGCCAGCACCAGAATCAGCATGAAGAACATGAACAAATTGAGGTAGGAGAAAAAGCGGTAATAGCCGCCTTCATGCGCCATGTAGCCGGTGGCGTAAATGTGGATGAGCCATCCGACGCCGGTGACCACCAACACCATGACCACGGTGAGCTGGTCCACTTGCAAATCGAAGCCGGCGCGGAAATCTCCTGCGGTGATCCAAGTAAAGAATTCCTTTCGGAAGAGAACTTGCCCGGAGTCGAGGAATTCGCGGACCGCTTCCAGGGCGCAGAGAAACGACAGGCCCGTAGAGCCAATCGCTGCGAGGTTTACGAATTTATTCGGCCACTTCGCGCCAAAAAGGCCATTGATCGCCGAACCGAGCAGCGGCAGGAGCGGAATGATCCATAAGTACGCGAGCATCGGATGTGCAGGCATCAGAGTTTGAGCAGGTCCACGCGCTCGACATTGAGCGTCTGCCGGTTGCGCGCAATCAGGATGATGATTCCCAGGCCCACGGCCGCTTCCGCCGCCGCGACCACAATTACGAATAAAACGAAAACTTGTCCGTCCAGTTTGCCGAGCGCCTGGCTAAAGGCCACGAACGCGAGATTCACGGCGTTGAGCATCAACTCGATGGACATGAAAATGGTGATGACGTTGCGCTTGAAAATGAACGCAAACACTCCCAGGCCAAACAAAACCGCGCTCAGAATCACGTAATAGTTCGTCGGGACCATCTCAGCTTTTCTCCCGGTGCGCTAGAACGGTTGCGCCCAGAATCGCCACAAGAACCAGGAACGAGGTCAATTCGAAGGGATAAACGAAGTCCTTGAAGACCATCTCCGAAATCCCTTTGGTGGAAGACAGCGCGCCGGTTTGTGTCGCAGCCTGCACGCTCGCTCCGGACCTCGCGACGGTTGCGGCGATGAATCCCGCAAGCGCGAGCACGAGAAGCAGCCCTGGCGGGCCCGCCATCTTCGAAAGGCTGGTATGTTCTTCCACGCCGGCATTCAGCAGCATAATCACGAAAACGAAAAGCACCATGATCGCGCCGCCATAGACGATGATCTGCACGGCGGCGACGAACTCCGCGCCCATCAGCAGGTACAGCCCGGCGAGCGCGACCATCACGACGATGAGCGAAAGCGCGCTGTGAATCGGGTGCTTTTGCAGAATCAGGCTGACCGCGCCGATGACCGCGAGCGCCGCCAGCCCAAAGAAAACCACGAGCGGCGCGGTCATTGCGCACCCCATTGCATCTTCGCGAGGATCACGAAGCTAGTCAGAATCACATTCACGATGGAGAGGGGCAGAAGCAGTTTCCATCCGAAAGCCATCAACTGGTCGTAGCGGAAACGCGGCAGAGTACCACGCATCCACACGTAAACGAACAGGAAGGTCAGGATTTTCGATAGCAGCCAGAAGGGCGCCTGGATGAACGCATTGACTTGGGGAAACACGATGAGAACCAGGCCAAGGGCGGTGATGGCCGTTCCCATGGCAGGCAAAACGAGCCGGCCGAAAATGGTTTCGTACCGGACGCCGTCCATAATGACCCATAGCCCGAAAGGAATCAGAATCACTGAAGGCAAATAATGCGTGACCGTCCAGGAAGCAGGGAAGGGAGACAGCCAGCCGCCGAAAAACATGATGGTGCAAAGACACGAGACAGTGATCATGCTGGTGTATTCCGCGATGAAAAACATCGCGAATTTGAAGCTGGCGTATTCGGTGTGAAAACCGGCGACAAGCTCGGACTCGGCTTCAGGCAGATCGAAGGGCACGCGGTTGGTTTCGGCTACGGCTGCCGTGAAGAAACAGAAGAAGCCGAGAATCTGCGGCCAAATGTTCCAGCCGAGAATGCCCCGTTCGGGATGACGCGCCTGCGCGTTGATAATGTCGCGCAAGTTGAAGCTGCCCGCCATCAGCAGGACGCCCACCACGGACATGGTCAGCGCCAATTCGTAACTGATCATTTGCGCCGAGCTGCGCAGCCCACCTAGAAGCGGATACTTGCTGTTCGACGACCAGCCGGCAAGCGCAACGCCATAAACACCCAGCGCGGTGATGGCAAAGAGCGCGAGAATCCCGATGTTCAAATTCAGCGGCGCAATGCCCAGGTAAATGTCGTGGCCGAAGAGGCGGATGGGATCCGGCCCAAACGGAATGATGGCGATGGAGGTCAACGCCAGCGCCAGCGCCAGCAACGGCGCCAGGAAATAAACAAATTTATCCACGCCCGCCGGTGTCGGGTCTTCTTTGAACAAAAACTTCAAGCCGTCGGCCAGCGGCTGGAGCAGACCGTGCGGGCCGACGCGGTGAGGGCCCCAGCGTGACTGGATGTGCGCCACCACTTTGCGTTCGAACCACGTCAGGTAGGCGTTCACCGTGAGCACGATGAACAGTAACAGCGCGATTTTGACAATCGTAATGACCAGCTCGGCGTTGGTGGTTAAGAGCGCGCGCACGGCTAGGTGTCCGCCTCGGGCAAAGATTCCATCATGGTGCACCAGCGGCCGAGCGTGCCGCTGGTGAAAAGTGTGTCGTTGGCGGAGCGAATCAGCCCCACGGGGATGTCATACGGAGCATGGCCATTGCGGGAGAATTGGGCGCGCGTCGCCTCTGCGCCTCCGGTCAGCAAGCCCGCCAGCGGCACGTTGCAAGCGGGCACGGCTTTGCGGATTTCTTCGAACACCGCACCAGGCGTTTTGTAATGGAACGCTTTGCCGAGTCCCAGTTTCTCGAGCTGATGCGAAAGAATGCGCATCAGGTCAAAGTCGCTGCGCGGGCCCATCACTTCGGCGCCCTTGCGCACCAATTGCATTTCGCCGGAAGTGTTCGTGACCGTGCCGTCTTTTTCGTAGGCGGAAGCCGCCGGAAGAACAATGTCCGCCGCTTTCGCGGTTTCCGTCAAGAACATCTCCTGTACGATGAGCAGATCGAGTTTCCCGCGCCCTTCACTGAGTTTCCCAAAGTGCACCAGGGGGTTCGCGCCTACGACGTAAAGGGCCTTCAGCTTTCCGGACTGCGCGGCCTCCACCATCTGTGGCGCGGTCAGTCCCGGCGTTGTTGGGATCGGTCCGCAACCCCACAACTTCTCAAAAGATTCGTGCGCGTGCGGATCGCCAACGTACGCGTAGCCGGGGAATCGATCCGGCAAGAGTCCCATGTCCGCAGCGCCGCGTGAATTGGAATAATCGCCGAGCGCCATGTAGCGCGCCTTGCCAGGGAGCTTGGAGCCGAAGGCCACGAGAGTGGCGATGGCCGCTCCGTAAAGTTCCGCGCCAAAGACAATTGCCAAGTCGCTTTCCGCTTCAAGCGCAGCTTTGAGTTGCACGAGTTGCTCGACGAGTTCAGTCAGGAGTTGCCCTTCTTCGTGCGCCAGCCACTTGAAGATGGCGGCTTCCTGCCCCGGGGCAATTTTCACGAATTGCTGTGCTTTGTGCTTCAGCTTGATTTCGTTTGCATTGATGAGGAATAGCTTGGTCCCGAAATGGCGGATGCCGCTGCGAATTTGCCACGCCACCAGCGGGTTCTGATTGGAAGGATCGTTGCCAATCACGAGCACAGCTTTTGATCGATACAGCTGTTCCATGGTGAGAAGGGAATCGGCGGCGCGATCTCCAAGCGCCGTGATGAGTCCGGCATAATCCGCCGTGCGGTGGTGATCGATGTTGTTGGTTCCAAAGGTCGCGCGCGCCAGGCGCTGCAACAGGTAATTCTCTTCATTTGACGTGCGATTCGAACCAATGAAGCCGATCGCTTCTTTTCCGCCGGCGTCATGAGCCGCTTTCAGTTTCGTTGCCGCGGCTTGTGCCGCCTCCTCCCAGGAAACGGGGAGCAACTTGTCGCCCCTGCGAACCAGCGGCTGGCGAATGCGTTCCTTGTGATTCGTGAAATCAAAGCCGAAGCGTCCTTTGACGCACAAAAAATCACCGTTGATTCCGCTCAAGTCGCGGTTGTTCGCGCGCAGAATCTCGTGATTGCGCACGCTCAGCGTGGTTTTGCATCCGTTGGAACAGTGCGCGCAAACTGTCGGTACGTACTGCATCTCCCACGGCCGCGTTTTGTAGCGATACGTCCCGCTCGTGAGTGCGCCCACCGGGCAGATATCGATACACATCCCGCACTCTTCGCACTCGAGGTGATCGCCTCGGTTCGGGATGATCACGCTGTTCGCGCCGCGCATGCCCACGCCAAGCGCTTTCACGTCCATGCCTTCGTCGCAAACGCGCACGCAGCGGAAGCACAAAATGCATCGCGGGGCATCGTAATACACCAGCTCCGACCACTTTTCTTCCGGGCGGTGAATTTTTTCTTCCACGAAGCGGCTGGAGTCCGCGCCGTAGCGAAACACCATGTCCTGCAACTCGCACTCGCCGCCTTTGTCGCAGACCGGGCAGTCGAGCGGGTGATTGGTCAGCAGGAACTCCAGCATGTACTTGCGCGCCTGGCGAACCTGCTCGGTATCCGTTCGAACAACCATACCGTCGGTCGCCACCATCGTGCACGCGGTCTGCAGTTTCGGCGCCTTCTCAATTTCCACCAGGCACATCCGGCACGCGGCTTGCAAGGACAGCCCCGGGTAATAGCAGAACGACGGAACTTCCGTTCCGAGCCGCCGCGTCGCTTCAATGACCAGCGTGCCCTGCGGCACCTGCACTTCGCGGTCGTTAATCTTCAGCTTGATGAGTTTCTGGTCTGGCATGGATTCCTATCGCGCCCTTTGACTTTTACCTTGCACCAACCAGCGCGCCAGCGGATTTGTAAGCGCAACGTCCCTTCAAATGATCCTCAAACTCTCCGCGCCATTTCTTCAGGATGCTGATCGTTGGCATGGCCGCCGCATCGCCCAGCGGGCAGAACGTGCGCCCGAGCATGTTTTTCGCCAGGTCGGCGATGAGATCGATGTCTTCTTCGCGGCCCAGCCCGGCGTGAAATCGCTCCAGCGTCTTGCGCAGCCAAGTGGTTCCTTCGCGGCAGGGAATGCACCACCCGCACGATTCATGCGCGTAGAAATGCATGATGCGGCGAGCCATATCCACCATGCACGTGTCTTCGTCCATCACCACCATGCCGCCGGAGCCGAGCATCGAGCCGGCCTTCGCCAGCGAATCGTAATCCATCGGGATGTCAATCTCGTCGGCGGTCAGCAGCGGGCAAGAGCTTCCTCCGGGGATCACGGCCTTCAGTTTTTTTCCTTCCGCAATTCCTCCGGCCACTTCGTAAATGAACTTCTTCATGTTCATGCCGAGTGGCACTTCGTAAATCCCGGGCTTCTTGACATGCCCCGCAATACACAGCATGCGCGTTCCGCCATTTTTTGGAGTGCCGCGGTTGGCATAGGCTTCACCGCCTTCACGGATAATCGCAGGCACCGCGCTCAGCGTCTCCACGTTGTTGATAATCGTCGGGCAGCCGTACAATCCCACGACGGCGGGAAACGGCGGCTTGATGCGCGGATAGCCGCGCTTGCCCTCGAGCGATTCCATCAGCGCCGATTCTTCGCCGCATTCATACGCGCCAGCGCCAGTGTGAATCAGCAGATCAAAATCAACTCCCGACCCAAAAATATTTTTTCCCAGATAACCGCCGGCATACGCTTCCGCGATGGCCGCATCCACAATGTCCAGCACGTAGCGGTATTCGCCGCGAATGTAAATGAAGCCTTGGTGGGAGTTGATGGCGCGACCCGCGATAACCATGCCTTCAATCAGCTGGTGCGGATCCATCTCCATCAACGGCCGGTCTTTGCAGGTGCCCGGCTCTGACTCATCGGCGTTGCAAATCACGTACTTCGGTTTTGGCGAATCTTTCGGCACGAACGACCATTTCATCCCCGTGGGGAAGCCCGCGCCACCGCGCCCGCGCAGACTCGATTTCTTCACCTCTTCGATGATCGATTCCGGCGTCATTTCTTTCAGCGCCTTGTGCAGCGCCTGGTAGCCGCCCTGCATCACGTACACGTCCAGCTTGTGCGAATCCTTCATCCCCCAGCGCCTGCTGATGAGCGGCGTCTCGAGGACGTTCCGGTCGTGTAGCGCTCCGGAAATTACGGGCTCCGGTTCGGGCCGTTTTCCTGCATCCAGGTCCTCGATGATGCGGTCGAATTTCAGCGGCGTCAGGTTTTCGTAGAAGTCGTAGTTCACCTGCATGGCCGGTGCGCCCGTGCACGCGCCGATGCACTCGACTTCTTCGAGCGAGAACACGCCGTCCTGCGTGGTTTCCTTGTGCCCAATCTCCAGCCGCTTTTTGGCGCGCTGGAGCACTTCGTAGCCGCCCTTCAGCATGCACGCCACGTTGGTGCAAATCTGCACGTGATGCTTGCCCATGGGTTTGCGCCGCAACATCGAGTAGTAGGCCAGGGTTTCCTCGATTTGGACGTTGTTCAAGTCCAGCCGCCGTCCAATCTCGTCGATCATTTCATCGCTGATGTAGCCGAATTCGTCCTGCGCGTACATCAGCATGGGGATCAGCGCGCTGCGCTTCACCGGATAGCTGGTTTGCAGTTTTTCGAATTTCGCCGAAAGTTTGGGGGAAAGTTCCATGGCTACCTGTCGACTTCTCCGAGCACGATGTCAATCGTCCCGATGCACGCAACCACGTCCGCGATCAATTGCCCTTCGATGAGTTTCGGCAGGGCTTGCAAATTGATGAACGATGGTGATCGGAAGTGCACGCGCAGCGGTTTTGGCGAGCCGTCGCTGGCCACGAAGCATCCCAGCTCGCCTCGCGGCGATTCTACGGATACGAACGCATCGCCCGGTTTCGGCGAGAATCCTTCGGTGAAAATCTTGAAGTGGTAGATGAGCGCTTCCATCTCCGTCTTCATCTTTTCGCGCTGCGGCGGGATGATCCCCGGCGCTTCCGCCTTGATGGGTCCTTCGTCGAGAATTCTTTCCATGGCCTGCCGGACGATTTTCAGGCTTTCGCGGATCTCCGCCACGCGCACTAGGTACCGCGCGTAGCAATCCGATTCCGTGCGCGTAGGCACTTCAAACTTGAATTCCCCGTAGCTGGAGTAGGGAAATACCTTGCGGTTGTCGTATGCGACCCCCGCCGCGCGCAGCGTCGGGCCGGTCATGCTCAGGGCAATCGCGTCTTCCGGTGAAATATACCCGACGCCCTTGGTGCGCCCGATCCAGATGGGGTTTTGCGTGAGCAGCGTCTCGTATTCGTCCACGCGGCTAGGCATCATGCGCAAGAATTTGTCCACGGCCTGCCGCCAGCCCGCCGGTGGGTCCAGAGCCACTCCGCCGATGCGAATATAGCTGGTCATCATCCGCTGGCCGGCGAACATTTCGAAAATGTTCAAAATCTCTTCCCGCTCGCGGAAACAATAGAGAAATACGGACATCGCTCCCAGGTCGATGGCATGCGTTCCCAGCCATACCAAGTGCGAGGAGATCCTTTGCAGCTCCACCATCATTACGCGAATGTATTGCGCGCGCTTGGGCACTTCCAGGCCCAGCAGCTTTTCCACCGCCAGGCAATACACCAAGTTGTTTCCCAGCGGATTCAGATAATCCATCCGGTCGGTCAGCGTGATAACTTGCGAGTACGTTTTGTCTTCGCAGGATTTTTCGATGCCGGTGTGCAGATAACCGAGGTCAGGTACGGCCTTCACCACCGTTTCGCCGTCCAGCTCCAGCAAAATGCGCAGCACGCCATGCGTCGAAGGGTGCTGCGGTCCCATGTTGAGGACCATCGTCTTGGCTGCGCCGGTAACGGTTTCCACGGTTGTCATAGCATGCTGCTCTTTTTGAAAAGCTCTCCGGTGCTCGGCACGTCGCGGAAGCCTTCCACCGGATAATCTCTGCGCAACGGATAGCCTTCCCAATCTTCGGGAAGCAGGATTCGACGCAAATCGGGGTGTCCGCTGAACCGAATGCCAAACAGGTCGAAAATCTCCCGTTCCAACCAGTTGGCTCCCGGCCAAACTGGCACCAGCGAATCCACCACAGGATCTTGGCCGCTCAACTGCACCTGCAACCGCACCTTGTCGCGTCTGGGGATGGACACCAGGTGGTAGTTCAATTCGAACCGCGGCTCAACCGGGTAGCGGTCCACGCAGGTAGCGTCGGTCAGCAGGTTGAACTGCAGCTTGGCATCGGCGCGGCAACGCTCCGCGACGGCCCGAAGCAAATCTCGTGGCACTACGACGGTCGTTTCGCCCCGGAATTCAATCACTTCCGCAACGGCCTGTTGGCTCCACGATCGCAAGCACTCGACAACAACATTAGCGTTTTGGCTGGAAGACTCCGTCACAATTTCCAATCCCACGAGCGCCGTTATTTGTGCCAGTCCAGCGCGCCCTTTTTCCAAAGATAAAGATAACCGACCAGGAGAACGGCAATGTAGATCATCATCTCCACAAAGCCGTACCAGCGTAAACTGCGAAAGATGTAGGCCCAGGGGTACAGAAAGATGGCTTCCACGTCGAATAAAATGAAGACCATCGCCACGAGGTAAAACTTTACGGAGAAGGGTTCCCGCGCGTCACCTGTGGGTTCCATGCCGCATTCATACGCCTGTTGCTTCGCTCGGCTCGGCCGCCGCCACCCCACGAGAACGGAAACTGCCGTCAACGCGCCGGCGAGCCCGGTGGCAATCAGCAGGTGTAGGAGAAGTGGAGCATAGGTATGTAAGCCCGAATCCGTCATAGTCAAATTGCTATAATACGGTTTAGCAGCCGCTCGGTCAATTCGAGCGGAAACTTTCTGCGAGGCTTGCTCCTGCCAATTCTGGGGCCGGAGTGAATACAAAGATGGCTTTTGGCCACAATTCCAACGTGACGATCGCCGGCGACACCTACCACGTCCAGACGGAGGAGCGCGGAGCGGCTCAGGCGCTCATTGATACGACCGTATATTTGCAGGGGCGTGTGCTTCACCGCCGCACCAACAGTTTTCTTGACTTGCTTCCGCTCAATCCGGATCGCGAGCAGGCCTTGAGGCTCCGCGTCGATACCCAGCATCGGGGTGTCGTCGATGAAATCCGCTCCGGCAAACTTCGCCTGACCGTTCCCGGCGATGTAAAGACGTCGGCGCCTCACGCTGCGGTTCAGGCTGAATCAGCCCCTGCTCCTCTCCATCTGGAATTGCTGAACGCCAAGACTTGGCTTACGGGCAAGCGCGCTCTGCTGCAAATCGTTATTCACGATGATGCAAACAAGCCTGTGGAACATGCCACGGTGATGGCTCGGGTGGAGGGAGCCGCGCAGCCTACTGCATTTTCCTCTGAAACCGGATCACTTGGACGGGCAAAGCTCGAATTTGACATGCCGCCTCTGACCGGCCCGGAGGTGGCACTGGTCATCGAAGCATCCAAAGGGAAGGCTCGCGCCCATTTGCGTTTCCAATTGCGCGCCAAACCTCGCGTCCCATCCCGTAGCTAAGGAACACCGATGATTACCATCACCGTCAACGGAGAACCGCACGCCGCAAAACCAGGCTCCACGGTCACGGATTTGCTCCGCGAAATGGGGCTAGACCCCGGACGCGTAGCCATCGAACGCAATCTCGAAATTCTCTCCCGCCCAGATTGGCAGAAAACGAGTCTCCAGGCTGGCGACCGCTACGAGATCGTGCAATTCGTCGGCGGAGGATAAGCGGCGCTGAACTTTGAGCGCAAGAAAACTCGCTGCGCTGTCATCCTGAGCGAAGCGAAGGATCTCAGCTCACGACTCCGCGAGTGCCACTGAAGAACATCCTAGGAATATTTAGATTCCTTTCAGAAGGTGCCCCATTTTGCGCTTTTTGGTCTTCAAATACGCGCGCGAAATCTTCGACACGCGCGGCTGGCAGGGAACGCGCTCCACGACTTGAATCCCGGCTTGTTCCAGTTGCCGCACCTTTTCCGGATTGTTGGAGAGCAGGCGGATGCGCCTTGCGCCAAGTTTTTTCAGGACTTGCGCAGAAAAATCATATTCGCGCGCATCCGCGGCGAAGCCCAGCTTCTCGTTTGCCTCGACCGTGTCCATCCCGCCGTCCTGAAGCTGATAAGCGCGGAGTTTGTTCATCAAACCGATGCCGCGTCCTTCCTGCGGTAGATAGAGGAGAATCCCCGACGGAGCCTGACCGATTTTTTTCAGCGAGAGTTCGAGTTGCGAGCGGCAATCGCACCGAAGCGAGGTCAGCACGTCGCCTGTCAAGCATTGTGAATGCACGCGCACCAACGGTGCGGTCTTTCCGTTCAAGTTTCCCCGGACCAGCGCGATCGCTTCTTCATTCTTTCCGTGCCCCTGAAAACCAAGAATCGTGAACCGGCCATAGCGCGTAGGAAGATCTGCCTGAGCGATCTTCCGCACGCTCGCACTCCTCCTGCTTGACCGTCTCCCTTGTCGCGATTTCGTTCTCATGGGAAACGAGCAGTATAGCAGGAACCGCGACTCCAACCGGACGACTGCTTCACCTGGCTGGGGCATGTCCTCGTAACTCCGCGGTTTCAGGAGAAAGATAGACAGTTGCGAATCTGTTCGGGGATAAAATGCTCTCTCTGGAGCCACGTTCACATCGGAAAGTTTTTCCGCAGGGGCTTGAGAGGAAGTGCAAACGGTCGCGTGGTTGCTGAAGGAGAGTGGCAAGATGAACAGGCGATTATTCCTCCGATCGATGGCTGCGGGCGTGTACGGACTCGCGCGTCTGCCGCTGCTGCAGGCGGCCTTGCCGAAGATGAAAATCACGCGCGTGCGGGCTTATGCGCCGCCTAATCCAAACCCGCTCTTCAACCAGGCCGACACGGTCGTGACCATTGAAACTGACGCGGGAATCACGGGCGTTGGGGAAGGCGGATTCCCCGATGCGCTGAAGCCGTGCGCCGGTCGGCTGATTGGGCAGGACCCGCAGCATATCGAACGGCTGTGGCAAGACATGTCGCGGTCGTTCTTTTATCCTCCCGGGCGTGAAAAGGAACATGCACTCGGCGCACTCGACCTCGCCCTGTGGGACATTAAGGGCAAGGTGCTGAAACTGCCGATTCACGAAGTTCTGGGCGGCATGGTGCGGAATTACTGCGAATGTTACAACACCGCCGGCAGCATCTCCGGCATCAAGCCGGGCATGAGCGTGAAAGAACGCGCCGCGGCCACCATTGCAGCCGGCTATCGCGCGTTCCGCATGGGCGCGGCTGACACTCCGGCGAACACCACGTTCAACACGCATCAGAAACTGAATCAGCTTTACGATGAGTGCGTGCAAGCGCGCGAAGGCGTCGGGAAGGATGGCGATTGGTGCGTTGATTTTCACCAGCGATTCGATTTGTCGGACGCGATTCGCGGCTGCGACCTGATCGAACCACTCGCGCCTTATTTTGTCGAGGATCCGGTACGCGCGGAGGCATTCGGCGAAGACTTTCCGCGTCTGCGAAGGTTAGTGAAAGTTCCAATCGCGGCGGGCGAGGAATGGGGTAATCGATGGGATTTCAATGCCCTGGTCGAGAACCACGATATCGACTACGTCCGCGCCACGCTTCCGAACGTGGGAGGTATCACCGAAATGATGAAGATCGCAGCGATCTGCGAGACGCATTTCGTGGGCATAGTGCCGCACTTCACCGGACCCATCGCCACTGCCGCGCTGGTGCATTCGCTGGGTACATTCTCGGGGCCGCTGCTGATGGAGTACAACTTTGAAGGCAGGGAGCTTCCGCATGTGCCAGTCTGTCTGGATTTCAAGAACGGGAAGCTCTATCCCAACGACAGGTCGGGACTCGGCGTCGAGCTGGATATGAGCAAGTTAACGACGATTCTGGAAGTAACGAAATATGATACGAATCGTGCGCAGACGTACTTTCGGCCGGACGGATCCATTACAAATTGGTAGGGCCACAGGCGGACCTTAAACTGACCAGCTCCTTTCCCCTTTCGGCAACTCGCTTTACATCGTTCATCGGATTGGCTAGCGTTACCTGAGGCGCGGCCGCCCATGGACACAGGTTCCTCAGTTCGCGAGTTCCTTTTCACTTTGTTGCTGAAGGTGGCGGTTGCGTCTTCTTTTGCTGCACTCCTTGCCCGGTGGAACACGCTGCGCCGCGTGTTATTCACAGAGCAGCGCGACCCCGATCAAAAACTGAAATTGATGCTCTTCATGGTGCCCCCGCTGATTTTGGGCGTGACGTTGCGCCTGATTGGCGGCGCTGCCTATTCCTTCGCCGATTTGTCGCTCGAGGGCGCGTTCCTCATGGGCTTGCTGGGAGGCCGCGTCGTAGGACCCATCGGCGGGGCCATCATCACTATCCCCGCTTTGGTGGGGCATGAGTGGCTGGCGATGCCCGCGGCTTCCTCGGCCGGTTTGCTCGGTGGGTTGATCCGCCAGGCCATCCCCAATAAAGAAGACCTCTGGAATTTCGGACCCTTCACCTTTTTGAACATTCCTAAGGCTACGGTCCGCTTATTGAGGAAAGCCGAGTTGTCCTGGGAAATGGCGCCGCTCGCAACGTGCGTGGGCCTGGAGGTGGGGCGCGTGGCTTTGGTGCTGGCGACCAAACCAAAATGGCTTTTCGCCATTCATGCGCGCTGGGACTGGTGGCTGATCCTCGCTGTTATTGCCACGTTGATGTCGGTAGCGTCACCTTTGAAAATCTGGAACAACACGCGCAACGAAATGAACCTTGAGCGGCACCAGCAGCTTCTGCTCAAGGCGCGTATGGACGCGCTGTCGCGGCAGATCAACCCCCATTTTCTTTTCAATACGTTGAACACCGTAACGGCGTTGATCCGTTTTGATCCGGACTCTGCCCGCGGGGTGGTGCTCAAGCTGAGCAATATCCTTCGCAGGTTGTTGCGCAAGCACGAAACGTTTGTACCGCTTCGCGAGGAATTGCAATTCATCGACGACTACCTGGACATCGAAGTGGCCCGCTTTGGCCGCGAAAACCTGGAAATTGTGAAACAGGTCGACGATGCCGCGCTCGAAGCGTTCGTGCCCAGCATGCTGCTGCAGCCGATTGTCGAAAATTGCTTGAAGCACGGGCTGGCGCCGAAAATCGGCGGCGGCAAAATTGAACTGCGCACCATCGGCCGAGAGGGCCGCCTAAGCATCGAGATTGAAGACAACGGCGTGGGGATTTCGGAAGAAAAGCTGCCGCACGTGTATGTGGAAGGGATTGGACTGAGCAATGTGCGCGAGCGGCTGCGCGTTCTTTATGGAACGGATTTTCAACTCGACATCCACAGCCGCCCGAGCGAAGGCACGATGATTCGCATCGAAATCCCCGAGTTGGTTCCCGCCATTCAGGAAGTAAGAAAATAACGCCGCAAGATCACTCTGGAGCCGTGCATGAGATTTGCCGACGCTCCGGTTTGGGAACTATCTGTAACAGACGTTGTAAGCGCCTCGCTGGTTGTTTTTTCTTGTAAATGTGCCTTGACAGCTGTTTATGGGCCGCCTAGAGTGTCGCAGATTGAAGATTCCCATGCGTTAGTGCATCAAACGTTTCACATTCACAATTTGCTTCAGATCGGGAGACGAAGATGACGAACTTGCGTCAATGGGTCCTGCGCAGTGCGGCATTGGTGGTGGCCGGGTGCGGCTTGTTGGGTGCGCAACTCTACGCGCAGGAGCAAAAACCAGCCGCACCGAAAAGTTCCTCCGCGGCAGGGAAAACTCCCCAGGCTGCGGCGAGTTTCTCGGCCACGGCGATTCACGGCCAGGAATTGACCGCGACCGATCTTTCAGCTTTTCTCGACGGGCTGATGCCCGGACAGATCGAGAAAGCCGACATCGCCGGCGCCGTCATCGCCGTCGTCAAAGACGGCAAAGTGCTCTTCGAAAAGGGATATGGCTACGCGGACGCCGAAAAGAAGACGCCGGTCTCCCCGCAGGACACCCTATTCCGGCCGGGTTCCATCTCCAAGACGTTTACCTGGACCGCCGTGATGCAGCAAGTCGAGCAGGGCAAGCTCAACCTGGACGCCGACGTAAATCAGTATCTCGACTTCAAGGTTCCGCAGACCTTTGGCAAGCCCACCACGCTACGCGACATCATGACCCATCGTTCTGGTCTCGAAGAGACCATCAAAGACCTTTTTGTCGGCTCGGAGAAAGATTTGATGCCCATGGCCAAGTATCTGCCGACACATTTGCCCGCGCAGATTTTTCCGCCGGGGACGACTCCGGCTTATTCGAATTACGCCACCACGCTCGCGGCATACATGCTGCAGCGCGTATCTGGTCAGCCGTTTGATGATTATGTGGACGATCATTTCTTCAAGCCGCTGAATATGACGCGCGCTACGTTCCGCCAACCGCTGCCGGAATCACTCAAGCCCTTTATGTCCAATGGATATAATCTCGGCTCGGGGAAACCGAAGCCATTCGAATGGGTCGAGGTAGCGCCTGCGGGCTCGCTGTCCGCCTCAGCGGAGTCCATGGCGCACTGGATGATCATGCATTTGCAGAATGGCCGTTACGGCGACGCGCAAATCCTCAAGCCGGAGACAGCGGTCCAGATGCACACGCGGCAAGAAGGCTGGCCCGCGAGTATGAACGCCATGTGCCTGGGCTTTTACGAGCAAAACATGAATGGCCACCGCGTTATCGCGCACGGTGGCGACACCGAATTGTTCCACAGCGACTTGTTGTTGCTGATAAATGAAAACGTGGGGCTGTTTGTGTCCTACAACAGCGGAGGCCGTCCGGAACACGGCGATGCGCGCAGTGACCTGTTCATCAAATTCATGGACCGCTACTTCCCCGGCGCCCCCGCGAGCGAACCCACAGTCTCCACAGCGAAAGAGGACGCGCAAAGCGTCGCGGGCCCCTACAAGATCAGCCGGCGCTTCGACACCAATATCCTGGCGGTGACAACGGTGTTGGGAGAAGCGAAATTCGTGGCGGATCCGAAAGACAACACTATTTACCTCGATGGCTTCCTCAAGAAAGAAAACGGCCAGCCGCGCCATTTTCGTGAAGTGGGACCGATGCTATTCCGCTCCGACGACGGGCCGGAAAAAGTCGCTTTTATAAAGGATGCCAGCGGTCACCGCGTGGCGTACATCGACTATCCCTTCATGGTCTTCCAGGAAGTCGACAGCGGGCTCGACAACCAAATGTTCAATTACATCGTCATTGGCTTCGGCGTGGGTGTAGTCATCCTGACCATTCTTCTCTGGCCGGTGGCGGCGATTCTTCGAAAGCATTACGACAGGCCGCTCACGCTGGGACCAGCTGCCCGAAGCTGGCGGCGGTGGGTAAAGATCGCATGCTTTGTCGACATCGCCTATTTGTGCGGGCTGATGCTGGTATTGAATGCTTTGGAGAAGCCGGGAGGGCTGGGCTCCAGCGGTGATAGGAAACTGCATCTCTGGCAGTTGATTGGAGTCCTCGGCGGAGTCGGCGCCTTAATCACTATCATTGCCGCCATCAAGTCGTGGGCCGATGAGCAGCAATGGGTCTGGTACAAGATCTGGAACACGTTGCTTGCGGTCGGCTGCGTGGGATTGTTCTGGCTCCTGGTGCATTGGCACCTTTTGAATTTCAGCCTCAACTACTAATACTGCGGCGCATCGTCGTGCAAGTAGCGGCGAAATAGCTGGCGTCTATCTTCTGTCCACAAAAGCGAGCGAACCGAACAATCCTGGGGATTAAGAGGGTCGAAGTGTCGAGAGATATCGCTGCGGCCCTTACCTGACCACGACCGAGAGCTGGGGAGCAGGCCCTTGGCAGCTTCCTTTAGCCCCCAAAAGCCGACGAGAAAACCCACAAAAAACACTTGACAAACGGGCGGTATGTTTGGTACTTTCTGAATAGAGAGAAATAACAGAAATGAGCGTACATACAAAAACAACACAAAATTCACTCACCCCGGTGGCCCAGAAATTCATCCTCCACTGGGGCGAGATGGGCACCCGCTGGGGCATCAACCGCACCGTGGCGCAGGTCCACGCGCTGCTGTTTCTTTCCCCACACCCCCTGCCCGCGGACGAGATTGCCGAAACGCTTGCGGTGGCCCGTTCGAACGTCAGCACCAGCCTGCGCGAGCTGCAGGGCTGGCGCATCGTGCGCGTGGTGCACGTGCTGGGCGACCGGCGCGACCATTTCGAATCCATCAAAGACGTTTGGGAGATTTTCCGCATTGTTTCGGAAGAGCGGAAGCGCCGGGAGATTGATCCCACGTTGCGCGTGCTTGATGAATGCGTGCAGGAGGTCAAGGCGAATCCGCAAGGCGATGGCTACACGCGCGAGCGGCTGACGGATATGCTGGAATTCCTGACGGCGATGACGGGGTTGTTTGAAGAAGTGATTCGCATGCCGGCGGGCGCGCTGAAGGGCGTCCTCAAGTTGCGCGGCAAAGTGGTGACCATGCTTGGCAAAAAGGCCGGTTGAAGAAGGCAGGAAGAAAAATGATTTCGCTGGTGAGTGAATACACGGACGGAAAGGGGCGGCACGCGCGAGGCTGGCTGTTCTTCGACGCGGACTGCAAGTTTTGCACACGCATCGCGCGGTGGCTGGCTCCGATTATGGAGCGCCGCGGGATGGCCCTGGCTCCGCTGCAGGATCCGCGTGTCGCGGAGTTGCTCGGTCTGTCGCGCGACGACTTGATGAAAGAAATGCAATTCCTGTTGAGCGATGGCAGCCGTTGCGGCGGCGCGGACGCAGCGATTGAGCTGGCGCGCGAAATTTGGTGGGCGGCGCCGCTGGTATGGGTTTCGAAGATTCCCGGGATGATGGACATTTTGCGCAAAGGATACCGCTGGGTGGCGGCGAATCGCAAATGCGCGGCGGCGCAATGCCCGGCGGGGCAAGGTTCGAAGTGAGCGCCGCGCGGCAAAGGAGACTACCATGCGTGCTCTTGTGCTGCTCCTGTGGCTGGCCGGTCTCGTGCAAGTGGCGATTGCCTCGGCAAATCTGTTTCTTCCCGCAAAACTGAAATACCGCGATAATCTTGCGCGCGTTTCGCCGATCATCCGGCAAATCTTCGTCGTTCATTCCGTTTACATCGTGGGCGTCGTGCTGCTCTTCGCGGTGTTGACGTTCGGCTTCGCAGGCGAATTGGCCAGCGGCCGCGGCCTCGGACGCTTCCTCGCGGCCGCGATTTCAGTTTTCTGGCTGCTTCGCGCTCCCGTTCAGCTCCTCTATTACGACGTTGCCCTCCGCCGTGAAAATCGCTTGGGCGACATTGCCTTCACAGTGGGTGCGCTTTTCCTAGCTGCAACCTACGGCGCAGCTTCGTTTGCTCAGGGACTGTGAGTTTGCAATGCGCCCAGACCAAGTCCTTTTTCCATCAGGAGTGAGAACGGCTGCCGCCGGGAGTCTCCTCTGGTTGATTCTTGCGGCAGGCGTTTTTCTGGGGAGCTTCCGGCTCAGTATTTTTGACCTGCTGTTTCTTCTCGCGCCGCTAGTGATTGTTCCTCTCGCGTTGGGCCTGTTGCCGGCAACCCAAGTCAGTCGCCTTTCTCTAATGAACAGCTTGGCCATCCGATACTTTCTTCCTTTGGGCGCAGCACTGATCACTGTGAGTTTTTTCATGAGTGAAGGAAGGGCGGCAGGTGCGCTGCTGTGCGTTTGGGTGATCGTTGCTATGTCTTTAGCTCTCGATGGGCTGGAAAGGTTCATCAGAACGCGCCTGCGCTCGTTCCCCGAGTTCTGCTTCGCCATCGGTGAAGGATACACACTTGTTGGCGCGCTGTGGCTTTTGGCATCGAGACTCGGAAAGCAACCCGTCGGTTTTCACGAGCCGATCGTGCTGCTGACAGCAGTCCATTTTCATTACGCAGGGCTGATGGCCGCGATTCTAGCTGGATTAGTAGCCTCAAACGCAAGTGCGATTCGCCTGCCCCTCGCGCTTCGGATTGCATTGTCTTGCGCCGTACTTGGTCCTGGTTTGTTAGGCCTGGCTTTTCTTGTTGGGCCAAAACTGAAGCTGGCCGCTGTCGGGCTGATCGTGATTGGTGAAGGTGGTGTCGCGCTGGGAACATTTCGGATTGGACTGGCTGATGCTAGCGGACTCGGTGGCCGAATGCTGCTCGTCGGTAGCGGGTGCGTGATTCTGGGAATGGCGTTGGCGGGCATTTGGGCTATTGGCGAATATCCGCTCCACGCCTTTGTCAATCTCCAGCAGATGGCGCGTTATCACGGCGTTCTCAACTCGGTTGGTTTCGGTTTGTGCTCGCTCGTGGGCTGGACCTTGTTGCGTCGGCAAACCCAGCCGAAATCGGAGCGAATGTGAAAGAAGCAATTCTTACTGAGGCGGTGCCGCGCCGAAGCGCCACTGTGTCTGGGCGAAGCCGTTTGCGAAGTTGGATTGGCTGGGCGCCCCTGATTCTCCTACCGTTACTGATGATCGCGTTGCGTGCACGGCTGCTCCCGTGGGTTTTCATGTGGCTGCTTGCGGCAGCGATCTTTGCAGGCTGCAAATGGCAGACGTGGTGGGAGGCCCGCGCGGCCGGGCGAGTTGCGGGGAATTGGAAACGTGACGCCGCCTACCTTCTGCTGTGGCCCGGAATGGATGCGCCGGAGTTCTTCGATGTTGCCTCGGAGAAGCAAAGCATTCTGATAAGCGAATGGTTTGCGGGGATAGGGAAGACACTCGCGGGAATCGCGATGGTCTGGGTTGGCGCGCGCAGAGTCTCCCTGGGGCATGCGGTCTTAGGCGGTTGGGCCGGCATGCTGGGTCTCGTGCTCTTTCTCCACTTTGGAACGTTTCATCTTCTTGCGCTGGCCTGGCGACGAGTTGGGCTTGGCGTCAAACCCATCATGCAGAGGCCGCTGGTCTCGCGCTCGCTCAGCGAACTGTGGGGCAAGCGTTGGAACCTGGGTTTTCGCACCCTGTCGCACACGTGGGTGTTCCAACCGTTGCAAAAGCGTTTCGGTCCTGGAGCCGGCACGCTCGGTGCATTTCTCGCTTCAGGGCTCTTGCACGATTTGGTCATTTCCGTTCCGGCTGGAGCGGGGTACGGACTCCCAACGGCGTATTTTCTCGTGCAAGGAATGGGCGTGATCGTTGAGCGGTCGGGGCCTGGCCAGCGGCTCGGCTTGGGACGCGGCGCGCGAGGATGGCTGTGGACGGCGCTGATCGCGGCGGGCCCGGTCTTTGCTCTGTTTCATCCGTGGCTTGTGATGCGCGTAATGGTTCCGTTTTTGCGCGCAATTGCGGGTTGAAAGGACATAGCGCACATGCCAAGAAACTTTGAGGAATGGCTCAGTCTGGCCCTTTGGCTCGCGGGAGCCGGCCATTTCTGTCTACTGATTGCAAGCTTCCAGGTGCCTTTTCGCCTAGGGTGGAAAGAAGATCTGGCCAAACTTACGCCGTTCAATCGCAAGCTGACGTGGGTGCACGGCGGATTCACGGTGTACACCATCATGGCGTTCGGCGCCATGTCCCTCGCGTTGCATGAAGAGATGTTGCGAGGTGACCGCTCCGCGCTGGCGCTGACATTTTTCATCGGTTTCTATTGGCTCCTGCGCATCGTCGTTGATTTTGCCTACTACTCGCACCGGGACTGGCCCGAGGGCGCCGCCTTCGGCCGCAATGAAGTTCGCAGGCTTGTGGCGGTGGGATGGGCGCGTGGGCCGGGCGGCGTATGCGGCCGTGGGACTTGTCGGCGTTGCGATCAAGCACAATCTTGACCGGCTGATTGCATCTTCGTTCCTCGGTTACAAAAACAGTTTCAATTACTGGGCGCCGCTGGGTAAGGCGGCGCGGCTGGATCACCTGTCGAGCTTCGAAGCAAAGTTTATCGCCACGTTGCTGCTCGTTTCGATTCCCTTTGTCTGGGTTGGAGTCGCGACGACGGTAAAGCGCCTGCGGGACGCTGGACAGCCAGTGTGGCTTGTGGTGCTTTTCTTTTTTCCGTTCGTGAATGTTCTGTTTTTTCTTATTCTTTGCCTGCTGCCGCCGCGTGAGAGCTCTCCCGAATCGGAAGGGGCACCATGGCCCGGGCCGCATGGATTCGATCGCTTCATCCCGCATACGCAGCTCGGCAGCGCGGCGCTTGCGATTGCGGTCACGGGGATCTTGGGGCTTGCGTTCGTGATCATGGGAACAATGGTGATCGGCGCCTACGGCTGGGGACTCTTCATAGCGTTGCCTTTTTGCCTTGGAGTGTTCTCGGTGCTGCTGTACAGCTATCACGAGCCGCGCGACTGGTGGCAGTGCATCGGCGTTGCGCTTCTCCCGGTAGGTTTGGTGGGAGTCGCATTGATTCTGGTTGCATTAGAAGGAGTAATTTGCGTGCTGATGGCCGCGCCATTTGCATTGGCACTGGCGGCGCTCGGCGGTTCGCTAGGTTACGTGATCCAAGCCCATCACTGGCGTCCGAAGCAAACGCCAGCGATGTTTTCCATTTTGATTTTGCTGGTTCCGGCATCATTTGGCGTGGAACGCGCCGTGGATCTGCGGCCA
>QHYM01000444.1 GCA_003223295.1 Acidobacteriota bacterium | reverse complement strand
CTTCGCCGAACTCTTAGTGGATACTTTCGGCGGGTGTCTTGCGCGCGCTCAATCTATTCAAGCCCGCCTCCGTGGAGAGGCGAAGAACTGGAAGCTAAAGAGCGTAAACGTCGGCCCGGTGGCATTACAGAGGGAAACACCAAAATTATTTCTTACTTCTGGAACCGCGATTCTCAGACACGCGGTTCAGGATGCCTGGCGGCGGTTCATCCAGCCCGCTCAACTGAATGGCATTGTCTTTTTCCTGGACGATCTTCACAACCTCGCCACGCCGAGCCAAAATGCGGTTGCGCTGGCACTCCGCGATCAATTTCAGTCGTTCGCCATCGAAAACATCAATTGCAGCATCTGCTTCTCCGCGTCAGCCAGTTATTTCTCCAACATCAGGAGCCTAGCCGAGCCCGCTGTACGCTTTTACGACAAAGTTTATCTCGGCCCATTCTCGCTCCCTGAAACCATTGAATACGTAGAGGCGATTTTCGAGAAGGCCACAAACCGCGCCGAGTTCGCTCAATGGCTCCACTCCAAGACCGGCGGCCACCCCTACTTCATGGCATTCATTTGCCGCCAGTATGCACAACTCGCATACGGAGACGACAAACTCGATGCCACAGAGCACTGGCACGAAATCTTCCACCGCCTTGAAAAGGAAAAATTCTCTTCTGATCTCGCCCAGGTCCGGAACGCGAAGTCCAACTTCTTCGGGCGTTAGCACGATGCGAAGAACAAGAAATCAGCCGCAAGAAGTTGGCCGACTTCGCGCGAATCTACTTCACCAGGCTCACCGATAAAGGACTGCTGGCCCGAACGGGACGAGGGCATTACCGGCTCTACCACCCTTTATTCCGCGAGTTCCTGCGACAAACAAAATGAACCAGAGCAACTGCAAAGGCGAAAACGTTCGTGCCGGGACGCGGCGGCCCGCTGGCCGCCGCGTCCCGGCCTCCCTTGCAGTGCAAGCAGGGCGGACTCCATTCCCTTCACCCATTCCCCTTAGCCATTCCATTCCTTTGCCCTTTGGAGTGTGGAGAATGTCGAACGGACTTGAGAGATCGAATGATTCGAACAGCGCAAACGGAAGTGGCCTCCATGTCCCAGAAATGCCAAAGACACAAAAGCCCAGTGATGCTATCGTTTCGAAGACGCCTGGGCGACGGCGGAGAGGCAAGAACGTGGATCGTCGCCGTGGACAGAATGGACAAGTCTTTCAGAAAGGATGGTGTCGTGGAAAGAAGTGGGACCCGGAAGCGTCTGCCTATCTCAGATACTTGGAGGACGAGCCGGGCCAGGAAGATCGAAGACTGAAATGCGTAACCCTTGGAAAGTTCCGGACGCTAACTTTGGCACAGCAGGCGGCACAGGAGTACATGCAACTCCATCTCGTAAACGACAGGCGGACACAGGAGCAATCCATCACGCTTCTGACATTCCGTCAACAAGCGGACAAGTTCCTGACCGCCGCGATTGACCCTAACCGGCGCGGAGGCCCCGTAGCACCGAAGACCTTCGAGTTTTGGAAAGGCGCAATCGACACGTGGTTGAATCCCCATCTTGGCGATTTGCAGCTTGCCGACATCGGCAACGCACAAGGTAAGAAGTTGATCGAAGTCATGCGTGCAGCCAATCGCTCAAGCAAAACCATCGTGGAGTACATCCGCATTATGAAGGCCGTGGTCGCTTCCACAGTCGATGATGAGGGAGAGCAGTTGTTCCCGCGTCAGTGGAATCACGACTTCATGCGGCTACCCATCGTGGACAAAGCAAAACAGAGGCGTCCGAAAGTCACGGATAAAGAAGTGACGGCAATCCTCTCTCAAGCGAAACCGAAGGCGAGTCTCATGTTTGCGCTCATGGCAGGGTGCTCGCTTCGCGCGGGTGAGGCTTCCGCCATTCTGGTCCAGCCGTATTCGGAGAACCATTCGACAATTTCTGCTGACTGTCGCGTAATTCACGTCGGGAAATCCGTACATCCTCGTACCGGAGTCGAACAAGACCCAAAGACGGCTAATGCAGTTCGTGACATCGACGTAGCGCCTGCGCTGGCGAACGCCCTGAAGTGCTATATCGCCAGCCAGGACTTCAGAAAATCAACTTTCCTTTTCCAGACTTCGAGTGGCAAGCCACTTCCACAGCGTAATGTGCTGCGCGACAGCTTGCATCCGATTTTGGAGAAGCTGGGTAAGGAAAAGTGCGGGTTCCATATCTTCCGCCGTTTTCGAGCGCATTGGATT
>QHYM01000443.1 GCA_003223295.1 Acidobacteriota bacterium | reverse complement strand
TCCTGGTTGATCGATCATCGCGATGCCAATGCGGAAGTCGGGAAGCCAGAAAACGAAGTGCTCCCGCAAGTAAGGTTTGCCACCACGGTGTGGCAACACATTCAGCGGGCAGCCTACGCCCCTAAAGACCGTGATCTTCTCTTCGTGATCGAGTGCAAAGGTGGCCGGCCAGTCGTTGGCTTCCAGATAAAAATGCACTCCCAACAGCCGCCCCTGAACGGTCTCCAGTGTGTGCCTCCGGCGAATGCTGGAATCCTGCCCCAATAGCCGAGTGGTAGCCTTCGTGACCTGGTACACCACGGGGTATTTGGTTACCCGCCGGAGAAATCGCAGTCGCTCCAGCATCCTCAGTCGTCCCCGTACGCCTTTATCCCATCCTGCGATTCCCAGTGACTTCGCTTGCTGGACCGTACAATACCCACCGAGTGCGGCAAGGGTCCTCAGAAACTCGCGTAAGCCTTCATGCACGTAAACCAACCGACTGTTAAATCGCTCCATTCCAAAACACCCCCAAGTTCAAATTTGGCATGGGTGTCTAAGCCGTGGGTTTGGGTGGACTGGACAGGAGGGTGGGTTGCTCTGTTGGGTGTGGGTCGGTGAGGCGTTCTAGGAAAGCATGGGCGAGGCGGTCAGGGCCTTCAGTTCTGGGTGAGGCTACGGCGTCCTGGCCCTCTATAGTCACTAATGCACATCAAGTCGGGAAAATTCACCGCGCCCCTCTTGCTTCGGCCCCAGCTTGTGCCAATATGAACACGAGTCGGTGAAAATAGTTCCCCTGACGCACAAAAGATTCGCCGTTTAACTGCCCATCCGGTCCGGCTTTGGACCAGTCGTCGGTCAATAGCTAGACTACCCCCTATATCTACTAATGGGCGCAAACCGGCTTAAAATGGTCGCCCCGTCACTAAAAAAGTCTATTCGCGGGTCAGTCTACCCCTTTTTCACCCTTGGCACGGCCATACGGCCCCTATATCCACTAATGGGCATCGACTCGGCAAAAGTTTGCGCCTCCCCCAAAATATTTTTGGGGCCGGTCGCCAGCTACGGGCCGAGGCCCGTTCCGGTCGGTTTACAATCTGAGCCCTCAATCTCCTAATGCCCATCGACTTGGCAAAATCGAGCACCTTGGCCGTAAAAAACTATTCGCCAGGTTGCCACTGCCGGCGGTGGTCCCTTCCTCAGCAGGCTCCAACTGGCCTTCTTATCTCTACTAATGCCCATCGAGTCGGCAAAATCGATCGCATGCCCCCAAAGAATCTTTCGTCAGGACGCGCTGTCGGCCCGTAGACCTTCCTGAGCGGGGCTCGGCCCCCTCATATCTACTAATGCACAACAACTCGGCAAAAATGGTCGCGTAAACTCAGAAATATTTTGCACTAGAAAAATTTTAACGGGCAGTTGGGTTTCCTGCGATAATTTACACTCGTTAGGCTCGTGTCGCATCCAAGCAGAGGAGCAGCAGTTCTGCGACGGCTACCCTACTTAAGGTGTGCTCATGATTGGCTACGCATTTCGAATGATGACAGGCAAATCGCCGGTTCAAAAGAAGCTGAAGGAGCACTTCGGCGGGCGACGATTGGAAAACATCACGACGGTTGCTAGGACGTTTCCTCTTGCTTCTAGAGTAGACCTCCAGGTCGCGATTGGAGAATTCTTTTCAGTACGCGAGAAACCGACGCTACTCGGAATACATTCCCCGTTAGGCCATGAGACGCCAACTCTGGCCCACTTGTTCACTCGCGGGCCGTTTCCCGTGGAACTCGGTCCCCTGCAACATGACGATGTGGATATCGGCGATCCCGCACCAGTGCGTTGCCTGAAAAACGGGCTTTGGTTGTCAAAAGATGGAAGCCTTCCGTTCGTGTTATTGCTTAGCACGGCGGTCCACTTTGGGGCCATAGTTGGCGGAGTCCATCTTGAATTAGCGGTCCCGAACGGCGAAGACGGGTTCAATTTTTCTCAGACTTTCTTTCGCGAACTCGAATCTCGCGTGAATGCTGGAGGGACATATCGAGGTAAGGTCATTTCTCTCGAACGACAGGATCGATACTCTGGGCGAGGGGGAGAAGTTCGAGTACACCGGCTACATAAGGTTCGCCGCGAGGAGGTCATACTCCCTGAAAGAACTCTGAATTTGCTTGATCGGAATGTCAGTGGCTTTATCCGCGCCCGTGAACACGTCAAGAAACTTGGCTTGTCAGCCAAGAAGGGGCTTCTCTTTTATGGGCCACCTGGTACAGGCAAGACGCACACAATCCATTATCTCGCCTCCGAGCTACCGGAGCACACGACTCTGCTTGTGACGGCCGAGCAGGTCGGATTACTCGATCACTATTTCCAACTGGCTCGTTTCCTGCAACCCTCGCTGTTAGTCGTCGAGGACGTGGACTTAATCGCCCGTGTACGGGAACAGATGGGTAGCCCATGCGAGGAGGTTTTGCTCAACAAATTACTCAATGAGATGGACGGCCTCCGCGAAGATGCCGATGTGATTTTTATTCTCACGACAAACCGTCCCGATCAGCTTGAGCCAGCCCTTGCATCTCGACCTGGGCGAATTGATCAAGCAATCGAGTTTCCGCTCCCCGATGAACAAGGTCGTTCCAAACTCGTTAAATTGTATTCTCGCGGTTTGGAGCTTCCTGAGGAACTCGTGGAGTTGATTGTCCGCAAAACGAAAGGCGCGAGTCCAGCATTCATCAAGGAGTTGATGCGCCGTGCTGCTCAATTTCAGTTCGAAGTGGCGGCTAACGGAAAGCTCCAGCAGGTTGCTCTCGATAGTGCCATGGAAGAAATGGTCTTCAGTGGAGGCGCGCTTAACCTGAAGCTCCTTGGAGGGGCGGACGCCGAATTCGATTCGATGAACAAGCCGGCCCTCCCCACGTTGAAACCGGAATAACTCAGAGTTCCGCGCCGTAAAGGCACTGCTCTTATTCGAGTTCGCCCTTATGTTTAGGGTCACGGGACGAGCTGTAGAGGAACGCTGATATGATAGCGCGCGTAGCGGCGTTCGCCTACGCGGACCAGAGCGCGACCAGAGCGCCTTTAGCAACTAAATCTGCGAGGTCGCGCGTGGTCGCTGGCGAAGCTCCAGTGATAGTGCTGTATTTCGCAGCCGAAAGCCCCCCTTTGAAACCTTCCGGGCCTTCGCGGAACATGCGCAAGAGGGCCTTCTCCTGCCGCGCGTTGAGTTGGCCTTACAGCCCCTAAGCAGTCTTGTTTTGTACCAGTCATGAGCGGTAGCTTGAAGCCGTATTCCTCACGAAGACTCACTGCGCGAGTCCGGCCGGGCATAAGAACTAAGCACATCTTTCCGACTGTCCTCACGGTGCAGTGCATGGAGCACGTGGCTCAGTTCGGCTCGATGCGGAACCAAGTCTTTGCCACTCTAATTGATGAGCTACAAGTTGCAGGATAGAATTCACAACCCAGATGCACATACGAATCGAATCACTCTGCAAACGGTACGGAAGAATCGATGTCCTCGATCACGTTACCCTCGACATCGCCAAGGGGAAGATTGTTGCCATCCTCGGCCCAAATGGAGCAGGCAAAACTACTCTCCTGCGCTGTCTTGCCGGGATCGTTATACCCGAGCAAGGTCAGATTCTGTATGACGGCCAACCCTTCCGGCGCGACCGACTGGATTTGAGGAAGCAGATATTTTTTCTCCCTGATTTTCCTCTAGCGTTTTCTGACATGAATGTTTTACGACACATTTCAATGTGCCTTCGGCTGTACGATGCTGCCCCCGATCCCCGGCCGCAACGGGTTGTTGATGTCCCCCGGTCGAAAAATGTCTTCTTGAGACCGCTTTGTCGCAATGTCGTAGCGCAGGGTCAAGGTCGCGCTTTGCACCAGCGATCTGTCGGAACCATGCCTTTGAACAAGGTCCCAGAACCATTCTGTGTAGCGAGCTGGAACTTCCGAAATCGGCGGCGCTAGTAGCTCAGGTGGTCCGGCTTCTCGTCGTGCGAAGTCGAGAGTCAGTGTGTCGCGTCCGGTGCTCCGTGCGAATCGCTGAATGTGGCCCATCACGTAGTCGTCATCTGCATAGTTCATCAGGCTGGTGAATGAATGGCCGATGTTGTGAGCGACGCTTTTGAGAACTTTATAGCGAGCCATAGAGACATCCACTGCTGCCTACGTGCTACACATTATGTCGGAAAAAAAGATATGACGGGTAGCGGGATAGCGGCTCAAACCGGCCTACGAAATCCAAGTTCCGGCGCGACGAACAATGTGCCACGCGCCCGCTTCCTTTGAAAGATATAGGTAGGTTCCTTCCCCACAGAGGCCGCAGTAGGTTAGCTGGGCGTAAATCACCGCATGCTTTCCGCCTACGTCAAAACCGACGCGCGAAAGGGTAATAACACCCCAACTTTTCCGCAGCAGCTCTTCGAGTTCAGAGACGTTTGTAGAATCGCTTTTGCCAGGACGGAAAATCCTGTCTAGTTCGTCCTGGCCGACCATCCTGAACGGGTAAGGGAGACTGAACTTCGGCGCGATGCGAAAACGAAACACATTCTTTGCTGCGTAGCTGACCCTCGTCGTAAGGGACAGGTCCAGTTTCTCGGAATGGAAGTTGGAAACGCCGAAACGGCCTGCGGGCTTTGTCCTGTCTAAGATTACATAATACGAGACGCCGTCTCCGCTGAAGGCCTCGCGAATCGCTGCGTCGTAGACGGTATATTCCTCAGCCCTCCAGTGCAA
>QHYM01000158.1 GCA_003223295.1 Acidobacteriota bacterium | reverse complement strand
TGCTCTTCGTATTCCCCGTCGGTGCGATAACGGATTCGCTTGTCAGGATCGAAATCCCAATATTTGCTGATGGTGTGCTTTCCGGGCCGAATGAGGACAGAACAAGACGGTGGGACGGACTGGATACCGACATAAGGCGTCAAATGAGCCGCCGGGAAGAACGAGAGCCAGCCGGCGATGTACTCTTCGCAGAGTTCAAAGGTTTTTCCCGCGAACAGAACAAGAGGATCAAGGATAGTGCTCCAGGTGAACTGCTTGTGGTCGAAGGTGTAGTAGAGATGGCGCGTGCCGATGGGATCTTTTGCGAGAATCAGCGAGCGCGTATGCGGATCCCAGATCGAAAGGGCCCAGTCGCCAATCAGCATGGCGAAGCAGTCACTCCCCCAGTATTCATAGGCCACAGCAACGATCTCGACGTCGGTCGAGCCAATTGTCACAACGTTGGGCAGCTGTCGGATCAAATCCGCGCGGTTGTCTAACCGGCCATCCCAGGTAAGGATCGCGCCGGATGTTGTCGCGTAAGGCTGCGCTTCGCGGCGGGATTCTTTGGTGGTGTGGAATGCGTGGTAGAGGATGCTGACATTCGCCTTCGAGTAGGAGCCAGCATCGTCTGGACCGTACGGAGCAAGAAGTGGCTTGACCTTTTCGAGATAGTCCTGCTCCACTGGTTTGCCATCGAAATTCCATCTACCAAACTGCATGCTCATATTTAGCCCTCTCTAAGCAAACTCTTTCAGCAACGATCGAGTACGGCGTACATTTCCGGGGTGTACGGCTTGTCGTTGACCACGCGGCCATCGACTTCGACCCAGGCGTGGGCTTTGAACGGCATTTGCTGAGCGCCTATGACCATTTGCGCCGGGACACCGTACTTCTTAAGTAGGCAAGCCGTTGCTGCAGACCGCTGCAGGCACAAGGCTTCCTTCCAATACCAGATGCAGGCCATGTCAATCGCCGAGCAGATGCGCTCGACAGCATCTGGCGCGGGCGCCCGCTTTCCCACGGGATATTTGCGGACCTTGTCGTAGAGAGCTGCGAAGTTGCCACGCGCCAGGTAGAGATCGAAATGAATCAGCTTCAAATACGCTTTCAAGACAAGAAACGACATAACGAAGACCTCCGCCTTTACACCGCCAACTGCAACTGGTCGCAGAGAAACGCCATGCGATCCGTCAGCGCTTCAACCCGCTCGCCGAGCGGGAGAACGGGTGAATGCCCACGAAACTTGCTGTAATCAAGAAAGATCGGATGTTCAGAGATATTGGCCGCCTGCAGCCGGGCGGTCATTTTGCGCGCGTGCAGCGGGTTGCAATTCCGGTCGGCGTCGCCGGAGACGATCATGGTGGCAGGGTAGGCAACACCCTCCCGAACCTGATGATAGGGAGAGTATTTCGCGAGAACGGCGAAGTCCTCCCGGTCGTCTACGGTGCCAAACTCATCTTTCCAGACATGCGCATTGTCGAAGAGGTGATAGCGAAGCATGTCCAGCATGGGAACCATGCAGACGACTGCGCCGAACAGGTCCGGTCGCTGCGTTAATGCCGCTCCTACGAGGAGACCAGAGTTTGAGCCGCCGAAGATGGCAAGCTTTCCCGGCGCGGTTCGTCCTGTTTTGACCAGCCATTCCGCCGCGCACAGAAAATCGTCGTAGGCTGTCTGGCGGTTACGTCGTTTGGCGGCTCTGTGCCACTCGACGCCGAATTCCGAACCGCCCCGAATGTTAGGCAATGCAAAAAGGCACCCTCGTTCCATCAAGAAGGCTACGAAAATGCTGAATTGCGGCGTCACGGAGACTCCGTAGCCGCCGTATGAAGTCATAATGGTCGGGTTGCCGCTTCTCTTCAGGACATCCCGGCGGCCCACGAGATACATGGGAACTCTTGTGCCGTCCTTGGACATGAACCAGATCTGGGAATGGCTGAAGTTGGCGGAATCAAACGGGATGCTTCTTTTAGCCCAAAGCGTGCGCTCATTGCTCCTTGCGGAATAGCGAAAAATGCCGATTGGTTCTGTGAAGGATTCCGTTTCAAGAAGCAATTCATCGCCGTCCGGCGAACCACCGATAATGCGAAGCGTTTCGTCGCTTTGAATGGGCATCTCTCCAGTTTTCTTGCCTGAAAAGTCGAAGATGCAGACGCGATGCTGCATATCTTTCATATAGGAGACGAAGATGGAGTCTCCAACGACGAGCCAATTGCTGATGGGTGTGTCGCTTTCCCGGATGATGTCGATCCACTCGTGCTCTCCGTTCTCGCGAAGGCGGATTTCGACGATGCGGCGATTCAGCGCATCTCGATCTGTGATCGCGAGAATCCTGTCGTCCATCAACCGCAGTCCAAGCATGTACTCGATGCGGCTGAATATCGGTTCTGGTGAGACACTCCCCTCGAATGGCTGTAGGTAGATGTCCGTGACTGTCTTGTCGAGGAACCGATAAACCAAGAAGCCCAGCCGCTGCTTGTCGGAAAGCAGCGCTAGTCGAATCTTCTCGTCTTCGCCCGCGAAAAAAATCTCTCGGTCTTCGGACGGCGGCGTTCCCAGGACGTGCTGGTAAGCGGCGCGATGGAAGGGCCGCTTTGCATCGAGTGCCTCGTGGACGTAGTAGAAACTCTTTCCATCCGGCGCGAAGGCAAATCCACGCAAATACCCGCGGGGGAGGAGATCGGGGAGGTGCTCTCGAGTCTCGATTTCGAGCAACTCAAATGTCCCCGTTCTCTCTCCCCCTGCTTTCACCTCATACAGGAGCAATCGACCGTCAGGTGAAACTCGCAGAGGCTTGACTGCCGTGAAGTTGCCGGTCCCCCTTTCGGAAGAGTCGATCAGAAGTTGATCCTCGCCGTCGGCACCTTCACGCATGTAAATGCAAGGCTGCTCTTGGTCGGGCAGGCGCTTCCGGAAGAAGTAGCGGCTGCCGGCTATTTGCAGGGAGTCATAGGTTTCGACGGCGAGGAATTCTCGGATGCGCTCGCGGATGCGCTCGCGCCCCGGGATGCTATCCAGATAGGCGCGAGCGTAGAGCGTTTGCTCCTTGATCCAGGCCCGCGTGCGCGGCGAATCCTGGTCTTCGAGCCAGCGATACGGGTCGGTGACGGAGACACCGTGGAAGATCTCCGTCACCGGCTCCACGGCTGAGTGAGGCGGGGGTGTCATCAGTTCGGGCATTCCACCCTCCGTCGCTGCAGCATTTCTGCTTCTTGTTTCATCCTGCGCGTGAGGCTTCGCAGATAGCTGGGCACTTGAGGAATCTTCAGGCGTTCCGGGTCTCGCCACGTGTTCCCCGCGACCCCATAAGCAAAAACGGCCACCAAGGGTGAGAACAAGAACGCCTCAGAGACATGTTCGGCCGATGATGTGCCTTGCCACCGTCGCGCGT
This sequence comes from Acidobacteriota bacterium, assembly GCA_003223295.1. Classification (GTDB taxonomy): domain Bacteria; phylum Acidobacteriota; class Terriglobia; order Acidiferrales; family UBA7541; genus Acidiferrum. The sequence goes on along the minus strand of QHYM01000158.1, from coordinate 6,298 downwards.
AGCGCAATCTGAATTCGTCTTCGAATGGGGCGAGGGTCGGATAGTCCTTTCGCAGGTGCGAGAGGAAATATTCGACGGTAAGAAATGGGTGTCCGACATGGGCTTCGGCCCAATCGATAAAGGTGCAACGCTCAGGTCCAACAATGATATTTCCGGGATTGAAGTCGCTGTGCCCCAGAGTGTCAGAGATTGGCAAGGCCTCCAGGCAGTTCAAGGCATCCTTGATGGCCGCGTTGAGGCAAGAGAGTTCCCGACGAGAGAGAACTGGCGGAGACACCTTCGTTTGCTGTTGCATCAACTCGGCCATCGTGTCGAGGAACGGGTCAACCAATTCCAGAAGTGTCGCCAAGCGCAAATCCCGGCAACCTGCTTCTAAGAGCTCGTCTCTTTTGCCGATGGAATCTATTTGCAGGTCAGCCAAAGTGGTGATGGCGGTTTGCCAGGCAGAAGGATTTTGGACCTCATTGAGAGTTGTTCCTCCGGCGTCGGCCATGAGCCAGCCATGCCATTCGGGCTTAGTTGCGAGGACGCTGGGGACATAGTTGGGCAACAATCGAGCCAAGGCTAGGGAAATGGCATATTCGTGCAGGTTCGGCTCGCCGACGGCCTTGAACCAAACTGGTTGTTGCGTGGTAGTAAAGCGAATCAGAGAAAAGGTTTCGCACCCATTCAATTGCTCAAAGCCCTTCAGCTCGATACCCCGAGCACCCAACACGCGCCGCATCCAGTCTTCGAGCTCGCGCACCCAGCCGACCCTGCAAAAGGGCTCTCGCGGATTTGCACGAATTGCAGTGACAGCTTTTCGATAACTTGATTCCACAGCGCGCCGCTCTTGCCCCGAAACGAGCAGGTTCGAAAGGGCATGATGGACGGTGAACCAATCCCTTCCGGGGGCACGCAGGCTGAATCCATCCTTGGATTCGAGGACCGCGAAATAGCCGGTATTGGTGGCTTCCTCAAGAACCCCGGAGAACAAGAAGAGGGAAGATAGGTTCCAGGAGTTCCGAACAAACTCGGTGACTTCGTTTGCCGGTCTTGTAAATCTTGGAATCTCGATCATCGGCAGGCGATATTCGCTTCCTTGCGATTCGAGCAATACTCCCGTTCCTGCTGGATCGAAAATGATCAGCCGGTACGTGTCCTTCTGGCTGACTTCCGCCGCTTGCGCTTGTGTTGCTGTCGAGACTTGCATCGCCTGCCCTTGAACCATCATTTGTCGCCGATTCTGACTCTCCCCCACACCTCTTACTTTGAGCCGCGCTCCTGCGCGGCGTGAGAATTCCGCCTCCCGAACAAATTGCAGAAAAGACCCGTTGGTTTGCGGCCGAGATGCTTTCGGGAGCCTGGCGATTCCGCGGATTCAATCAGATGCTGCGCTTCGAGCTGTTCTAAGAACTCATTCACGTCGGCAGACGCCTGTTCTCGAGAAATGCCAAATTCAGAGGCGAGATGAGAGGTGATCTGTTCCGGGGAACGGCCGTCACTAAGCTGCTGCCAAATAATGGATCCGCTCGGATTGAGAGTGAGCATAGAGCCCCCCTTAATGTTCATGAGGACTGCCCCGTCTTGAGTGATTGTCGTTCGAACATGCTCTGAAATTTTCATCTTCGATCCCATACTTGCAACACTTGCCTTGCTTTTGTGATTTCGCGAGGTTACACGAAGACACTCGCCGCTTCGCTTGCTTCAACTACAGCAACGATTGTTTTCCTTTTTTTTTCCAACTGGGCTGAGGTTAATCGCTTAGCAAAATGCGCGACAACGCCGCGATGGTGCAGCGCGTTGATGGCTACGTCAACAAAAAACGGGCGTCCTGCGCGGACATTTGGAGTCCTGCGTGGTCATGTCTTTTTTTCTCTATCTCGTAATCCTTATGGCACCTTATTACGCTGATTAACTACAGTGCGGTAATGTTGACTCGCTGAGAGTGAGGTGCCGGCGGGGCTACGCTATGCAAGCCAATGTACAAAGCGCTTCGGCTGATCAGCTGCTCGTGTGTGCCCTGATCCTCGACCACGCCCTGATTCAGCACAACAATGCGGTCTACCCATTTGAGCGCAGAGATTCGGTGGGAGATGAACAGGATCGTTTCCTCCGAGAAATAATGTGCCAAGCTCGCAAAAATCCGTCGTTCTGAAGGAACATCCAGGGCCGACGTCGATTCATCAAGCAAAAGCAACGAAGGGCGTTGCAGCACCGCGCGAGCCAAGGCCACACGTTGCCGCTCACCTCCCGATAACGCATTTCCTCTTGGCCCCAGCGGTGTGTCCCAGCCCTTGGGCAGTCGCCGTAGTAATTCCTCGAGGTCTGCAATTTCGATTGCAAGGTGCAGTTCCTTGATCGTCGCAGTGGGCCTTCCCAGCAATAGATTCTCTTTGAGTGTGCGGTCGAAAAGGATGCCCTCCTGCATGACATAACAGACTCTTGTTCGAAGGCATTCGAGCCGCACAGTTCGCACGTCGATTCCATCGATGCACACGGCTCCATGTCCCGCGTCATACAACCTGGCAATAAGCTTTGCGATCGTGCTTTTGCCACTGCCACTGATCCCCACGAGCGCGACCTTCTCGCCTGCTTCCAGTCTGATGTTCAGCTTCTGAAGGATAGGGTTCTCCATACAGTAAGAGAAGGAGACGTCCTTCATCTCGACGAGTCCTTTGATCGGGCCGCGTAGTTCGATCACTCCTTGTCCATCGGAAACGCTGGGAGCCATGTCAATGACTTCCAGGATCCTTCGAATGCTTGCACTCATTCGATTCAGCCGCGAGTAGATCTCCACCGCGGCGTTGAGGGGATCAAATAACCTCGCTATGTAGCTATAGGACGCGACGAGTCCTCCGACCGTCAGTGCCCCTACAAACACCTGGTAGCTCCCATAGCCGAGGATTGCGATGGTACCCAAAGTGATAATCGTCATGTACGACGTGCGGAACAAAATCTCGACCAGGTTACGGTGATTCAGTGCTTTTACTCTGGCCGCGGCCCGCTCTAGAAACATCTGTGTTTGATTCTTTTCCTGGTGCAAAAGCTGGATTTGTATGACCGAGGCGAGATGTTCCTGGAGAAAACTGCTTTCCTTGCTGGATTGCCGCTGCGCTGAATCTGAAGCTTCCCTCAACCGGCTGTCGAAGTAGTTCCGGAATACATAAAAGAGCGGCACGAGCGGAAGGACCATGCAGGTAAGCTTGAAATCCAATAGTAACATGGTGCCCACAACAAAGATCGCGTTGAAAGCCGTTTGGAGGGCATAGGGCACCAGGCTCGATCCAAGTTCGGCCACCTGATCGGCATCTTGTTCCATCCGATATAGCTTTTCGCCGATAGGCGTCGTCTCGTGGTAGTCCGCGGAGAGACGGTTCATCTTTTCCAGGATGCTGAGCCGGATACGGAAGACGAGATCCTGCACGGTGCGGAAGCTGACAAGTCCCGCGAGCGCGGAAAGGCCGAGCCGGCAAACATAGATACCGAAGAAGCCCGCTGCAACAAGCAGCAGCAGGTGGAAATCTTTTTTGGGAAGAACTCGGTCGATCAACCACTTGATGAGCAGAGGATCAACCAAGTACATCAAGCTGCTTAGCACGATCAAGATCATGCTAAGCGCATGCGCGCTGAGGAGAGGTCGCAGTTGGCGAGCAAACCAGCGGAAATGCATGTTGAGATTCGTTGTCAAGGGAACTCCTGGCACCTCTCAACCAACCTCGCGGCAGAACCAAGCGGCCGGCTGCCCAGCAAGTCTGTTCCATATTCTTCGCTGGACAGCGTCTCATCGGGCTTTCAGGATGGTTCATGCGTTGACGTGGCGTCGCTGCCAGAACCTCCGGAATTCCGCTGGCGCCAACCGAAACATGTCATAGAAGGCTTTCCTGAAGCCGTCATAAGTGTGATACCCCGCGTTGGTTGCGATCGCCTTTATTGGCTCATCAGGGTTTTGCAACTGTTTTGCTGCGAAGACGAGTCGTCTCTTTCTTGCGTAGTCTTTCATCGATATCCCTGCGGCCTCCTTAAACAGTCGTCGCGCTTGGCGGTCAGAAAGAGAAAGTTGAAGCTGACTGCAAACATGTCCTAGGCTTTCATTGACCTCGCCCAGTGCATTGTCAATGAAGTTCTTGAGCTTCTTAGCCCTCCGCTCGATGTTACTCTCGACTCCTTGCGGGAATAATCGATCGACTAACGACTCTAGAGTTTCCAATCCCAGAACAAAAGGTTGCTTACCGATAATGGCGCGGTCCTCATCTTGTCTAGATTCACGGAGGCGCCATGTCGCCGACGAAGGGAGCCTAGGGTGCATATAAGGCTCTTCGCCTCCGGCGACCTTCTCTCCGACCAAATCCGCCAGTTGCAGGTCTGCCAGACAATCTCTAGCAGCCCGCTCCAGAGCATCTCGTGTAACGTCGAAATGAGTTTCGAGTACGTCTACAATCCCGTCGAAGCTGATTCCCGCCCGGCTTCCCTCGATCATTACCAACACGCGTGCAGCAACTCCATTCAGGCTGTAACAGCAGCCGTTTTTGATATCCAGGAGCAAAGCGCCATCCTCTGCATAGATGGAGCGCACGCCAGGAGCGACCAACCATCTCGTTATATCGACTCCGTTCCCTTTTCCCACCTTGGGTGTGTTAGAAGTGCCGTGAGTCGGCCTCGGCGGCGTTGAGCGCAGATAGATTCGGTGAGATCTGCTTCTAGGGAATCCCGAGAGCTCTTTTCTCTGTTTCTTCGGCTGTGTTTGTAGCGTGCAATTGTTCTGCAGCACTTGCGAGACGCCTTCTTTGACTAAGCCTTTGATGGCTTTTCCCCTGGAGTCCCTGAACACCCAGTGTCTTTGGCTTGCTGACTTGGGTAGCGCAGCCTGTTTGCGATTAGCGCCCCCTCTGACGCTACTATGAGTGTGTTGTTTGCTCTCTTTTGCTCGCAAGTTCATTCCGACAGGTTCGTCCGACGGTTTTGACATACCTTGATCCCCAGGAGCGTGTAGAGCGCAGAGGAGTTGAATATCGGGTCGTTCGTAGATCATCGTGGCACCTCTAATCTGAGCGATTTCTATGAGGGCTGCCTTATGTTTGTCGTGAAGTTTGGCGGCGCCGTATCGGGATGTGAATGAGTTTCTTGAGCGTCTTAACCCTCCCCCTCCATTTGAGTCCACCCTTTGTTCCTCGGTGGGTCAGATGGGTCCAAGAACGTCCCTTAGAAACCTAATCATCGCTTTCTGGTCAGTTAAGAAAGCGTCGATGGTAGCGAGGTCGATCTAGAGATGCTTATGCTCCAGATCGCATTCAATACTTGCAGCCTGCCCGGATGCGTCTTGCGGACGAGATCGAAGGCAGGCAATCTGTAGTGGTTCGTCCCAGTCCGGATGGAAAATGATGATCCGAAGAGAGAGACTGCCGTCGACTTCTTGCTTCGCGTAGATCGCGACGGAATTCCAGGTTTCGACATCTTGTCCCCGCCGAATTTGCTGTCCGGCGCTGAAGGAAAGGGAATCCGTCGTCGTGCGTAGGGATCCCCCGTCTCCGGCGTCACAATGCACATGAAAGTCCACTCTGTGCCCCGCAGCTTGATATTGGAGTTGAGAACTGGTCCCGGTCTGTTGAGATTCAATTGGCATGCATCAGGGCCTCTCAGAACGAGTTATCTTTAAGACTGGCTGGGCGGGAGTGTATCCCCCCGGAATCCCTCATTGTCCAACAGTTCGAGAGTTTCCAACTGAAGACGTTAGCGCGGCGAGAAAATCTTTAATTGCTTCCTTGAGCAAACACATCAGTCACCAACGACCTTGCGAAACCGTGTTCCTTGAGGAAAGCGGACAGGACATTGCCTTTCTTTTCCGAAAGATAGCTGCCTCGCGTCTTCACATTCAATTGGGCATTAATCTGAATTGTCTTTCCCCACGATTGGGGAAAACGTGTATTTCCGATGAACCGCGTTCCCTATAGCAAGCAGCGACGAATGCGCGCTTTGAGATGTTGGCAAGGCGCGACAAGCAGGTACGAGCTTGTGGCCGGAGCACGACGCTTCCGCGCCTCAAAACTCGCAAAGCACGAAAGCACCCCGGCGACCAGCGCCGCGCCTTGCAGGAATGCTTCCCGCACCATCGGAACGCCTCAGCCGTCCTCAAAGACAAGCGCGCCGAGGCCGTCACGGTGCGGGAGCTTCGCGGATGGATTGCGCGGGAAATCCATCTTGACCTCACGAATGCACCGTTTGACCGGCAAGACGAAAAGCTACTGCCATCCGCAGGAGCGTGCTCCCGCTGCCCGAGGCAAACTGGCAGCAACCCGCTCTTGTTCCCGGAAATTCCACG
>QHYM01000404.1 GCA_003223295.1 Acidobacteriota bacterium | reverse complement strand
TGGTGAGTGGGAGGTGAGGGGGCGGTGAGCGTTGGTATGTCTCTTGTTATCAACATCGGTTTTCGATTTGAACGAATCCCCAGTGTTCAAGCGGGTTCCGGAAGGGGCCAAATCGACCGGGAGTAGTAGCAAAAACAGTAGCACGGAAGCCCGCTAGGTCCTCGCGGATGGGGTTGAATGAGAAGCACAACCAGGCCTTGACGATGCAAGTTCCAGACTATCTTGAAAAGTGAACGAGGCCTCCGACAATCTAGAGATGGTCACGACCCAAACATCCTCACACCTGTTGAAGCGACAGCTCTACGCTGATCAGAGTCCGACGTTGCCAAGGGTAACTTGAACCGCAGTGCGAGCGCGAGATATGCCGCGTCGTAATTCGTGAGGCCGTGGGCTTGTGCTAGCGCGGGCAATTCGAGAATCTCGGAAGGTGCCTGCTGCGCGACCTCAATCGGAAGTGCCTTCAATCGCGTCAAGAAACCGTCAACCTGATCGAAGGAGATTCGCTTGCGTCGGCAGGCCATGAGGAGGCCGTTGCCAACCTCATAGAACCACAGGAACGGGACCAAGGCTCGTTTTTCGGAGAGGCTTGCAAGGACGGCTAGGCTGTATTTTCGATCCGCTTCGTCTTCGAGAAACCACTGGAGCGCTAGAGACGCGTCCAGTACGAAATCACTCACAGACGGTGGCCCTCGTGAATCAGCTCCTTGACCGTGACACCCTCCAGGCGGACTCGATTCCTCTCGACAAAAGCGAGCATTTCACGCACAGCTTCGCGCTGCGTACCGTTTGCAGTTTCAGTGCTCCTAGATCGCTCTTTTTCGCTGAGAACTTGCAGCGCTTCGCCAATCACTTCCTCGACGCTGTGGAAGTGGCCGCACTTCAGCTCTTCTTTGACAATCTTTTCCTGTTCAGGTGTCAGGTTGATATTCATCGCCTTGGACTCCGTTGGCTCCAACATCTCCATGATACCAGCGTCGCCACCATCCGATGAGCGGATTTGCTATGGATCGTTCATGTATATGTGGGGCTGTTTTCGTGCCGTCTGCCTCGAGCAAAAGTCAGCAGAACCTTCGCAATAAGGAGACCTGCGAGGGGTTAACCCCTCGCTTTTCAATAACCATGCCCCAAGGGTCCCTACCGCAAATCGAGCACTTCTGACGAGGCTCCGTGGATTTGACCTTGGGGGTTGAGCGGCCATGGCAAACTTCAACCGGCGAAGGAGGAGCTGCTGCTCGGGCTCCGGCTGCGTGTGTCCACTTTTTCTCTCTTGACTTCAATCGAGCGCTTTTATATTTTTATACCATTTTGCTCTAGGCCTAGAGTAACATTGTCTGGCTAGCACTTGGAGAGAACTTCCTATCCATGAAAAACCGTCGTCAGCAACGAGACCTCTTTCCCGGCGCGCTGGAGATGATGATTCTCCGCACGTTGAAGCGACAGCCCCTGCACGGCTATGCCCTCGCGCAGCATATTAAGCGCACGTCCAAGGGTTTGCTTCAAATCGAAGAAGGCTCCCTCTATCCGGCTCTCCAACGGCTTCTTAAGGAAGAAATGGTGAAAGCCGAGTGGAACATTTCGTCCACGAATCGTCGCGTGCGGATTTACAAGCTGACGGCAAAGGGAACGAAGCATCTGGAGCATGAGGTATCGCGATTTGAAAGGATGCTCGAAGGGATTACACAAGTCTTAGCGCCAGGTGAATCGTGATGTGGCTCAAGCAACTATTTTCACGACGTCGTCTCTACGGTGATCTCTCGGAAGAGATTCGGGAGCATCTCGAAGAGAAGATCGACGAACTCGCGGCCAGCGGCATGTCAAGAAAGGAAGCGATCGCAGCTGCCCACCGCCAGTTTGGCAACATAACTCTGATTGAAGAAGACAGCCGAACAGTCTGGCAGTGGCCGTCGATTGAAAACTTTCTCATGGATGTCCGCTACGGCTTGCGCATGCTGGCGAAGAGCCCTATTTTTACCGTAGTAGCGGTGCTGACGTTGGGCTTTGGGATCGGGCTGAACACCACGCTATTTAGTGTGGTCAACGCCGTTGCGCTCAAGCCGGTACCGGTGCGGGATTCCGGACGGATTGTTCGCCTGGAGCGGTGGTTCGCAAACAATCTGCATGGCGACAGCCAATACGCTTTCTCCTACGAGGAGTTTCGGTACTTCGCAGGGCAGAACAGAGTCTTCTCAAGTCTGATTGCCACGAGCTTCCCATTACGCGTGACGGCATCACTCCCGCTCGATCCTGCTGCCGCGCGAGTGGCCAAAACTCTAATCGGGCCACCGGAGAACGCGACCGTTCAATTGGTGTCGGAAAACTATCTCGCTGAGGCCGGGGCATTGCCGGCGCTGGGCCGGGGATTTCGTTCGGACGAAGGAGAGATCGCGGGCGCAGATCCAGTTGCAGTTCTTAGCTATCCCTACTGGCAAACGCGCTTCGGCTCCGATCCGCTGATTTTGG
>QHYM01000157.1 GCA_003223295.1 Acidobacteriota bacterium | reverse complement strand
ACCGTCCGCTCCGCATCGGCGGCCGCAAAAATGAAGCAGATGTCGTTCTGCGAAGAAGACTGAGAAATCAGCAGCACGTTGGCGCGCACTTCGGCGGTCGTTGAAAAGGTCCGCCCGACCACATCTGGCAATCCCACAATTCCCGGCCCGCCCACGCTAATTAAGGTTACGTCTCTGATCGCTGTCAGCGCCTTTACGCCTCCACCGATGCTGCGTCCTTCGGGTGTTATCTTCGTGCCCGGCCGGTCCGGAGCGAAGCTATTGCGGATCCACACCGGAATCGCCTCCTGCACCACAGGGTTCAGCGTCTTCGGGTGTAACACTTTCGCGCCAAAGTAGGCCAGCTCTGCCGCCTCGCGGTAGGAAATTACCGGGATCGTCCGCGCCTCTGGAACCAGCCGCGGGTCGGCCGTCAGCACGCCGTCCACGTCAGTCCAGATAATGACTTCATCCGCATCCAGAGCAGCGCCAAGAATCGTTGCCGAAAAGTCGGAGCCGCCTCGGCCCAGCGTCGTCAGTTGTCCTTCGGCCGTCGCGCCGATGAATCCGGTCACCACGGGCACGATCCCCTTTTCAAGCAGGGGACAAAGCTGCGCCTGCGATTTCTTTCGCGTTGCTTCCATCTGTGGCTCTGCCCCACCGTGAAACGCGTCCGTCACGATGAGTTCACTGGCTTCGCTTGCTTCGCTTGCCGCTCCTGCCTCTTTGACGGCTGCCGCCACCAGCGGCGCAGAGAGCCGCTCTCCCAAGCTCGAAACCGCGTCAAGCGTGCGCGGCGTCAACTCCCGCAGCAGGGCTGTCCCTTCACAAAGGCGGCGACCCTCCGCGAGAACCTCTTCCAATTTCGCGCGGATTCGCTGGCGATCCTCCTCGTGTTGAATCAAGCTCATAAGTGCAGATTCGTGCTGCTTCCGTAGTGCTTCCAGGATCGCCGCGGCCCCCGCGGCTTTTCCCGTCCGCGCATGATTTGCGGCTTCAATCAGCCGGTTCGTGACGCCGCTCATGGCGGAAACAACGGCCACGCAACGACACTCCTTGGCCGCGTCCACAATGATCTTTGCCGCCCGCTGGATGCACGACGCGTCGCCAACCGACGTTCCGCCAAATTTCATCACTTGCAACCGCTTTTTCAATTTTGCTCCGTTCGAATGGGGGTAAGGCCCTGCAGCTCGAACCCTGCAGTAGCTGCTGGTCCCTCCATTGTACGGCACGCGTTTGACTTTCCTTCTGTTGCGCACCTAACATGACATCGGACAATTCCGCGCCAATCGGGGTCGGGCGAGATTCCCTCATCACTGCGGCGGGAGCACGTCAACTCGGAGAGAGGTTGCTAGCATGCAAGCACGGCGAATCTTGGGTCTTAGTCTTGTCCTTCTCGCGATCGGCGTGGCTCTCGCCTTGCATTTCTCGCAATCTTCCGCGGCTCCTGCTCCTGTAAAGCCCGGTGATGTGAACGACGAGCGAATCGCGGCTGATGCCGTCACGGGAATCAACTGGTTGGTGAATGGCCGCACCAATGATTCGAAACATTTTAGTCCGCTCAAGCAAATTAATTCTTCGAACGTCGCCAATCTGGGCCTCGCCTGGTATCTCGATTACGACGGCGCGATGGGCGTGGTCTCCGAACCCATCGTAGTCGACGGCATCATTTATATCAGCGCGCCCCTTTCGAAGGTCTATGCCGTGGAAGCTGCCACGGGAAAACTCTTCTGGAAGTACGACCCGCAAATCCGTCTGGACCAAGCGTTGAACGGTTCTTATTCTGCGCGCACCAATGGTGGCGTGGCGGTATGGAACGGGAAAGTTTATGTCGGCACCGGCGATTGCCGCCTGATTGCCATCGATGCCGCCACCGCCAACAAAATTTGGGAAGCTACCGTTTGCGAGCCCACGCAAACCGGCATCACCGGCGCCCCTCGTGTAGCCAAAGGAAAAATCCTCATGGGTTACAACGGCTCCGATGATGCTGTCCGTGGCGCGCTGGCCGCCTACGACGCCGAAACTGGTAAGGAAGTTTGGCGCTTCTGGACTGTCCCGGGCGATCCCTCGAAGCCATTCGAAACGAAAGAGCTCGAGATGGCCGCGAAAACTTGGCACGGCGAAGGCTCCTGGAAAATTGGTGGCGGCGACGTTTGGCACGCCATCACGTATGACGACGCCACCGGCCTAGTCATTTTCGGCACCGCCGGCGCGGACGTTGGTTACGGCGAAATGGCAGGCACGCAAATTACCGGCGAAAAGCTTTTCTCGCAATGCGTCATCGCGGTTGACGCTGAAACGGGGAAGTACGCCTGGCATTACCAGACCGGCGTCGAAGGCGTGCACAACGAGAACAACCAAATCCTAATGGCCGACCTGCCGATCAACGGCGAGAGGCGCCACGTGGTCATGACCGCGCCCAAGAACGGTTTCTTCTACATCCTCGACACGAAAACGGGAAAGCTGCTCTCCGCCAAGCCGCTGGTAAAAACCACTTGGGCCAGTTCCTACGACCAGCAAACAGGCAAGCCCGTCTTGATTCCCGCCTCAGAAGGCGGCGGCCGCCAGTGGACCGTGCACAACTGGTGGCCCATGAGTTATGACACGCTCACCGGCCTGGTCTACATTCCCACTACGGATCGCCGCTCGGAAACCAAAGCGCCTGTCGAGGCCGGTGAAAGCGGCCTAGGTCTTTTCGGGCGCTTGATCGCCTGGGATCCCATCGCGGAAACCGCGCGCTGGTCGGTGGAAGAAGAAATTGCTGTGAACGGCGGCGTTCTTTCCACTGCGGGTAATCTGGTTTTTCAAGGGCAGGGCACCGGCGAATTCGCGGCCTACGCGGCGGATACTGGGAAAGAACTTTGGTCCATCCAGACCAAGTCCGCCATCGACTCCATCCCCGTAACCTTTTCCGTAAACGGCGAGCAATATGTCATCACGTCCGTGGGCTGGGGCTCCGGCTCCCGCTTGTTCGCTCCCGCGCGCACCATGGCCACGCCCGAATCCAAGCGCGGCCCCGTTCGCCTCTATGCGTTCAAACTCGGCGGCAACGTGCCATTCCCGTACCCGCACATCGAGGTTCCGCCGGTGCCGAAGCCCCCCGAGCAGAAAGCCACGCTAGATACGATTCGCAAGGGTGAAAAGCTTTACGTCTCGTTTTACTGCGAAGGCTGCCACTCCCCGGGCATCGACAGCAGCGGTGCTTGGGTGGAAGACGGCGCGGTCCCCGACCTTCGGTACGCGCCGGCGGAAGTCCATAAGGATTGGTATCAAATCGTGATGGGCGGCTCGCATTGGTCGAAGGGCATGCCCGGCCTCGCCGACCCGCCAAAGTTTGCTTTTCCCAATGCACACTTGACCGTCGCCGAAGCCGACGCCATTCACGCCTACGTCATTGCTCAAGCTTGGAAAGCCTACAAGGGCGAGCAGACGGCAGCGCACGCCAAGCGCGAAAATTATTAAGGACCGTTGCGATAGGGCAGACGCCGCCACATTGCGGAACCGAAATGGAATCTATCGGGAACAAGAAAGCAAGTGCGAGTCGGCTGAGCAACGTGCTCACCGATGTTCATTTTTGGGTGCCCGTTGTTGTGCTTCTCGCCGGATTGCTGCTCCTGAGCTTCATGCGTTAGGAATTCGGATCAGAAAATCATGACATCCGCAGCCCAACCCCTCGACTCAGCAGCGATGGAACGCGCCTCGCGTTCCAAAACACTTCAACTCCTCGGCATCCTTTCGGGGTTCACCGCAGGAGCGTGGCTGGGAGCCGCCGAAGCGCCCACCAAACTCGTTTCCACTGGCATTTCTCCGATGGCGATTTCGCTGATTATGGTCATCGGCGTTTTTCTGGCGCGCTGGAGTCTTCCGGCACTCATCCTCGGGACGTCCTCGATCCGTGCGGACGTCCGCCGCGCGCCGCACTTGATCATCTGGGCAATTCTCGCGGGCTGCCTCTGGGCCGTGGCCAACACGCTGACCATTTTCGCCATTCGTGACATCGGCCTCAGCATCGCCTTCCCGCTTTGGAATTCCAACAGCCTCCTCGGCATCTTCTGGGGATTTCTTTTCTTCAACGAACTCCGCCAAGCCGGCTGGCGCCGCTGGACCGGCGTGCTCGGTGGCGCGCTCGTCATGTGCGTAGGCGCCACGCTGCTGGCCATCGCCTCTTCTGCCCAAGGCCCCGCGGGACATTCCTTTCGCGGCGTCTGGGCCGCGCTCGGTGCGGGCGTCCTTTGGGGCACGATGTACATTCCCTACCGTAAAGCCTATCTCACAGGCATGAACCCGCTGTCCTTCGTCACTTTCTTCACTTTCGGCGAACTTGGCATGATGTCCGCGCTCGCCATCGGCTATACTGGTTTCGCTCCCCTATGGAAGGAATTGCTCGCTGCCCGTAGCGTGGTTTTCTGGCTCATGCTTGGCGGATTCATCTGGGTTATCGGCGATCTGTTCCAGCAATACGCCGCAAAGTACGTCGGCATCAGCCGCGGCATTCCTCTCTCCAATTCCAATCAGTTCTGGGGACTGCTTTGGGGAATTCTTGTTTTTGGCGAGCTGCACGGCCGCAGCTCTTCCACCTACGCACAAGTCGTCGGCGGCTCTCTTCTCATGATGCTGGGAGTCGGCGCAGTGGCGTTCTCTTCTGCATCCGGTGAGGAGCAGACGCGTTGGAAAGAAGCGGCGCAGCGCGAAGGCCGCCGCTACGGCGTCGCCGCGGATTACGTCGAAGCTCGTATGGACGGACGCCAAGCTGCTGGCGAGTTAGCGCCTTCTCGCAGCGTCTGGGACTGGCTGCTCGTTGCCGCCGCCAGCGCCGTCTTCGTGGTTTTTGCCACCATGGCGCGCGTTCCGCAAATGTCTTTGCATTGGGGGCCGGCCGCGCTCTTGGTCGCCGCGCTCCTCGTACTTCTTTTCATTTGCACCCTCGCCCTCTGGCGCACCACGCGTTTTCATTGAACCGCGCGTCCTTTTCTCTCGAATGTCATCGCCAGCGGAGCGAGGAATCGTGGCTGGATTTGAGCAGCGCCACAGTCACTGTGAACGACTATGCTTGGGAATCTGCTCCTCCTCAATTACAAGTTGAGAAACTTTTCCGCGGCCTGCTACATTGACTCCGGCAAAATGACAGCACCCTCGAAGGTGGAAAAAGTCGATCTCGTCGGCGTGGGGCTCAACGCCACCGACACGCTGATTCCTGTCGCGCACTATCCCGCGCGCGGCACGAAAGTCGAAATTCGGCCCACCACGATCCTTCCCGGCGGTCAGACCGCCACCGCAGTCGTCGCTTGCCGGCAATGGGGACTCCGCACGCGCTACGTTGGCAAAGTGGGCGACGATCACGCGGCCACACTCCATTGCACGGAATTCGCCCGCCTCGGCGTCGAGGCGCATCTTCTTCCTGCTTCAGGCTGTCCCAGCCAGCAGGCGTTCATCCTCGTCGACGACTCCGGCGAGCGCACTGTCCTTTGGAGACGCGACTACCGCCTCTCTCTTCGTCCCGAGGAGCTTCAGCGCGACTGGATCGTCAATTCCCGCGCTCTTCACGTCGACGGCCACGACACCGCCGCGGCAGCGCAAGCCGCCGCTTGGGCGCGGTCTGCGAACGTTCCTGTTATCGCTGACCTCGATGAACTCTACCCCGGCGTGGAAGCTCTCTTGAAAAACGTCGATTACCTGATTACCAGCAGAGACATACCAGGCAAGCTCACCTCCAGCGATGATTTGCAAAAATCCCTGCCCGCCGTCCACGCTCGCTTCGGTTGCCGTCTCACCGCCGCCACTCTTGGCACGGACGGCGTCCTGGTTTGGGACGGAGAGCAGTTCCACTACGCGCGCGCCTTTTGCGTCGAGACTGTGGACACCACCGGCGCGGGCGATCTCTTTCACGCCGGTTTCATCTACGCGCTCCTACAAGGCTGGCCCTTGCAGAAGCAGCTCGATTTCGCCTGCGCTGCTGCTGCCCTGAATTGTACCGGCGTCGGCGCCCGCGGCGGCATTCAGCCGCTTCAAAAGATTGAATCTCTGATGAACACGGGTCCTCGTTACCCCGCGGTCTTCCAGTTCTGAAGAAACAAACGATTCTCCCGCTCGTTTGCTAACTGCCTCCAGCAATGCCAGAATAATCGAATGCAAAAACCATCCATTTTTGTGCTATCCATCTTCGCAGCTGGCGCGATCTTCCTCTCTCCCGCCCAGGCCCAGCAAACGCCAACTTCGAGTGCGCAAAACCCTCCCGCTAAGGCCACTCCGCAAACCCCTGCTGCCGCAACCAAGAAACCTGCCGCTACTAAGACAGGGCCAGCGTCAGCGGCCAAGACCCCCGCTGTCTTGGAGCTCAAGACCGACAAGGACAAAGTCAGTTACGCCATTGGCATGAACGTCGGAACTGCCATGAAGCGGGATGGATTGGATGTTGACACGGCAATCCTGTTGCGCGGGATAAAGGACGCTCTGACCGGTGCCAAGCCGCTCCTGACGGACCAGGAAGCACAGACGGTCATGACGACGCTGCAAGCGGATCTGCGCAAAAAGCAGGAACTCCAGACGCAGCAACTCGCGGATACCAACAAGAAAGAAGGCGAGGAGTTTTTGTCCGCCAACAAGACAAAGGAAGGCGTGGTGTCGCTTCCCAGTGGCCTTCAATACAAGATTCTCCGGGAGGGCACCGGACCCAAGCCCGCTCCCGCCGACACGGTGACCGTCAACTATCGCGGTACACTCCTCAACGGCACGGAATTTGATAGTTCTTATAAGCGCGGCCAGCCCGCCACCTTCCCCGTCGGACAAATCATCAAGGGGTGGACGGAAGCTCTGCTGCTCATGCCCGTGGGATCCAAGTGGCAGCTCTTCATTCCGCCGGACTTGGCTTATGGGCCTCGCGGCGCGGGCCGCGACATCGGCCCCAACTCCACGCTTGTTTTCGAAGTCGAGCTGCTCTCTACCCAACCCAAGGCAGCAGCTGCACCTGCGCCCGCCACGGCCCCGGCGCCTTCCACGCCGCCAACTTCAACACCCGCTCCCAAGCCTGCCCCTACGCCAACTCCGACGCCAACGCCAACTCCGCCTCCTGCTCCCACTCCAACACCGACTCCGACACCTAAGCCCTAAAACTCTGCGTCGCGGCAAGGCGTATACAAAGAAAGAATCCTGCCACTGGACGTCTCGAGCGGAAGGCCCTTCTTCCTCGCGCTTTGGTTGAGCCTTCGCTAACGCGGGTGTTATCCTGCCTCTTATGGCGGAGCGCGTTATTTCTCCGCCGGAAGTGCCGCATGCCTCCCCGCTGGAGCACTCCCGGCGTCAACTCGAAGCCCTGCTCGAGGTGAGCGAGGCCATCGCCCAGCAGCGCGATCTTCCCGCGCTGTTCCACGACCTTGCTGCGCGCCTGCACTCGGTCATCGATTTTGACTTCCTGACTTTGGTTCTTCACGACGCGGCCAAGAACGTGATGCGCCTGCACGTTCTTGAAACTCGTATCCCGGTCGAGAAACACACCGGTAGTGAAGTGGCCATCGAGGATTCTCCTTCCGGCTGGGTTTGGCAAAACCAGCAGCCATACGTGATTGGCGATTTGGAGGAGGAGACGCGCTTCCCCGATTTCACGCAGCGGTTGCGTGGATACGGTGTCCGCTCCATGGCGATTATTCCGCTGACCACGGCACAACACCGGCTCGGGGCCATGTGTTTCGGGCACACCGTTCCGCAGCGCATCACCGACACGGAACTCCAATTCATGCAGCGCGTCGCCAGTCAGGTAGCGGTAGCGGTGGACAATGCGCTGAATTTGGAAACGTCGCAAGCCTACCAGCAGCAGCTGGCGCGTGAGCGCGACCGTTTCCGCGTGCTGCTCGAAGTCAACAACGTCCTGATTACGAGCCGCGAACTCCCCGAACTTTTCCCGGGCATCGTTTCCTGCCTCGAGCGCGTCATTCACCACGACTACACCAGCTTGGCCCTGCTTGATCCCGCCACGAAAACACTGAGAATTTACGCCTTCTATTTTCCGTCCAACCAGAACATCTTCAAGCCGGACACCATTCTTCCCCTGGAAAACACGCCCGCGGGCCGCGCCATCACCACCGGGCTGCCGTGTCTTGCGCGCGGCTCCGAACTGGACCGTTACCCGAGTGAAGTCGTGAACATTCTTCGTGCCGAAGGCGTGCAAGCGGTTTGCTGCGTGCCGCTCATCCACCGCGACCGCACCTTTGGAACATTGAATCTTGCCAGCCGTCGCATCGATACTTTCACTCCCGCAGACGTGGAATTGCTGCAACCGGTCGGTGCGCAGATCGCGATTGCTGTGGAAAACGCGCTAGCGTTCAAGGAAATTGACGCGTTGAAAGACAAGCTCGCGGTCGAGAAGCTCTACCTGGAAGAAGAAATTCGCAGCGAGCTTAACTTCGAGGAGATTGTCGGCGAAAGCGCAGCGCTGAAGCGCGCGCTCGGGCAGGTTGAACTTGCCGCTCCCGCCGGCACGACGGTTCTTCTTCTCGGCGAGACTGGCACCGGCAAGGAACTCTTCGCGCGCGCCATTCACAACCTCAGTCCGCGCCGAGATCGCACTTTCGTCAAGATCAATTGCGCCGCCATCCCCTCCGGGCTTCTCGAATCCGAACTCTTCGGACATGAGCGTGGCGCATTCACCGGGGCCATCAATCAGAAAATCGGCCGCTTCGAGCTGGCCGACCGCGGCACGCTCTTCCTCGATGAAGCCGGTGACATTCCTCTGGAACTTCAGCCCAAGCTGCTGCGCGTCCTTCAGGAGCAGGAATTCGAACGTCTCGGCGGCAATCGCACGCAGCGCGTGGACGTTCGCGTCGTGGCCGCCACCAACGTCGATCTTTCGAAGCTTGTGGCTCAGCGCGCCTTCCGCAACGATCTGTATTACCGCTTGAACGTTTTTCCCATCCAGATTCCCGCGCTCCGCGAGCGTTTCGAGGATATTCCTCTTCTCGTTCGCTACTTCGTACAAAGGTTCAGCCGTAGCCTGAACAAGGCCGTCGAATACATTCCCGCCGACGCCATGGACGCGCTCGTCCGTTACTCCTGGCCAGGCAACGTTCGCGAACTCGAAAATCTCATCGAGCGCGCCGTTCTTCTCTCTCCTGCCAAAGAGCTTCGCATCCCGCGTTCCGAACTCAAGTCGCCCGATGCCCTCGCGCCCGCTGATTCCGAACCTTCTTTCTCCTTTACCTCATTAACCTCCTCTACCTCCTTGACCCGCTCCATTTCCACTCTCGAAGAAGCCGAGCGCCAGCACATCCTGCGCGCCCTCAAGCAAACGCAGTGGCGTATCGCCGGCCCCAAAGGCGCCGCCACGCTGCTGGGCATGAAGCGCACTACGCTTCAAGCCCGCATGCGCAAACTCGGCATCCGCCGGCCGGTGTAGAGAGACACCACTGCCAGGATTGAGTTTCGAGGGGAAAGGCATATGGGGAGAGATGCACCGCACCTTTGACGTCTTCAAAGGGTGCGCCTGTTCCTGTTACTTACGAATTCAAGCTACGGGCAAGCGGCGCCCTTGTCCAACTCTTGCAGTTTCTTGATCGCGGCCGTGTTGCGTTTTTCCGAGGCGATCAGCAACAAGACGCGCGCCTGCTGGCAGTTCTGAGGCACGCCGTCCCCCTTGATGTAAAGTTCCGCCAGCTCGACCGCCGCCTTGTTATTCCCGGCTTGCACTGCTCCCCACAACTGAGTCGGATTCATTCCCGACTTTTTGTTTGCGGGCGAGGCCGTGCTCGACTGCTCCTGACCCTGAGTCGCCGCCGATTTCTTCGGCGCTTTGGCCGCCACGGTCTTCGGAGGATCCTGCCGATAGAA
>QHYM01000403.1 GCA_003223295.1 Acidobacteriota bacterium | reverse complement strand
CTGCGCACGATCCATCGCCTGCAAACTTGGCAGCCCGATCACCCCGCTGCCTCCACCACCGCCAGCAACGCCCGCACGTGTTCGGCATCGAATCCTGGCCTCACCATCAGGCTTCGCCCATTCCTCAGTCGGATTTCAACGCTCGAATCGCCGGGCGTGCTCGGCACGCGCCCCGTCACTTGCACTTCCAGGAACTTTGTCGGCGTGTCTTCCTCCAGCCGCTTCTTCCACACGAAAAAGTACGGCCGGCTCAAATCGTGCTCACGACAAAACACTTTCACACTCTGTCCGCTACGTGCGTGCTCGGAAACCAGCCTTCGCCACTTCGTCCACGCCTTCTTTGAGCGCTTGGTCATGTCGCAACATTGCATTGCGACGCGAATCTTTACAAGATGGGGTTCGCTTAGCGCTCACATTTGTTCTCCATCCAGACGCGCTCACAGATCTAAACGAAATTTGGGAATATATCGCTGCCGACAATTTAGACGCAGCTGACCGCGTGCTTGAGGAAATCCATGAAGCGATTCGCGCCTTAGTCCCCTATCCTCAAGCAGGTCACAGACGCTCAGATCTGACTTCGCGACCGCTGCGTTTTCATCCATTACGGGATTATCTGATCGTGTACGCACCGGATGAAAAACCACTTCTTGTCCTGGCCATCCTTCACGGCCGCCGCAATCCTCGCGTCATCGCAGCCCTTCTGCGCGGGAGAGAGTGAGTCGCATTTCCAAGGCTATGCAACACCATTCGGGTGACGTGTCCCCTACACTCCCGGCGTCGTAGACGCCGCTCTGCTCCCGCTCCCCGGCGTGCCCCTTAACCGCGCCCTGACAGGCTCCCCACAGAGGCGGCTAAAGGGAAAGATTCACCGACGAGGCCGGAATCCCACACCGATTTTGTAGACGTAGTGTGCCTGTAAACCCTGTAGGGTCCACGTCGCCGTAACCAGTTACGCGGCAGAGTTACCAATCGGCCCTGAGATACCAGGTCCCCTCGATATGCCTGAAAACATTGCGTGGCCTCTTCGGATCACGATAGTAGTCGTCCAGACTGGCTACCTGGCTTGTAGGTTTGTGGTCAGTCGAACAAACGCCCACGTGCCGCGTATCTGCTCCCCACCCCGCACCCCAGGCATTGAAGCAGATAATTTGAGCATTTTGTTCGTCATAGCGAAACACAGCTCCGCTACCAATACCTTTGAGTAGCGCCACATACTCGTTGTAACGGCTAATCGGAAAACTCACCTCAGCTGGCTTATGTGGCAACCCTGAGATTGTTGTCTCCACACCCGCCCCGGTGTACACCGCTTTTACCTGTTGATCTGCAAGAAGCATGTCTCTCACACGTTCGTAAGCGGCGTGGTGTGCCTGAAAATTCTCGATCAGTTTTTTTTCCTGTGGTGGTTTCATGCTGAATGACATGAATGCCCACAAGGCGCCAACCGCCACGACAAGTAGGCCCAAAAGAATAATTCCCGCCTTAAGAATAGTCCTGCCTTTGAGTGGCGCGTCCCAGAATCCCAACATTGATTCCTTCGCTGTCAATTGCATCCGCAGCCCCGCCCGGTCATGCCGCCATTCTTGCTGAAGGTTCGTCCGTCGTTCGCACCAAGCGCAATAAAGGGCCAACCTGTCTCATCCAATCGGTCGTTCTGCTGGGTTTGGCCCCGGATATTGTGATAGAAGAGACCAGCCATTCGTGCTGTCATTTCAGCATAGCGAAGCTGCCACAAGTGGTTAAGGCTGAACCCAATTTCTCGGTCACCGTAAAATGCGTCGTCCCACCCCCCGGTTTCAAAACCAGCCATGTAGTTGCCAAACTCAGCAGCGGTCATTTTCACACCACATCTTGTAAACGTATCGTTCTGATGTTCGTTCCAGCCAAAATCATAATCCCCCTGGCCTGGAACGCCCTGATAGCCTCTACTATGGTCGAATATGTTCCCAAGTCCTTTAAAGAAACCAGCCGTCGCATCCGTGTAAGCCGGTTGAAGAAACAGTTGAAGCGTCTGCTGTTCATTATAATCCGTCAGTCCGAATGGATCGGATAGATTGACAGGATTGTCATGGACGTAGGCGTAGAAGTTTGGGCCGCCTCCCCCATATCTCAGCGGATCTTCCGAGACAAACCTTTG
>QHYM01000411.1 GCA_003223295.1 Acidobacteriota bacterium | reverse complement strand
CTTTGTCGTCGTTAAGAGCTATGAGCAGGAGAATATTCCGTTGACCATTCAACTTACTCGGGAAGACTCGAACGCGAAGCCCGCATCAGGAATCAGCCGCCGGACGGTAACGAGAAAATGGCCATTACACGTAGGCTCATAAGAGCCGTTCTGCTTAGTGTTTTTCTTTGCCTGGTTTTCTACGTGTGCACGATATTGTGGCTCTCGTACGGGGATTGCAACGCACTCCCGAAGCGGCTCTACCACAACACTGTCCTGCGAGAGCAGGATTTCATGGGCCAAGATGTTCGATTCAAGGTCCGAATAGCTGGTACTACGCTCCTGCCAAGTGGGCATCTCGGCGGCTTCACGACTGTGCGTGCCTCTGATTGCGTAGAGGTGACCGTCGAGGAGGGAGACGAAGGCTCTCCCTCGCAGGCCGTGGACGAAATGGAAAAGAGAATTCGGGGAGGTGTTCGCATCGTAGAACGGGTCCCAATCCGTGACCAGGATGGTGAACTTGTTGGAGAGCTGGTAGCATTGGTGAAAGAAGGGCCAAAAGCAGAGATCATATCCCTGAAAAAGGGGGCCAGAAAATTGTTCGTAATTGAGTCGAAGTCTTTAGCGCATGCGCTAGCCTATGAAAAGCTGATCCAGAATGGTTACAGGCTCGACCCCCATGGCTATGTCATTGGGGAGGGCAAATAACAGGCGAGTGTTCCATGTGTGAGCGCTTTGCTCTCGGAGCCAAGTTTTGAAGGCTAACCAACAGGACCGCTCACAAATGAGAAAGTCAGATTCGCTTCCGCGGGGGCACGTCGAAAACGCTGATGTTGCCTCGGCTGCTGAGTCATTGCTACTGTTACGCTGACTCAAGATTCAGCAACCCTATGGTCGCCGGTCTGGCTGCCTATGCCATGAAGAGGTGCAGTATGAAGCGTAAATCGATCGACTGCGGCATTCCAAGTCGAGCCTTGAATGCATTCCGGCTTCCCGAAATCCGTCCGGAACCTTGTCTGTACTTGCCGAGCCGCTTCCAGTCCGTTTTTCGACCGTTCGGCGCCAGCGGGGTCAGCGGCTTGCTACCGCTCGATCATGTTCCAGCGATTCCCAATCGCTTAAGTGAATCTCGGGGATGACCAATCGCCGAGTGAAGTGCTCCTCCGGCTGATATATCCGCAGCACAACTCGGGACTCTGGAAGTCGCGAGCCGTCCACTGGATACTTGGCCAATCCAGAGAGATCGCGAAAGCGGAGGGATCCTTGGGACCGCGTCAGGGAATCAGGCGTATATTGCGCCGAATACGGTGAGTAATTGGGCCAGCAACTAAAGCTTATCGGGTTGCGGCGCCCGGAAGGTGCGTGTTCCAGGAAAGCCGCGACGCAGTTTGACTCGCCTCCGGCCTGAATACAGCGAAGTTGTACGTCGTCACCGTCATCATCCATTTGTGTCCGGCAACGCCCTACGGCTGGTATCAGCATATCGCCCCCCAAAGCTGGGATTTTGTAGCTATTGCTGCTAAGGAGAGTCAAAGAATAGATTATTTCGAGATGCAGCGGCTGGTCCTTAATTCTTTCATAGAGATTACGTGGAAGGGAAAGACCCTGATAGACCAACGCCTCACCACTCCCAGATACAAGATTCTTCGGCACCGCCATGTCCGCCGGTCCAATATCTTTGCGAACGAGAAGGTCGTCTGCGCGAGCCTGGTACACCATCCTGCCATCCTTAGTGGTAAGCAGCACTACTGCCCTGTCGGCATTCAGCACGGTACTCTCCGGAATGCCTGCAATCCGTATCGGCAAATAGATTGTGGAGGCTTCGTCCCGTGTAAGTCCTCTAGCAACTAGAACGGTATTGTGGTTCATCCCTTCAGGGAGCCGGAACTTGCTTCCGCTGGGATCGAATTTTGCCGTGATGTCGCTGCCAGCTCCCGGATTTGGAGAAAGCCGCTGTTGTAGAGCAAAAGCGAAGTGCCAGGGCACGTTGTATCCCAGGAGAAAGAGAAAGGCCACGACTGCCGTCAACCAGCGTGCAGGTACGGTCTTCCTGCGGAAATACTGTATCGCCAGCACGGCGCTTGATCCCACGAGAGCCGCGGCAAACATTGTTGATTCCCCAATCCAGAAAAGTCCGGTGCCCGCGACCGTCTCGAACTGCCGGCGATTGTTGATAAGGACCTGAAAGACCACAAAGCCTAAGGAGCACAGGACGGCGCCAATCACCGATTCAGCCATGTTTCGCGTCATTGAGGTGAATGCCAGTACAGGAAAACTGAGGCCAAGCAGCAAGTAGAGGCTGTGCGATGCCGCGGCTGTCACGCTCTGGAGCACAGGAAATCCGCTCAGTAATCCTTGCATGGTGTCGGCGAGGAGAATTGGTCCATGCACCATCAACAACACAAAGAGCACCTTGGCCAGCATCAAATCCCGACGGCCTATGGGACGCACCAGCCAATCTTGCCGCACGCCAGGGATTGGATCCTGGTGGACCACGGTAGCAATGAGAAGAGCGCTTACTAGGAGCGTGCCTACTTGCAGCAGGTTGAATACATTAAGCAGCGCTTCACTCTCTCCACCGTGGTCCATCGCATAGCGCAGGCCGGCGGAGGTGAATTGAATTCCGGCTGCGCCCAGAACAAACGGCCACAGTAATCGCATGTCCTTTCTGCAAATGTGCCAAATCATGTTCGTGGCTAGCTTCATGGAAGTACTCCTTCTCTCGCCGCGCGCGCCAGGGTTGTAAAAATAGAGCGCAGCGCCATCGGTTGGGCATCAACGGTTCTGACATTGCCGACCAGCGCCCGCAATCGCTCCCCGACGTGTCCTTCGGAGAATTGTGTGTCCACGAACGTAAGCACATTCCCCACACTGCGTACTCTCAACCAGCACTTGGGAAAGGGAGCTGCCACCAAGTCGTCGCGGTTTTGGCTCCCGTTCCGCTCCAAAGTGACGCGCACATCGCGGAAGCGCGCAACCAGGTCGCTCATGGATTCCTCGAAAAGCAGCCTGCCCTCATCAAGAAACGCCACGTACGTGGCCACGCCATCAATTTCACTAAGCTCATGCGAGGAGATCAGGATGGTCATCTCACCGGCCTGTTGTAGCAGGCCCTCCATGAATTCGTCGCGCACCAGTGGATCGAGGCCGCTGAACGGCTCATCCAGAACGAGGAGCTTAGGACGAAATGGCAATGCACAGGCAAGCGACATCTTCATTCGCATTCCGTGTGAAAGGTCGCAAATTTTCCGCTCCAGCGGCAGCCGTAACTGGTTCAAGATGGATTCTTCTAGCTCTGTGTCCCAGGTTGGATAGAAAGGCCGCAGGTACGCTAGAAACTCTTCGACTGTAAGTTTCTCAGGCATGTCCTGGTTCTCGGAGACATACCCGATCTGGCAAAGTTCCCGTGGCGAAATTCTGCGTGAATCGATACCTAATACTTCTGCCTTGCCGCGCGTGGGTTCCAGAATGTTCATCAGAACCTTGATGGTGGTGGTCTTGCCAGCGCCGTTGGCTCCAATCAGAGCAAACGCGCTTCCTTCGGGGACGGAAAAGCTCAAATCCCGGACGGCCTCATGGCGTCCGAATTTCTTCCATAGCTTATTCATGTGGATCATTTTCGACTCACCTCCAGCGGCTTCTCGAACCGCACCCACTGCGACTCGATGGCTGCGATAATTTCTTCTAATTCCAACCCCACTCTCCTGGCCTCCACCACCAACTGCTCCACTTCTTGCTGCAAGATCCGCTTCCTCTCCCCGGCGCGTGCCTGCGGCGGATTGGCAACCAACGTGCCAATGCCGGGCCTGGACTCAAGCCATCCTT
>QHYM01000156.1 GCA_003223295.1 Acidobacteriota bacterium | reverse complement strand
CAGGTCCGCACTTTTCGGGGCCGTTCCGCCGGATTGAGTGAGATAATCATGGGTTGGGAAGGAGGTTCGCCATGGCTAATGATTCTGAAAGCGTAATTATGCGGGATCCGGAAATCCTTAGCGGCGTGCCAGTTTTCCGCGGCACGCGCGTTCCTTTCCAAACGCTCCTCGACTACTTGGAAGGCGGAGATACCCTCGATGAATTCCTGGAGCAATATCCGGGAGTCAGCCGGGAGCAAGCCATCGCTGCGTTAGAAGAAGCCAAGGCACTCATTCTGGCCCGCTTTGGTAAATGAATAGAATACGGCGTTCCAGCCCCCGGTAGAGGGGCAGCCGGGCTTATTGCTTACGGACGTGCTGCTCGTCGGTAAGGTGGACGCGCTCCGCGTTGCCAACGCTGGACATGTCGGAGAGGATGATTTTGTCCCCGACTTGCAGGCCGTCCAGAACCTCGATTGTGTTCACGGATGTGCGGCCAAGCTTCGCGGTGACGCGTACGGCCTCCTTGCCGTCATTGACGATCTTGTACAGGGAAGCGGCGGAGTTCGGCAAGGCGCGTGAGCCATTCTGTACTCCGATGTAGAGAATGTTATCGAGCTTTTCGATGTCAATCCAGGTGTCGACTTTAAGACCCGCGCTGGTGCCTTCAGGCACCGCATCGAGGACGACGTCTGCAGTGCGCGTATCGCCTGATGTGGATGGGCTAATGCTGCTAACGTGGCCCCTCGCGAGAGGGCCTTTCTCGGTGGCAACCGCGGCTGGTTGACCAGGCTGCAGGTCGACCGCCATGGAGGCCGGAAGGGTCACTCTGGCAACCAGGTTCGTGGAATCCTTTGCAGCAACGAGCGTTCCCAGCCCGCGCACTTGCCGCAGCATCGGACCCCTTTTCACTGTGTCGATCCAAATTGTGGAGTAGGCCACATTGGGTATGTCTGAGGACGCGCGAGTGCTTATCGCGCCGCTAAAGTCACTGCTCACACCGTCGGCGACACCGCCATTGACGCCGCCAGTCACTCCGCCGCTAACGTCCCCTGCGACTCCGCCCGAAACGCCACCAGCAACACCGCCGCCGCCCGACTTGGGAGCCGACTCGAGCGGAGGACGCTTCAGCGGAAAACTCCGGGCGCTCAGCCCTACAACCGCCGCAAGACAGCACGAAATAACCCCGAACGAGGCGATCAATTTTCCTCGTGACATGTGAACCTCCTTCAGCATCAGCGAGATGCGTTCGACGAGTTGGCGCTCGGCGAGAAATGGCGGTGCGGGAATGGCCGCAATCCGCGCCTGGCCAGTAGTGAATTCCAGCAGAGCTTCTAGATAAGCTTTACGCGCGTTGGTGAGCCGTATTACTTCGAGATCGACCACCTGCTCCCGCGCCAGCCTCACGCGCGAGATCAGCCAGGCAATCGCAGGGTGGAACCAAAAGACTGCACGGACAATTTCTTCAACCAGGTGTTGTGCCCAGTCGCGACGGCGAATGTGCAGCAATTCGTGGCAGGCAATCGCCGACTGGAAGCGTGCATCCATCGCCAGGAAGCTTTCGGGCAAAAGAACTATGGGCTTCGCCAAGCCGAACGTGACCGGCGAATCTACATTGGCCGAAAGCCGAAACTCAGCGCTTGCGCCAACCGTGAGGCGCATCTGGTTGAGAATCGCGGCCGATTCCGCACTGTCTGTGATCGGCGCAGAAGCATCGAGGAAGCGGCGAAGTCTCACCAGCCCGAGCACGAGGAGCGCGAATCGCAACACAATTCCGCCGAGGACCGCGATGCCGATCCCTTCAGCGATGACTTGCATGCCAGGAAAATGCCAGTGCGTTACGGCGGGAGCTGGTGGCGCCAGAGAGCGAATGGTGTCAGCGTCTGTCAAGAGCACTACCGGAGCGATCGTCGGCAGCCTGTGCCATGGCTGCACGAATGGGAGCACAAGGGTTATGAGCAAAAGGGCGCGCCAGTACGCGAGGAGTACCGGCGGCTGGCGAATCTGGAAAAGCCGGGGAAGAAATCCAGCGGCCAGGACGAGTAACGCAACCTGTGCGCTCCAAAACAGGAGGTTCGAAAACCACAGCGGCATGTTCATTGGCACCTCCGATGTGCTTCTATTGCTTCCCCGCCTGTCATTTCGTTTCCTCGATCATGCGCACAATCTTTTCCAGATCTTTCTCGCGAATGCGGCGCGACTTCACCAGGTGCACCAGCAGTGGTTCCGCTGAGCCGTTGAAAACGCGATCGATGAATTCGCGAATCATCCCGCCGATCACCTGGCTCTTCGGGTGCACCGGGCTGTAGACGAAGGCGCGATCCTGGCGCCGCTTCTTCAGGTAGCCCTTGGTTTCAAGAATCTTCATCATGGTCATCACGGTGGTGTATGCGATTTTGCGCCGCTCCAACAGCGCCTCATAAACGTCGCGCACCGTCGCGCTATCGCGCTCCCACACCAGCTTCATGATTTCTAGTTCTTGCGGGGTCAGCGTTGCATGTCTCGGTCTCATATCTAGCATCCTTATAGTACTAAGTAATTCGTATGTCAAGCGCAAAAAAAGCTCCCCGAAGTTTGGGGGCCTGCGGACGTGCGAAGGTGAGCGGCTACAGGCCTGGAGGAGGGAGAAAGCGGCGTCGAGCCGCCGCACTGCACAGGCAAGGCTCATGCGGATTTGGCTTTGGATTTGAGGAGTTTGGCAAGTTTTTCGATGGCTTCGGTTTGTTTGACGATGTGCACGGAGAAAATGTCCGTGGTCGGGGTCTTCTGGAGTTCGTCGCGCAAATCGGAAGAGAGTTGGTAGAGGCGGTCGACGCCTTCGCGGAACTCTCGTTCGTTCTGTTGGAGGCGGGCACGCCTGGCGGCGGCAACGTCGGCGGGGTTGGAATGGATTTCGGCGGGATTCGGAGTGTGCCCGGGCTGAGGCTTTGGCGGTGGCGTAGGCGGATTTTGCGCGGCGGAAATTCCTCGAGAGAACGCCAGAGAGCCAGACAGCAGGGCGACGTTCAGGAAAAACTTTCGGCGGGGTTCTCGCATGGAGGCCTCCGGGAAGAAGCGAGTTCTTCGTTCTAAGTTATAAGTTGTAAGGAAGAAAGCAACAATATTTGTCGGACCCTGCCTGCGGCAGGCAGACGGCGGTGAGGGAGCAGGAGCAGTCGGCCTCGGAAGGCCGACCCTACGAGGAGAGGGGCAGCACCTCGGGGGCTAAAGCCCAATTCGTAGTAAGCAGCTCATGTCGGGGCTGAAGCTCCGACCCCCAAGCCAACATCCCGCGGTCTGGAGACGGCGGCCACAGAAACGCGTGTATTAGTGAGGCTGTCGGGAAGCGAAGTGAAGAGCGGCGCGAGCGCGGGAGTCGTTGGGGTATTCCTTGAGGAGGCGGCGGTAAGTGGCTTGGGCATCGGTGAAACGCCCGGCTTTGAGCTGGGCCTGGCCGAGAGCAAATTGCGGAGCGGGCGACTTAGGATCGAGCGTGACGGCCTGGCTGAATGCGGAGATGGCAGAGTCGTATTGCTGCAAGCCCGCGTAGGAGTAGCCGAGGCCGAGAAAGTTGCGCGAATCGCTGGGGCTGGCGCGAACGAGCTTCTGAAAGAACGCGATGGCTTGATCGTATTGTTTCGTGGCGAGATACGCGGTGCCGAGTTGCCGTTGATACGTGGGGTTCGCTGGGTCGGCGGCGTTGGCTTTCTCGAAGGCGGAAATGGCCTTGGGGTAATCGCCTCCGGATAAATACAGGGAAGCAAGAAGATCCTGCGCCGCGGCGAACTGCGGCTCGCGCGCGGTGAGCTGCTGCAATTCCGTGATGGCTTCGCTGTTCTTGCCCTGCGCGATGAGAAGGCGAATGGAGGTCAGCTCCGCTACGCCGGCGCGGAGATGCTTCGTCACGGCCGCGGAACCAATCAAGGCTGCGGCAGAAAATATCGCCACGAGAGAAAGGCGCGTGCGGCGGGAGGACTCCGAAGCGGCTGCGGCGGGGAGGAGCGCGCCGACGGCGAGTCCCATGACGAGTCCACCGATGTGCGCCGCGTTGCTGATGCCGGGAATCGCGGCGCCGTAGACGAGATTGTAGAAGATAAACGTGCCGAGGCTGCTGAGCATGTTTTTGTTGATTTGCAGATGCGCGGGCGTTTTCTTGAGATACACGAAGGAGACAAGCACGCCCGCCATGCCAAAGATGGCGCCGGAAGCGCCCGCCCCAACGCCCATGGGATGCCAGTAGACGCTGGCGATGCTGCCAAAAATCCCGCTGACAAAATACGCCAAGAGATAAGAGAAGCGGCCGAGCAGAGTTTCGGCGGCGCGGCCCAGATTCCACAGGCACCACATGTTCAGGCCGACGTGAATAATGCCGAAATGTACGAACATGCTGGTGACCAGGCGCCACCATTGGCCGTTCAGGGTGAGCGGGCCGAAGTCAGCGCCAAAGGCGAGGGCTTGCTGCGGAGTGGGACGGATTGCGGAGACGCCGCGCGCCACCATGATGGCGAAGACAAGGGCATTGATAGCGATGAGGCCGATGGTTACGGGGAAGGAAGGCGGGGAGCCAGTCGCTTGCATGGGCGGAGCCTGCTCCGCCTGCGTTGCTTGCCAATCTTGCGCGCCAGACATGGGAGAGAAATGTTAACAGGTTTTGGAGAAGCGGATTACGTGATCACGCCGAGAATCAATGCCTGGCAAAGAGCAAGACCAAAATTCCGGCAGCGAGGCCCAAAAGAATCAGGCCACCGACGATGCGAAGCAGCAAAGGTGTGAGCGCCGCGGGAATGGACCCGGGCGGACGCTTGGGAGGAACGGGAGGGTCAAGGATGCCGATGCCCGTGAGCTTGCGGGGAGGCCCACCAGAGCGCGCAGAGGAAGAAGCGGGCTCGAGTTCAAACTCGTTTTCGGAGAATTCGTAAGGCATCAGAAAAATGCTACTCCCGCGGCCAGAGCGTGTCTAGATCAGGCGGAAGACGACTTCAATGTTGATCCATGCCGGGACAGCGCGGCGCGCGGCGTCGTGAGCAGGGACGAATTTCCAGATGCGCACGGATTGCACGGCGCGGTCATCGAGGCCCAGGCCGATTCCCTGCATGATTTGGATTTGCGAGGCGCGGCCATCGGCGCCGACCAGGACGCGCAGCGTGACCGTTCCTTGCAACTTGGCCTGGCGCGCCTCGTCGGTGTACTGCGGACCGGGGCACTGCGCGCAGCTGGGGAGCGTCGTACCGGGTCGATAAATGCCGGGAGGCCCGCCGATACCTGCGTAATCGCCTGGGGTAGTACCGATCGAATCGTTGGGACCGGTGCCGATGGTGTTGCCGCTGGAAGGGCCGGAGGAATTATTTCGTTCCGGCATCCAGGGGATGCCGATATTGATGACTGGCGGCAGAACGCGCGGCGCCGAAGGATCGAGAATTGTAGGAGGAACGGGAAGCTCCGGATTCTGATTGCGAGGAAGCGTCGGTTTCAAGAATTGAAGGGAAGACCGCGCAGGAAGGTTGCCCTGCGTGGGCGGCAGCAGGTCGTGGCCGCTGCCACTCCCAGTTCCGCCGCTGGGGTGGAGGCCGCGAAGACGTTCCAGCAGGTCCTTAGGGGTGCGAAGAATTCCTCCTGCTACTTCGCCGGAAGTGGGGCGCCTCGGACCTGAACTTGGAGGATGGGCAGCAGCGAGCACCAGCGCAGTGATCACCGCCGCATGGGTGAGAAGTGAAGCGCTCTGGGCGTGACCCGCACGCGCAGTTCTCTCCCCTCGCGGCATGTGAAGCGGTGCGCCATTGGCGGAGGAAGGGAAGATGCGCACCGGCGCGAAGAGTTGCTGGAAATTATCGCGGATGCGGTGAAGCAACGAATCTTGCGACGATGAAAGTGAAGCAAGTGGCCGGAAAGAGGGATCGCGCATGGGCAGGCCTCCCGCACGCCTCCGAATCAGCCCAATAATTTTTGGAAGCGTGCCGCGAACGCGGAATGAGAAGCACTGGTTACGAGAATGGTTGCCTCCAATGGCGAGTCCCGCAAGGCGGCACAAAGAAAAGAATTAACGCAGAGTTCGCAGACGGTTCAGAGAGCGCTGAGAACAAACACCGGAATCAAACTTCGAGAACTTCGATGCGAAAAAAGAAAGAGTTAGAGGAGGCGGAAAACGACTTCAATGTTGACGCGGCAATTCACGGGTTTGCCGTTGGGGCCTACCGCGGGACGCATCTTCCAGTTTCTCACGGCCGCCATGGCCTTTTCTTCCAGGCCGAGTCCGGGGCCCTTGAGAACCCGCGGGTCGAGAACGCGCCCGTCCGCTGTGACGATCACGTCAAGCAGCACGCTTCCCTGGTACTTGGCCTTGCGCGCCTCGTCCGAGTAATCGGGATTCGGGCAGTAGATGCAGGCAGGCTGCCCGACGCCATTGACGCCGGCGCGAAATTCCCCGCCGCCCGTACCGCCGCCTGAGCCCGGCCCAAGACCGCCCCCGGAACCGCTGCCAATTCCAGTGCCATTCCCATGTCCCAGAGAATCGCTTACACCGTTGGCAAGCGGGTCACCGAAAGTCGGAGCGTTTATGTTCGCCACTTTCAGATCCGGTGGACCCAGGAGTGAGGGTTCCGCCGCCAGCTTGGGGTTTGGATTCTGAATCTTCACCTGCGGTGGAGTAAATTGCGTCCACTTGAACTTCGGCACCTTACCGCGATTCACAGGAGTGGTCGTGTGGTCGTTGGCTCCTCCACCGCCGCCAGCTTTGTTTGCGCCTGCAGGAAGTTTGGCAAGGTAGGGCGAAATGTCCAAAGGGGTGACATCCACCTTATTCTTGGCTTCAATAGTGGGGAGCACGTGCGTGAAGATGGGAACCGTCAGCAGAGCGATAACCGCCGCGTGCACAACGATCGCAAGCACCTGGCTGGTGCTGAAGTTTTCATCCTTGGTCCAAATATCTTTGACTTTAATGGGCTTGATGCCTGGCGGCAGAGGCGGCTGCTTCGGTGGCGAAAAGAAATCCTTGATGCGCTGGCCGAAGCCGCCGAAATTCGCTCCCCAGGCGACTGTCAGTCTACTGTTGATGGGGCGATTCCCGCCTGGCCTGGGACGCAGATATTCCGCGAGGTTGCCAAAGAAACCCGTGCCAAAGGAAGTCTGCGTGAATGGCGCATCCTTGCGCTCGCGAACCTTGATGGGGCGCTCGGTCAGGAACTGCTTGAGGTTGGACCAAAAATCATCGGGCACGAGAATCTTCGGCCTGCCGAACCTCGGCACATAGGGAGCCCTCGTTTGACCGGAAGGCTGTGCCCCCGATGCAGACACACTGGTCTTTGGAGCAGAAGGTGGCACTAGTCTGGTGGTTTTGCCTGGCACCGTATTCCTCTTAGTATAGACGCAGCGGCCCCGCCTTTGGTACCCCTCAGCGATAGGATTCGCCTGGGCCTTGAAAGGTTGCGCGCCTCCTGCGGCTGACACCCATCTGGCATTCATTGTAACATACGTGGTTCGACTGCTTTCTGATGTTTCCCGCCGTGCACCTGGACAAACGGACGGCAACGCAGGCAAAGAAACACCAGTAAAAGAAGGGATATCCGGCGCTCCAAGCCATGGCCGAACCACTTGAACTCAAAAAGACACTGAACCTGCCCAAGACGGACTTCCCGATGAAGGCCAGCTTGCCCCAGAACGAGCCGAAGCAGCTCGAAGCCTGGTATGCGGGGAATATTTACGAGCGCATCCTGGAAGCGCGTAAGGGCAAGCCCCTCTTTGTGCTGCATGATGGGCCGCCGTATCCTACGGGGGAAATCCATCTCGGCACCGGACTGAACAAAATCCTCAAAGATTTGATTGTCAAGACCAAGAGCATGGCGGGGCATTACGCGCCGTACGTGCCCGGGTGGGATTGCCACGGCTTGCCGATCGAGACGCAGGTGGAGAAAGAACTCGGTGGGAAGGGCAAAGTGCCGCCCGCGGAATTTCGGAAATTGTGCCGCGAATTCGCCACGCACTACGTTGAGCAGCACAAGCGCGATTTCAAGCGGCTGGGAATTTTCGGACAGTGGAACGACCCATATTTGACGATGAGTTTTGGCTACGAGGCCACCATCGCGGGAGCCTTTCTGGATTTCATGGAGAAAGGCTACGTCTACCGCGGGCGCAAACCGGTGTACTGGTGCATTTACGATTCGACGGCGCTGGCAGAAGCGGAAGTCGAGTATGAGGATCACAGCAGCCCTTCGATCTGGGTGAAGTTTGGCGTTGCGGGTGGCGGCAAAGGCGACGCGGCAAAGATTGGCAAGGATGTAAGTGCGGTGATTTGGACCACTACACCGTGGACCCTGCCGCACAACCGCGCGCTGGCGTTTCATCCGGATTTCGAATACGTGGTCGTGGACACTGAAAAAGGCGCGCTACTGCTCGCAGCCGATCGCGTGACGGCGCTGCAAGCGGAATGCGGAATCAAGGAAGCGAAAGTGCGCGGCACGTTCAAGGGGCGCGATTTCGAAGGCATGAAATTTCAGCACCCCTTCCTTGATATTCAGGTCCCGGGAATTCTTGCCGATTACGTCACGCTCGATCAGGGCAGCGGCATCGTACACACCGCTCCTGGCCACGGCGCGGACGACTTCAATTCCGGACAGAAATATGGCTTGGAGACTTACGCGCCGCTCGATGACAAAGGCGTGTATCTTGAAGGCTTGCCGGAATATAAGGGCAAGGATGTGTTCAGCGCGAATCCCATCGTCGTGAAGCTGCTCGGGGATCGCGGCGCGTTGCTCGGCCACCACGATTACAAACATACCTACCCGCATTGCTGGCGTTGCCACAATCCGGTGATTTTTCGCGCCACCGAGCAGTGGTTCATCAAAATGGATCAGCCTGCGCAGGGCAGGCAAAAAACGCTGCGCGAGGAAGCGCTGGAAGAAATTCACCAGGTGAAGTGGATTCCCGCCTGGGGCGAAGACCGCATGTACGAAATGATCGAGAAACGGCCGGACTGGTGCGTCTCGCGGCAGCGTTTCTGGGGCGTGCCCATCATCGTTTTCTATTGCGACGGTTGCGGAAAGCGGCTCGAGGATTACAAAGCGCTTCGCAATGTCGTGAAGTGGTTCGAAAAGGAAGGCGCCGACGCATGGTACAAGCATTCGCCGGAGGAACTGCTGCCCGCGGGGACGAAATGCGCTTGCGGCGCTTCCAAATGGCGCAAAGAGAACGACATTCTGGACGTGTGGTTCGACTCGGGTTCGTCGCACCTCTCCGTGCTCAAAGGCCCGGAGTGGCCCGCCGATGTTTACCTGGAAGGGCCGGACCAGTATCGCGGCTGGTTCCATAGTTCGTTGCTCGTTGCTACCGGCGTGCGCGACGCGGCGCCGTATCGCGGCATTGTGACGCACGGCTGGACGCTCGATGAGCAAGGCCGCCCCATGTCCAAATCACTGGGGAACGCGCTTTACCCGATTGAGATCTGCGAGCGCTGGGGCGCGGACCTGCTGCGTCTGTGGGTCTCGTCCGTGGAATACCAGGCCGACATGAAAATGAGCGAGCGGGTGATGACGCAGCTGAGCGAAGCCTACCGCAAGATTCGCAACACGTTCCGCTTCGCCCTGGGGAATTTGAGCGATTTTGATCCGTCGCGCGACGCGCTGGCGAATTCCCAACTCGAAGAAATCGACAAGTGGATGCTGGACCGCACGGCGGAGTTGGTGAAAAAATGCCGCGAATGGTATGCAAATTATGAATTTCACCGCGTGTACCACGCCATCCACGATTACTGCGTCGTGCGCGCCGCTCCGCACAAACAGCCGTCTGGAAGACCAGTGACGCGCTGATCCGGCTGGCCGCGCCCGTTCTCGTTTTCACCTCGGAAGAAATCTGGAAGTATCTGCCGAAAGCGGCGAACACGCCGGAGAGTGTGCACATGGCAGTTTTTCCCGATGCGGAAGCACTGGCTTGCGGCATCGCGGCCAAGGATTCGGAAAAGTGGGAACGGCTTGCCCAGGTTCGCGCCGCGGTTCTTGTGGCACTGGAGCAAGCTCGCGCGGCGAAAGCCATCGGCGGCGGCCTGGAGGCCAAAGTTCGCCTGCATGCCAATTCCAAAGCGCCCGGCTTGCAAGAGCTCCTCAAGGAAAAACTTTCGCTTCTTCCCGCGCTCTTCATCGTGTCGCAAGTGGTGGTGGATCCCGCGGAAGGCAATGGGCTGCTCCCGAGCGAAACATTGCCGGGATTGGCCGTCAAAATCGAGCGCGCCGACGGCAAGAAATGCGACCGCTGCTGGAACTACTCAACGCATGTCGGCGAGAACACGCGCTATCCGACAGTGTGCGAACGCTGCAGCGAGGCTCT
The DNA here is from genome assembly GCA_003223295.1 of Acidobacteriota bacterium. Taxonomy (GTDB): domain Bacteria; phylum Acidobacteriota; class Terriglobia; order Acidiferrales; family UBA7541; genus Acidiferrum. The sequence goes on along the minus strand of QHYM01000156.1, from coordinate 997 downwards.
TGCCGAAATCGAGTCCGACGCCACGGCCGGCGTCGCGGCGACATGATCTCCCCCGCGGCTTTTGCATCATGAACATACCCGCCCGCCTGCGCTGGCTCTGGCTGACGCTGGCCATCGTGGTGCTCGACCGCTTCACGAAAGCGTGGTTCGAAGCGCGAACCGTGGAAGGTTGGCGACAGGAAGTTGTCCACAATTTCATTTATCTGGTGCACAGCCGAAATCCCGGCATTGCCTTTGGTGTGCTGGCGGATTCCGCCTCCGTCCTGACGCGCGTCATCCTAATCGCCGGTTCGCTTGTGGTGATTGGGGTCCTCGGGTGGCTGCTGGTAGCGGGCAAAAGCGACAGCGCCATGGGAAACGCCGGCCTGGCGCTATTGCTTGGCGGCGCCGCCGGCAACGTCGCCGACCGCATCTTCCACGGAGCGGTAACCGACTTTTTTGAAGTGTGGCTCGGCACGTATCACTATCCCGCATTCAACGTCGCAGATTCTGCCATCACAATTGGTGCGGCGCTCATCCTTCTTGACGTATTATTTGGCCGCAAGCAAGAAACACCCCGTCAAGTCTCCTGAGTTTGTCGAGGAAGAATCTCATGGGCAGCTGGAACAATTTGAATCGCCGCGATTTCCTGGGCCGAGCGCTGGGCGCGGCGGCCTCGTTTTACGTCCTGCCTCCCGGCGCTGCTCTTCCCGGCGAATTGCTCCAGCAGCCAATGAAGTTCGCCCCCTTCCAGTTTCCCGAGGAATTCATTTTTGGAGCGGCGACAGCGGCTTATCAGATTGAAGGAGCCTGGAACGAAGATGGCAGGGGTGAGTCCATCTGGGACCGCTTCTCCCACACCGTCGGAAAGTTAAGGGTGGATACGCATGGGAAGTCTGGCCCACCGGCTTCTACGAGCTGCTGATGCGCATCTCGCGTGAATACAAAGGGACGCCGATGGAAATCACCGAGAGTGGCTGCTCTTATCTGGATGGACCAGATGAGCACGGCCGCATCC
>QHYM01000410.1 GCA_003223295.1 Acidobacteriota bacterium | reverse complement strand
CGTCTTCATTGTCTCGCGCGATGATTCCTACGCGGATCCCTGACTTGAGGCCATTGTTCGCGTGTTCTGCTTCGCATTCACTTGCGGGCCGGGGATACTTCACTGCCGTGGCGCTGAGTTTCTTCGCCGCGTCTAGCCCAGCCTCCGACGATCCAGAGACAAATGTCTCGGGGAAAAGCTCTGTGGGAAGAGGGGGCGTCATCCGAAGTTGATCGATATCGTAGAACTCGCCGTGAAAGGTGACGGGCGCCGAGCTGGACAAAAGTTGATTGATGATCGTCGCGTATTCAATCAGACGCGTATAGCGCTTGTCGTGGGGAGTTGGGTCGTTCAGCGCCACCAAATCGTTCTTGAAGCCGCCTGCAACCATGTTCAAGTACAGCCGCCGATGGTGTAGATATCCAAAAGAAGCCACCATCTTTGCCACAGAGTAAGGGTGCATGTACATCGGCTGAATCGCTACGAGCGGACTTAGCTTTTTCGTGCTCTCGACGATAATCTGAGACACGAGCCAGGGGTCCACGAGCGAGTTATCCGTGTAAACCAGAATTCCCTTGCAACCGCAACGCTCGCTCCAGCGAGCTACCTTTCTTACCTGGCGGGCATACGATTCCCTGTCAAAGCCAAGGGATTGGGGACAGGTGGAGAAAATCTCAACGGGTCTCTCCAATTTATCACGAGCAGTAAAGTTCGTGCCGGGATCGAGTCTTCCGGTCTCGTACGGAAGCCCCGATTTCGAGCTAGCCCTGGTTGACAGCATATCTTCACCTCCTTGTTTCCACTCTTGACGAATTTGTGACCTTCCGACTGCAATCTGATAGCGCTCGGCTTTAGGGACAAAGGCTTCTGTTTTTTCGCGAAAAACGATCGCAGATTGGGCGGCCGCTCAAGGATCCTTAACTGTGGAGCAAATTCTAGTTGGCTCGGATTGCACGCCGATGTTCCGAATTAACTAGGACCGCACAGGACCTGCCGGAGCTGCTTCTAAGGAATTAGGAGAATTGGTGGCTCGGTGCAGAATCGATCGTCTTACACCATCCACAAAATCAAATACAGACTGCAATTCCAACTCGAGTTCCCATTGGCTCGCGTAGAATTTCTTTCGAAATAAATGACTCTGCGGTCTTTTGACTTTTGAAAGCGACTCCCCGCCAAAGGAAGAGACGAAATGTTTGTAAGTAGATGCTGCCAAGTGCATCGCTTCGGAGGACATATTGTCGTGCTGTCCATAGGGGAATGCGAAAAAGCCTACCGGTTTCTTGAGATGAGCTTCCAGGTCATTTCTCGACCCAATAATCTCCGATTGTAGATTCTCTGAGTCGACGCAACCGCAGTCCATGTGTGTACGAGTGTGACTTCCAAACTCGGCTCCGCGAGGGCTCCAATACCGGATTTGGTCCCACGTCAACGGAAAGAAGCCAGTTATACCAGTGTCCAAGTCATGGTTAAACTCCCGGTGAGTCTCTACAGGATCAGTGGTAATGAACAAAGTAGATGGAATCCCCATTTCATTCGCTACGGCGCGAAGATTCAGAAAATTGTCCCCATAACCATCGTCGAAAGTCAGCACAACTGTTGGAACGCCTATTTGCCCAGAGCGCAAGAGGCCAACGGCCTCGGAAAGGCTTGCAATGCGGTAGTGTTTTTGCAAAAAAAGAATTTGCTGCAAGAACACTTCTGTGGACATAGCCATCCTATGCGGGCGATCCGATACTAGGTGATGCGCCAAAATCAGGACCGGATATCGCCTCTTACAGCGTCTGTACCAGTTTCGAACGAGCATCCAAGGTGAAAAAAGCAGGAGTGTATCCAGACAGAGCTTCCATTTGGAGCGGCACTGCCTGGAAAACTGACCGTCTTGCGAAGTATGGTTGGATACTTTCTGAAATTGCGCGAGGCTCGGTGCAAGAATCCGTTCAGCCCATTGCTGTACGACTGTTGGCGTGCTTGCCGGATCCCCTTTAAGTAGACTCGCTGCAGTTTGCAGCAGCAGATCGTCAGCGATCAGATCAGCTTTGAGGGTGAAACCGAACACGCCGTCATACGGCTGCCACGGCAGACTTACGGAGGCAATCGTGCAGGGCGTTTGCGAGTCCTGGGTCAGACGTTCGATGCGGACTAATGTTCCGCTCTTTGGCCCAGATGATCCGCCTTCATTGTCCCGACGAGACGCTCGGATGCAGCCGTTTGACGAATTAAACGGCAGGTCCCGTGATGATGGAAACTCTCCCAACTGGATCACCAGATCGATTGGATCATGTCTGATGAAATCCGGAGTGTCGCGCCAATTTGTATCGACCGTGACAAGAAGCGGCCATCCCGCCCGAGCGCACTCCTTGCCTAACGTGTTTGTAGTGAATCTTCCTTGGTTGCTTAGATCGCCGGGGCAGCCATGAACAAACCATAGGAGAAATCCAATCAACTTTTGAAGCACAGAACGGAAAAACAGG
>QHYM01000409.1 GCA_003223295.1 Acidobacteriota bacterium | reverse complement strand
TGGACGAGATCACTCGGCTTGTCTGGCATAAACCTTCTTCCCCTTGGCTACCAAGAGGAACATACGCTTCTTCTACTGGTTGTCAAGAGGAGAAGACCCGAAAATTCATAAGGAAAAGACCTGAGAATTCATGGCGGCAGGCGAACAGTCAGGGGAATTGGCGCAAATTTGGCGCAAGGACGGAGTCGAACATGGCAAAAAAAGCTGCCGAGAGGCCGGGATGGGAACGTGGCCTCTCGGGTTTGGGCTATTATCGTTTTGCAACGGCTGCTTGCGATTTGACGACTTCAATGTTGTGCGCTTCTGGGCCGGTCGGCCATCGCCGTTCACTTTGGCCTTCGACAACTCCGCCCTGACGCCTGTGGCGATATTTGCGGAATCGACCTTGTGCCGGGCTGCCGTCCGTGCGAGGTTCGAGTTTTTCCACTTAAGGGTCTCGACAGCTCCCTCCTCATCCCCTCGTCGGGATTCGTCAGACGCTGCTTCGACTCTCGCACTCATCTGTGTTAGTATGAGGCGTGTATGAGCGCACCGTTTTTTACTGGCAGTTTATGGGCAGTTCATCCAGGATAGACTGCCATTGTAGGCAAACAAAGCGAACAGTGCGCTGTATGCGAAACTTGCAAAGGCCTTATTTGCAAGGCTTTACGCTAAGTTGTTGATTCCACGGTTGGGGACGTAGTTCAGCTGGTTAGAACGCTGCCCCGTCGCTGCGCACTGTCACGGGCGTCCGGTTTCTTTCCTCGACAACGGAAGCGCAGAATCCCATTTTCACCTCCGGACTGGTTTTCCGAAAGCGAGTTCCTGCACGCGAACCAATTGTGCAGAAGTGTTGCCAGTGTGTCGAATCGATCGGAATTTCAGTATGCCGAGGACACATTATCTCGCGATCAGTTCGCGACTGAGGTTAAGGAGTTCTACTTCGGTGGATTGCTCGAGTCCTTCTTCGAGGTTTTCGAACATTGGCATGCTGGGCGCTTAGGTTTTGAGCTAAACTGAGGAAACAGGGTAAGAAAAATGGCGCTTGATTGGTCACAATGCCCCGCAGTCGAAAGCATCCCAGGAAAGGTAAGCGGCGCCTGGGTACTTCGCGGTACCCGCATGCCGGTCTCCATCATCTTTGAAAATTTGGAAGCGGGTGCCAACATCGATAACATTATGGATTGGTTCGAAGGGCTGGATCGCGACCAAATTAAGGCCGTTATCGAATTTGCCGCTCGTAGTCTGGATGAGACTCCTTCGTCTGCTGTTAGCCGCTGATGCTCGTTCTCTTTGACCATGGTCCCCCAGTTCCTATCCGTCCATTCCTCAAAGAACACACAGTCCAAACAACCGCGCAGCGAGGGTGGGACAAGCTAAAGAACGGCGAATTGCTAAAGGCCGCAGACGTCGCTGGATTCAATGTGCTGGTCACCCCCGACAAAAACATCCGCTACCAGCAGAATCTAACCGTTCGCACAATCGCGCTCGTCGTGCTGGGCAATCCGCAATGGCCAATACTGCGCCTGCATATAGAGCGTGTCGTCGCTGCCGTGAACGCGGCGAGGCCGGGCAGTTACACGGAAGTCGAAATACCCGAACCCTGACACCTGTGCTTCGCTGCCCTGTCGTTGGTTAGAATCCTACACTGTCACAGCCAATTCCCTCACCTGTTCGACAAAACGCACGATCCCTTCGCTCTCGCCGCCGTCAAGGGGCAAGCCCGCTGACGCGGCTCCCGATGGGCAGCCCTTGACAGCGGCTTCGCTACGGGAATGTTCTGGCTATCTGGGGCGTGGGCCTGTGCGCCCAAAACAGCTGAGCACGGAGCGCGGAAAAACCCGGAGATGAAATAGCAACATCCAGCTTCGGTCTTCGATTTGCCGCAAGGATGTTGGTGCTAGTATTTCGATCCAAACACGTTTAATGTATTTGATAGAGGCACATTCTAATGACCATCCGGGTTGAGCTTAACCCCGAGACCGAAGCCCGCCTCGTCGCCGAGGCGCGTTCTCAAGGTGTGCCTTTGGAGAAGTTGGCGGAACGACTTCTCAAACAGGCTTTGATTGCGAATTCCGTGCCTCACGGTGCACTGACCGTCGACGAATTTCATCACATGCTGGAAGGCATGGCAGAGGGATCGGAAAAGCTGCCGAATTTGCCGACTGAAAGCTTCTCCCGCGAAAGCTTCTATGAGGACCGGCTAGATGGCAGGGACGCCGTACCTCGTCGATAGCAACATCCTCCTCCGGTGGGTCAAGCCAGACCACAACGATTATCCTCTCGTAGTCTCGGCGATTGATGCCATTCTTCGGCGAAATGATGTGCTCTGCTATACGTCACAGAATGTCGGCGAATTCTGGAACACGTGTACGCGCCCTCTCGACCGCAATGGCTACGCTCTTTCCCCTCAAGAAACGGACCGGCGGGCAAAACACTTCGAAGAAAAGCTCCGGTTGCTCCCTGACAGCCTTGCGGTGCATGAAGAGTGGCGGAAATTACTTGTCACGTATGGCGTGTCTGGCGTTCAGGTCCACGATGCACGGCTGGCCGCAGCGATGCGAGTACATGGCGTTAAGCGGATTCTGACTTTC
>QHYM01000408.1 GCA_003223295.1 Acidobacteriota bacterium | reverse complement strand
TTCAAGATACCCCCTCCCGTAGCGCGTCTCGCCTCACGCGTAATCCTTCTATCCTTGAGAGTACTCCTTATTCGTACAGGACTTACACGTTGGGTCTGAATAGCATGTTGTCCAGGCATGCGAACAGTGACGCGCGCATAAACTACAGTTCAAACGACACAAGCTTTTCCTCCGCGGCCCCTGATAGCTTTGGGGGTGCCACGCCTACAAATCTCTTCCAACTTCAAGGTCTCACATCCGCAAGCCCGACCGCCAGCGTTCAGGTGATGTTATCCTTCGCGGGCGTTGCCTCGGTTCCACAAGTTGTGCAGAGGTCTCAGACAGGAAAGCAGCACCAATGGAATTTTAACGATGCTGTCACATTGTCTTTTGGAAGACACCTTTTGAAGTTTGGCGCGGACTATCGAAGGATATATCCAGACATAGTGTCGCAGAATCCTGTGCTACTGTTCATATACTTGAACCAAGCTTCGGTGAAGAACAATGCTCCGCTAATAGCAGCCGCCATCCTGAATGCGGCAGCACATCCCATTTATCAGAACTTCTCGGCATTTCTTCAAGATGAGTGGCGCGCCAGTGCAAGACTCAGTGTATCCATGGGACTGCGATGGGAGGTAAACCCTGCTCCAAGCGCACCAAGTGGCAATCTCCCATACACAGTGCAAGGGAGTAGCTTGAGCACACTGACGTTAGCGCCTCAAGGGACCTCCCTTTGGAACACCACATGGCATAACTTTGCCCCTCGTTTGGGCTTGGCATATGTCCTTCGGAGATCGACTGGGTTTGAGACGGTGGTGCGCAGCGGGGGTGGTATTTTTTTCGACACCGGGCAGCAGCTGGGAGCTCAAGGTTTTAGCGGACCGGGGTTCGCGTCTGCCGCAATTCTTCCGGGGGCTCCCTTCCCGTTGACGCCGTCTCAGATCCCGTCCGCGATACCCAATCCTCCTGTCGCGCCTTACACCACTCAGGTCTCCGCCTTCCCTGAGCATCTGCAATTGCCATACACGCTGCAGTGGAATGCAAGTATTCAGCAGGCGCTTGGAACGAACCAGTCCCTTTCGCTTTCCTACTTGGGATCCCAGGGGCGGAGGTTGCTACAAGGGAAGAGAATCAACGTGGCAAAATTCAACCCAAACTTTACAACGGTTGTTTTTTATCAGAATGGGGCGACTTCTGACTATCACGCGCTGCAAGCAGAGTTTCAGCGGCGTTTGAGCAAAAACTTGCAGGCCTTGGCGTCGTATAGCTGGTCCCATTCCATAGATGAAGGCTCACAGAATCTGGACTTTCCCTTCATGCGCGGCAACTCTGAATTCGACGTCCGGCACAATTTCTCGGCTGCCGTTTCCTACGATTTGCCATGGAATTTCCGGAGCGGGTTTGTTCAAGCTGTACTGGGTCGCTGGGCTCTTGACGATCGGTTTATGGCTAGGACCGGCTTCCCGGTTAGCCTCAACGGAAATCAGATTACAGACCCGATAACTGCCCAGACCTCTTTCACCGGATTGAACTTATTGCCAGGGCAGCCAGTGTACATATACGGGCCCCAGTATCCTGGCGGCCGTTCTGTAAACCCGGCTGCTTTTGCTCTTCCTGCTGCGGGCCAGTTTGGCAATGCGCCACGAAACTTCGTGAGGGGCTTCGGCGCCGTGCAAATGGACCTTGCGCTGCGGCGGGAGATTCGAATTCATGAGGCACTTAGGCTGCAGTTTCGAGCCGAAGCTTTCAATCTCTTCAATCATCCCAACTTCGGGACAATAAACGCAACGTTTTGTCCCGGCGGGCCCGGATGCACTTTTGGCCAGGCCACGGCCACACTTGCTCAAGGCTTGGGAGTATTGAGTCCACTCTATCAGATGGGCGGCCCGCGGTCCATGCAACTTGCTTTGAAGCTCGTGTTTTGACGATTGCGAGGGATAGGGGCCTCGTTTACCAGAGTTCGGGAAGCTCGTTATCTGTCTCAAACATAGCCGCTGTCCGGCGTATAACGCGCGAATGGAGTTTCTTCAGGTGTATCTCTTGCGATCGTTCCTATTTGCGGGCCTCTCATCGCTTGCTGCGCTCACGCTTCTCGCAGGGCAGCTGTCCCAGCCTCTCGACAAACACTTGTCTACTGTGCAGGACGCCATCCGAATGACCAGGTTGGCAGCACCCGAATATTTCCATGGTAACGATGTCAGCGGGCGAGTTGCCACATTTTCTCCAGATGGAAAGCTATTCGCGATTGTGCTGAGAAAGGGAAATCTAGAGCAGAATACTAATGAGTTTTCCCTTCTGGTCTATCGGACAGCCGACCCGCTCCGCTCTCCTAAGCCGAATGTCTTACTGAGAATGTCTTCTTCGTCAAACCGCGAGGCAATAACTCAGATTCGATGGCTTTCCGACAGCGAAACAATACTCTTTTTGGGTGAGAATCCAGGCGAGAGTTCCCAAGTGTACCAATTAAATGTCCATACGAAGCAGCTTATGAAACGCACCAGTTCCGCCGCCCCAATTAGCGATTATGATTGCGCTCCCGATGGCCGAGTGATCCTCTTCC
>QHYM01000120.1 GCA_003223295.1 Acidobacteriota bacterium | reverse complement strand
CGATTCCACAGGATTACCAACCGGTCTGAGCCCTCATACGGCAGAGGGCGGAGCAGCAGCGCGTTCGCAACACTGAAAATGGAGGTATTCGCGCCAATTCCAATCGCCAGCGACAATAGCGCGGCGAGTGCGAACCCGGGATTCTTCACGAAAGAGCGAAGTGCGAAACGAATCTGGTACATCAGCGTGTTCATGCGAAACGTCATCCTAGCATAGCAATCGATTAGCTAGAGTGATTGGACGTTTCGCGCGGGAGAATGGCACGTGGCCCGTTTAGAGCCTCATGAACTTGTGGGCAAGAAAAAGAAGCAACTTATCGGGAGTTTGAAGCTCGGGCACGGCTCGAAATGGAAACTAATCCGGACGGACCATCGCTACTCGTAGACCAGTGGTTGAAAAGATCTCGCCATAAAGTGATGGCTCCTTTGAGGCTGAACTTAGATGCTAGTATACGTGCCGCTAGATATGGAAAATCCAAGATGGCGGCCACCCAGTGCGGCGGGCCTTGCGTTATTGGCTAAAGTAAAGATCCACCTCCATCGGGAAGAGATGAGTTGAAATGAGGAAGAAACTGATTCTGTTGCTTTTGGCTTCGCTGGCTGGCCAAAGCGTTCTGGCACAAGAGAAGGTGGACGCTAAGGTACCGAAGGCGGAACGACATGAGTTTGTGATTGCGAATTTCAAAACGGAGAGCGGCGTCACGCTGCCGCAGGCGCGCGTGGTATACGGCACATACGGGAAGCTAAACGACGCGAGGGACAACACCGTGCTCTTGCCATCGCACTACATGGCGGATTTTCATGGCTATGAGTGGCTGATTGGCGAAGACAAGGCGCTTGATCCATCGAAGTTGTTTCTCGTGGCCACGGAATTGTTTGGAAATGGAAATTCATCGTCGCCGAGCAACACACCTGAGCCGTATCACGGGCCGCGATTTCCGGTAACAACAATTCGCGACAATGTGGAAGCGGTGCGTCGGTTGTTGACGGAAGAGCTGAAGATTACGCACTTGCGCGCGATTATAGGGTTTTCGATGGGTGCACAGCAGGCGTTTCAGTGGGCGGTGAGCTATCCGAATTTTGCAGATCGCATCGCGGCGACAGCGGGTACTGCTAAGTGTTATCCGCACGGAGTCGTGAGGCTCGAAGGAGAAATCGCCGCGCTGACGACAGACGCAGCATTTGAGAATGGCGACTACAAGGAACAGCCGAAAAGAGGGCTGGAGGCGTTTGCAGTCGTCTGGACGGGCTGGCTTTTCTCGCAGGAGTGGTGGCGGCGCGAACTGTGGCGCGAAGGGGCCAAACCAGGGACAACCTTCGAGCAGGTCTTGCATGAATTCCGAACGAATTTCATCCCCGGTGCGGATGCCAACAATTTGATTTTGCAGATGCGGACATGGCAAAAGCACGACGTCGGGGCAACGCCGGGATTTGGCGGGGACGTAGAACGCGCCCTGAAATCCATCAAAGTTCCGTTTCTGTACATGCCCTCGGAAACGGATTTGTATTTTCCGATCGGCGATGCGCGCTACGAGGCCGGATTTATTCCCGGGGTTTCTCTAATGCCGATTCCGTCCTTATGGGGACATACCGCAGGTGCGGCGAGTAATCCCACAGATGCAAGATTCTTGAACGACACGATTGGGAAGTTTTTAGCGGCAGGCAAGTAGGTGCGACGTTGTTCCTCACTTGTTCTTCGCGCTTCCCTCTAGAATTCCATTCGCACTACAGCAAAGATTTTATAGAATGCCCGTCTCCCGGCAGAGTGAGGCAAGCACGCGAAAGGTGCAATCATGAAGACGATCAAAGGACCGGCAATTTTTCTGGCGCAATTCGCGGACGACAAGCTTCCCTTCAACGGTCTTCGCGAGATTACGCGCTGGGCGGCGGGGCTCGGTTACAAAGGGGTACAGATTCCGACTTGGGATGGGCGTCTGTTCGATCTGAAGCGTGCGGCGGAGAGCCGCAAATACTGCGATGAGATTTTAAGCACGCTGGCGGCAAGCGGCGTGGAGTTGACGGAACTCTCGACTCACCTGCAGGGCCAGTTGGTTGCGGTGCATCCTGCTTATGACGCGGCATTTGACGGCTTTGCTCCGGAAGCCGTGCGAGGAAATCCTGCCACACGGCAGGCCTGGGCAGTGGAACAACTTTTGTTTGCGGCGAAAGCTTCCGCCAATCTGGGAGTCAAAGCGCACGTGACGTTTTCCGGCGCGCTGGCTTGGCCGTACATTTATCCTTGGCCGCAGCGTCCGCCTGGCTTGATTGAGACAGCGTTCGAGGAGCTAGCGAAGCGGTGGCGGCCAATCCTGGACGCGTTTGACAAGGCGGGCGTTGATCTCTGCTTCGAATTGCATCCAGGCGAGGACTTGCATGATGGCGTTACGTTCGACATGTTTCTGGATCGCGTAGGCGGGCATAAGCGGTGTAACATTTTGTTCGATCCCAGCCACTTTGTTTTGCAGCAGCTCGATTACCTCGCGTTTCTCGATATTTATCATTCGCGAATCAAAATGTTTCATGTGAAGGACGCGGAGTTCAGACCCAGCGGGCGCCAAGGCGTTTACGGGGGATACCAGCCGTGGGTGGAGCGCGCGGGCAGGTTCCGGTCGCTCGGCGACGGGCAAGTGGATTTTCGAGGAATTTTTTCCAAGCTGGCGCAGTACGGCTTCGATGGGTGGGCGGTGCTCGAATGGGAGTGTTGTCTGAAGAGCAGCGGGCAAGGAGCGAGGGAAGGCGCGCCGTTTATTGCGCGGCACATCATTGAGACGGCGGAGCGCGCGTTCGACGATTTTGCAAAATCCGGCACCGACGAAGAAGCGAATCGGCGAATGCTGGGGCTTGCTGCGAGAAAGGAAAGCAAACATGCCGGCTGAACACAAGAAGCAGAGCAAACAGCGGCGGTTGCGGCTTGGCATGGTGGGAGGCGGGCCAGGCGCGTTCATCGGCGCGGTGCATCGCATTGCGGCACGTATCGACGATCGCTATGAATTGGTCGCGGCTGCGCTAAGTTCGGACCCGGAAAAAAGCCTGGCTGCGGCGGAGGAGCTTTACATCCCGCGCGCATACGGCCGCTTTGAAGAGATGGCCGCGGCGGAAGCGGGGCGGCCCGACGGGATCGAAGCGGTTGCCATCGTCACGCCAAATCATTTGCACTACGTCAACGCCAAGAAGTTTCTGGACGCGGGAATCCACGTGATTTGCGACAAGCCGTTGACGACCTCGCTTGAGGATGCGCTGGACTTGGCGAAGATTGTGGAGCGAAGTGGGTTGATTTTCGGTTTGACTCACAATTACACGGGCTACCCGATGGTGCGGCAGGCGCGCGAGATGGTGCTTGCCGGAGAGCTTGGCGCGCTTCGAGTGGTTCAAGTGGAGTACGCGCAGGACTGGCTCTCCACACCGCTGGAAAAGACCGGACAAAAACAGGCTGACTGGCGTACGGACCCAGCCCGCAGCGGGCCCGGCGGAAGCTTGGGAGATATCGGCACTCACGCGCACAACCTGGCGTGTTTTGTCACGGGGTTGCCGGTGCAAGAGCTCGCGGCTGAAGTGACTACATTCGTGCCCGGGCGGCGGCTCGACGACAACGTGCAAATGATGTTGCGGTTTCCTAAGGGAGTGAAGGGGATGCTCTGGGCCAGCCAGGTTGCGGCTGGGAACGAGAACAATCTTCGCTTGCGCGTCTACGGCGAAAAGGCCGGGCTGGAATGGCAGCAGGAGAATCCGAACGAGCTTTGCTTTATGCCTTTGGGCCAGCCGCGGCGGACCTTGCGACGCGGCGGTCCCGGAACCGGAGCTGCGGCCGCGCACGCCATCCGCATCCCAGCAGGGCACCCAGAGGGCTACTTGGAGGGTTTCGCGCAACTCTACAAAGATTTGGCCGAACAGATCACCGCAAAGCGGGAAGGGCGGCCTCCGGACCCGCAATCCCTTCTTGTGCCAGGCATTGCGGAGGGCGTGGAGGGCATGCGGTTCGTTTCCGCGGTGCTGGAATCTTCTCGCAACCGTTCGGCGTGGACCGCGCTTTCCGGTTCGCGGTGAGGCGGATCAGGGCCCGTCCTTAAGAGCATTGCCGGCAAAAGACGGCATGGGCGTTCAAAAAAGGATGGAAAGACCCTATTGTGCCGCTCACCGCAAGCTCTCATAATCAGAGTGGGAGTCTTGCAATGGATGACCTTCTCAGGACCTCTGCCCCTCTCAAAGAACTCGACGATTGGGATGATTTTGTAGCCACTCGCTATCAGCAGGGAAAATCCGAAGAGCAGTTCCGGAATTACAGGGCTGATGCCCATCCCACGGTCACGGAGTTCTACCGCCAAAATCATGCGCAGCAAACGCTGGACTTCGTGCTGAAGAAAAAGGCGGAATACTGCGGCCTGCGCCGCGGCAAGAAGAGCATCTGGGAAATGGCGGAATATCTGAATACGCTGGTGGACGAGAGCGATCCGGATACGGACCTGAGCCAGATCGAGCATCTTCTGCAAACTTCAGAAGCGATTCGAAAGGACGGTCATCCGCGCTGGTTCATTCTCACGGGGTTTGTGCACGACTTGGGAAAGGTGTTGTGCCTCTACGGCGAGCCGCAATGGGCCGTGGTAGGCGATACGTTTCCTGTTGGCTGCGCCTACTCGGATCAGGTAGTGTTCCCGGAATTTTTTGGTGCGAATCCGGACGCGAACGTCCCTGAATATCAGACCAAGTACGGGATCTACGAGCACCGCTGCGGGCTCGATAAAGTGCAGCTTTCGTTTGGGCACGACGAATACATCTATCAAGTCGCGCGCAATTACCTCCCCGAAGAAGGGTTGTACATGCTCCGCTATCATTCCTTCTACGCCGCACACCGTCACAACGCCTACCGTCACTTGATGAATGAGCACGACGAAAAGATGTTTGAGTGGGTCCGGAAGTTCAATCCGTACGATCTGTACTCGAAAGGCCGCGAGCGCCCCGGCACGCAGGCCATTCTTCCTTTTTATCAGGACTTAGTGTCCGAGTTTTTCCCCGACCAGCTTGATTGGTAATCGGTAGGACCGTCTGGCAAAAGAACCGCGGGAGCGGCGACCGGATTTTCTTCTCAGCGCAGGCCGATCAGCGGGCAGCGGTCGAACACCTTGCCGTCCGCCTTGAAGGCCACTCCATTCTGAAGAGCCCACTTATCAAACAGCGAAGGATTGTTGGAGAGGTGTAGCAGCGCCGTAGCAATTTCCTCGACTTTAGGCATGCCGTTGTGCACCAGATAAAAGCAAGTTTCTTCGTACGGGGATTTCGGATCGTCAGGATTCTGCAGCCGCCGAATGAATCGGTCGCGAAGTTGAAATTGCACCCTGCCCACATTCAGGACATACGCGCTATCCATCTTCTTTGCCCCGGTGAGGGCGAGTATGCGCTGTAGAAAAGCTTCCGCGCGCTGCTCCCTGGTGACGCGTGGCACATGCAGGCTATTGCCGGATGCATTGCCTCCGAACAGTGACAGGCCCCCAGGGCTAAGGGCATGCAGGCCGTAGGAGAAGGCTTGGTTTGCTTGCCCTTGCGGTGCGCCGGCTCGAGCCAAGGCCCTCCGCCGAAAGCTAAAAAGCAAAAGCCTCCACCTGAGCAATGCGAGGACCCCAATCAGCAGAGTGAGGACCACGGCGGCGGATAGGATTGTGGAAGCCATACAAGTGCCGCGAGTCAGATGCGGACCTCAAGCGCCGTGCCATTCGCCTTCATCAAGTTCATCAGGCGAAGTTGCGCCGTCGATTACCGCATCTCGACCGCTCGCTGAATGTCTAGCCGCCCGCGATGGGGTGGACCATCAAGACTTCATTCTGCGCGCGTGTCACTTTGTCGATGCGTTCACCGGTCGCGACGTCGAAGGGCTGCGCCCCGGTCTTGGCTTCGTATTCTGCAATCACGCGGTTCACTTCGTCCATGTCGGCGGTTGCGGGATCGTACTCAAGAATGGTGCTATCGCCCTGTGATGAAAACGTCAGAATCTTGGCGTTCATGTTTGGCCTCCTGTGGGACTCACGTTTGGCTTCCTGTGGGGTAGGAGCCGGCGGGTTGGGCCTAAAGCTCATAATGCACCGATGTATAAAGATGTCAAGACGCCTTTTGCCTGGTACGGGGCGACCAAATTCATGACTCCTAGTACCAACTAAGACCATGAAAATCACATTTGGTAAGAAGTTGTGCGGAGTTCTTAGCGCACGGCGGGCATGGGAATTACATTTGTCGGTTGATCGGGCTGGACCGCGACGCCATCGCGATACGCAACCACTCTGCCTGAATTGGCGGGAACACGCTCCCCGGGAACGACAATACCGACAAGATTCAGCGGATCCGCGGGGGAGATGGTAATGATCTCGCCGGACGGTTGCTGATTACGCATAGCGCGGAGCGATTCCACGGCTACCGGCAAAGCGAATTGCTCTCCTAAAAAGCCGCTGACGAACCGGCCGCCACGAACTTCGCCGCGATCCTCGAGGCGCCGCAAGGTGATGAGCAACTCGCGCCATTTGGGAAGAATGGTTTCGCGTGTGAGAAGTTCACGGAAGACGATTCCGTAGCGCCGCAGCAGCATCCAGCAAATTGCTTCGAGGGCGCGGCCGCGGTCGTGGTTCTCGCCGGAATAAAGTAGCGACCAGCGACCGGCGCTATGCCGGGGGCGTGAACTGCGGGCGCTGCCTTGGCCGGAGCGGCGCTTGGGGTCGATAAGCGCGCGCAGATTGTCGAAGCCGTCCGCCGTGAGCAACCCTGCGGCGACAAGTTCCCAGAGCGCGGTTTCAACTTCGGCCTTCAGCTTAGCGGTGCCGCGCACGATGTCGGCGAAAAACGATGCGCCACGCTGGCGCAAGTATTGCAGAGCGGCAGCGGCATCTGGGCTGAGGCCGGTCACGTCGGCTTCGCCTTCGCGCCGCGGAATCATCCAGTCTGCGTCCTCGCGGACGAAGAAAGTAATCGGCGCGACGCTGGTTGGGATGACGCGTCGCTTTCCGTCGGTGAGGGCTTCGAGCGTGGCAGGATGCGGAGAGAGCCGGCCCCATCCCACTGCACCGGTGAGACAAAGCTGGTCCAGCAGCTTGGGGTCGAAATCGGCAATGCGGCGCTTGAGGATTTGGCGCTCCCAGGAATTGGCAGGAGCCTCGAATCCTTGCACTTGGCGGATGGCTTCGAGCGTGCCGCGCTCACCGAGGAGTTGCGTGCCCGGAGCGACATGCTGCCAGCGAAGCTGCCAGTTCATGAATTGCGCGGGAGTAACGGACTGGATTTCCTTGCGCAGTTGTCCGAGCGTGAGGCGGTGAATACGCGCGAGCAGGCGTCGTTCGCACCATTCGGTTTGGTTGGAATGCGGGTCGGTAAATTTGCCGCGGAGCACCGTGCCGCTGGATTCCAGGCGCAACAGAGTTTTGTCAATGTCCGCAACGGGGAGGACAACGATGCTGGCCAGTTGGCTTGCGGTGACCGGACCGGAGTGAGACATCCAGCCCGTTACGAGAGCCAGCAGAGCATCCTCATGCGAAACGGTTGGTGATTCCATGTTTGCCGGCGGAACTTCGAAGCGCCCCGCAGGGAAAATCTGGTTGAATGCGGGAACACGTTCCGCGGCGACCCAGTACGTTTCGTTGCTCACGCGCGCGAGACCGGCGCGGCGACCGGCGACGAGCTGCTCGAAGAATGGAGCCCACGCAGGCAATAATTCCTGTAATTTGGCGTTCAGGCGACTGATTCCGTGGGTGTCTGCGTTGGCCTGGGCTGGCAAGGCAGTCAACGTCAGCAGCGCCTCGTGCAATTCTTCGGCGTCGCGCACATCGGGCCAGGCGTCGTCGCAAACTTCGGCGATGGCCGCTGGATCGAGACGGCCGATTTCTCCCAGCACTGCTTCGGGGAGGACGCGACGCATCTCGACGGCGCGAGCGCGGCGCTCTTCGAGCGGCGCATCATCGAGATAGGCGTAAGGATTAGCGTTCAAAATTTCGTGCGAGAACTGTGAAGGGACGGGCGTGTCCACGGCGAGGCAGGTAATGCGGCCGGCCGCGATGTCACGCAGCACGCGCTCAAGGCCGTCGATATCGAGGGCCTCGGTGAGAACGTCCTTCATCACTTCGCGGATCAGTGCGTGATTGGAAATGGGGATGTCACCTGGAAGATTTTCCTGGCAAGCGAGCGCTTCGGGAAAAACGGCGGCCAGCAAATCATCGGCGCGCATCCGCTGAATCGGGGGCGGAACTTTCTTCCCGTTGCGAAAACGAAGTAGCGCCAGAGCGCGGCCAGCGTCCCAGCGCCAGCGCGCGGTGAAGAGGGGAGAAGCGAGTACAGCTTGCTCCAGAACGGAGCGCAGGGAATTTGGATGGAGAAAATGAAAGACGTCGGCGAGCGGAAAGCTGTGTTGCTCGCTGAGCGAAATGTTTAAGCCGTTGTCGGTAGCCGCGGCTTGCAACTCGAAATTGAAGGAGCGGCAGAAGCGCTTGCGCAACGCCAGGCCCCAGGCCTTGTTAATGCGCGCGCCGAACGGGGCATGAATGATGAGTTGCATGCCGCCGCTTTCGTCAAAAAAGCGTTCGGCGATCACCGTGGTTTGTGTAGGAACCGCTCCCAGTAACGCGCGCCCGGCCACGATGTATTCCACAGCTTGCTCGGCGCCCGCTTGATCGAGGCCACACTCGAACTTGAGCCAGCTCACAGTCGCATCGGCTCCGGGCGTCGTTTTGCTGCCGGAGTCCGGCGCGACATGTGAAACGGACGCGCTGATTTTTTGGCGCAGGTTCGAAACATGCCCGGAAAGTTCGTCGGTGCGCGATGGCGCTTCGCCACGCCAGAACGGTATGTTGGGCGCCGCTCCTTGCGCGTCCTCCACCAAGATGCTGCCGGACTGCACGCGACGAATCCGCCAGGAAGTATTTCCCAGCAGCATGACGTCGCCGGCAAGGCTCTCGACGGCAAAGTCTTCGTCCACGGTTCCGACAACTGTGCCTTCCGGTTGCGCGACCACGGTGTACAGCGAATTTTCAGGAATCGCCCCGCCGCTGGTGATGGCCGCTAGCCTGCTGCCACGGCGCGCGCGGACCATGCCGTTCACGCGATCGCGATGCAGGTAAGCAGCATAGCGCCCGCGGGCGCTGGCGATACCTTCGGAAAGCATCTCAATGATTTCGTCAAAATCCGCGCGCGACAAATTGCGATAGGGATAGGCACGTCGCACGGATTGGAACAGTTCGTCTTCTTTCCAGTCTTCGGCGGCGCACATGGCCACGATTTGCTGGGCGAGAATGTCCAGGGGAGCTTCGGGGACAGCAATGCGGTCGAGGTCGCCTTGACGAATCGCTCGCACGAGCGCAGCGCATTCCAGCAAGTCGTCGCGCGTGGTGGCGAAGAGGCGGCCTTTGGGCACCGCTCCGCGCCAGTGCCCCGCGCGACCGATACGCTGCAAAGCTGCGGAAATGGAGCGCGGCGACCCGATCTGGCAAACGAGATCAACGCTGCCGATATCGATCCCAAGTTCGAGAGAAGCAGTAGCGACCAGCGCGCGGATTTCCCCTGCTTTCAGTTTTCTCTCGGCGGCGAGACGCAGCTTGCGCGACAAACTGCCATGATGCGCCGCGACGGAATCTTTTCCCAGGCGTTCGCCAAGATGATGGGCCATGCGCTCAGACAGACGGCGCGTGTTGACAAAAATCAGCGTGGAGCGATGCTGCGACGCCAGCGCGGCGATGCGCTCGTAAATCTCGTCCCACATTTCGTTGGACGCGATGGGGCCGAGCTCGCTGCCGGGAACTTCAATGGCCACGTCGAGCTCGCGCCGATGCCCGATTTGTACGATGTAGCCGGAGGGCCGGTCCGTACCGGTCAAGAAATCCGCAACTACCTCGATGGGCTTTTGCGTGGCGGAAAGGCCGATGCGCGGCAGGCGCTTGCCGGTTAAATGATCGAGGCGCTCGAGAGAGAGCGACAGGTGGGCGCCGCGCTTGTCGTCCGCGACGGCGTGGATTTCGTCCACGATGACGGACTCGACGGTCCTTAAGACCTCGCGGCTTCTCGCGGCGGTCAGCAGGATATACAGAGATTCCGGAGTGGTGACCAAAATGTGCGGCGGATGCGCCAGCATGGCGCGGCGCTCATGCGCGAGGGTGTCTCCCGTACGCACGGCAGTGCGAATCTCCGGCATGAGCATGCCGCGCTGTCCGGCGAGTTGCAGAATCTCGCCCAGAGGAATTTCCAGGTTTTTCTGAATGTCGTTACTCAGTGCCTTGAGTGGCGACACGTAGAGAACTTCGGTCTGATCCATCAACTCCCCGGCGAGTGCCTTGCGCACGAGGCGATCAATGCAGATGAGGAAAGCCGCCAGTGTTTTCCCTGAGCCGGTCGGGGCTGAGATTAATGTGGTCTTTCCACCCAGAATGCGAGGCCAGCCGTGAAGTTGCGGCTCGGTGGGCGTTCCAAAGCGGCTAACAAACCAATCGCGAACGAGCGGGTGCGCCCATTCCAGGCTGGAGGAATTCGCTTGGGTAGTTTCGATGTTCATCGCAAAAGGACTTAAGCCAGAATTATAGCGTGAACGATTGCGGGCTGCAGGGGCCAGACAAGAATGCTCCTTCGTATAGGCCCGCCAAGGGGAAGAGCGCAGCTTGATTAGTTTCCTTGCTTCTGCCGTATGATGCTCTCATGCGGCTTCTCTTGGTTGAAGACGATGCGCGGATTGCACGGTTCGTGGCGAAGGGATTGCGCGAACAGGCGTACGCTGTGGACGTCTCCGGCACAGGCGAAGATGCGCTTTATCAAGCCGCAGTGAATACGTACGACTTGGTGATCCTCGACGTGATGATCCCGGCGCCGGACGGCTTCGCGGTGTGTCGCGAGCTGCGCAAGTCGGGCCAGCGCATGCCCATTCTGATGCTGACCGCGCGCGACGCCGTGGAAGACCGCATCGCGGGTCTGGATCATGGCGCGGACGACTACTTAACCAAACCATTTGAATTTCGGGAGTTGCTGGCGCGCCTGCGGGCGTTGCTGCGGCGCTCTGGTGAATTGCGGCCGGAGAAAATCACCATTGCCGACCTGGTGCTCGATACGGGAGCGCAGACTGCCAAGTGCGCCGGACGTAAGGTGACGCTAACGGCGAAAGAATATGCCCTTCTGGAATATCTGGCGCGCAACGCGGGGCGAGTGGTGCGCCGGGCGGAAATCGCGGAGCACGTCTGGGACGAAACGTTCGACCCGTTCTCGAATTTGATCGAGGTGTACATCAACCGCGTGCGGCGAAAGATTGACGCGGATGCGGCCAAGCCGCTGCTGCATACGCGGCGCGGCGTGGGCTATGTCCTCGGTTCCGCAGAGGACCTGACTAGCACAGATGAGGGAGAAGAAAGCACCTCGCCACGCCCGCGAGTCAAGACTCCTCCCGCTCGGAAGAACCATGCTTGATTCGATTCGCATGCGGCTGACGCTGTGGTACACGGGCGTGCTCGCGCTGGTGATTGTCGTACTTTGCGTAGTGGCCTATTTCATCTTCTGGCGGAGCGCCGTACGACGCACGGATGCAAATCTTGTCGAACTCTCGGATTCCTTCCTAGTGACGTTGCGGGCGGAACTGGAAGATCAAACTGGCCCTGACGTATTTCGCACCGCGGCTCAAGTGGCGATCGATGAGCATCATTTTCGCGACACCGTGTATGCAATTGTGGATCAGACAGGAAAAGTGATTATCAGCTCGCAAGAGACTCCTTCGGCTGATGCCCCGATGAAAGCTGCCCGACGGCAGATTCTTTCTTCCGCTTCTTTTCAAAAGTTCCTGGCATCATCGATGCAGTCCGATCGCCTTTTCGGTCACATTGCTGTCACCGAAGCCGGCTACCGGGCGTTCGCGCAGCGTTTCTTAGCCAAGGGAAGTTCTTACACGCTGATCATTTTGCAATCCCTGCATCCACAAAAAGAGGTGGTGGAGGAAGCTGGATCGCTGTTCGCGTGGTTGATTCCCATTGCCATCCTGATGGCAAGCATCGGGGGCTATTTTCTGGCGCGCAAGAGCCTTGCGCCGGTTGTAGCGATGAGCAGCCAGGCGGGCCGCATCGGGTCCTCGAATTTGGACGAGCGGCTCACGGTGCAAAACGAAAAAGATGAACTGGGGCATCTGGCGCGATCCTTTAACGGCTTGCTGAACAGATTGAGTGAATCGTTCAATCGCCAGCGCCGTTTCATGGCGGATGCCTCGCACGAACTGCGTACGCCGGTGGCGATTCTGCGTGGCGAATCGGAAGTGGCGCTGTCGCAACAGGCGCGCACGCCAGAAGAGTACCGCGAATCGCTAGGAGTGTTGCACCACGAGGCGGAGCGGCTCACGCACATCGTGGACGACCTGTTCACGCTGACGCGGGCGGACGCCGGGCAGTACCCGCTCCAGCCGAGCAATTTCTACTTGGATGAATTGATTGCCGAATGCGTGCATTCGGCGCGGACACTCGCCCAAGCCAAAAAGATTTCACTCACATTCGAGGGGGCGGCCGAATCTCCGATTCATGCGGATGAGTCCCTGCTACGCCGCATGCTCTTGAATCTGTTGGACAACGCGATCAAGTACACGCCGGATTTCGGGCGAGTTACCGTAGCTTGCCGGCGCAACGGCCAGGAATACGAAGTGAGTATCGCGGACACGGGAAGCGGTATCCCGGCGGAGTTGCGGCCACGCATTTTCGAGCGATTTTTCCGTGCTGACAAGGCACGTTCGCGTTCCGAGAGCGACGGTGGCGGGGCAGGACTCGGCTTGGCCATTTCAAGTTGGATTGCCGAGACGCATCATGGGCGTTTGGAACTCACGCAATCGGATTCCACTGGAAGCACTTTCAGCGCCTATCTTCCGGCCGATTCTGGACATTCCCTATCTCCTGGTTAATCCTGCGTTTATCTCCGAATTGCTAGCTTGAAGCTTGCTGCCTGGCGTCTGGGCGGATCGGGCATAGGAGTCAAGATTCATGAGCTCCCTTGGAATCTTTGCGATGTCATGGCGAATGGTCGCAGCGCTATGCCTCTGCGGAGCGGGAATGACAGCGGCGCAAGAGGGCGGAACCGCGGCCACGAGTACGGCCGCGAAGAATCCGGACCAAGCGACTTCCACGGGAGCACCGGCGCTGAAGCTAACACTGCAGGATGCGCTCGTGCGCGCGAGAAAAAACAGCGTGCCATTTCAGTCCGCGCTCACCGATTCGGCGATAGCTCGGCAGGACCGATGGCAGGCGGGCGCAGCGCTGCTCCCCAGCGTGACCTACGACAATCAGGCGTGGTACACCCAGCTCAACAAGACTAATGACGTAATCTTCATCGCGAATAACGCGGCGCACGAATACGTCAGCCAAGGAAACGTGCATGAATCGCTGGATTTGGCTGGCGTGTCGAATTTTCGCCGCGCAACAGCACTGGCGGCCGCCGCCAAGGCTCGAGCGGAAATTGCTTCCCGCGGTTTGGTGGTTACCGTGGTTCAGAATTATTACTCGGTAGCGGCGGCTCAACAAAAAGTGCTGTCAGCACAAAAAGCGGCGGACGAAGGTGACCGCTTTCTAAAGCTGACGCAGGATCTGGAGCGTGGCGGGGAAGTTGCGCATGCGGACGTGATCAAGGCGGAATTGCAGGCCCAGGATCGCCGCCGGGCCTTGCAGGAAGCCCAATTGGGGCTGCTCAATGCGCGGCTCGATCTGGCGGTGCTGCTTTTCCCGGATTTCAACGACAACTTCGAAGTCACGGATGATCTGCACGCGTCCGCCCCGTTGCCGACGCTCGGCGAAGTGCAACAGCATGCAGCGCGGGACAATCCTGACATTCGCGCGGCGCTCGAAACCGTGCGCGCGGCGGGGTTTGATGTCACTGGAGCGCGCGCGGGATACTTGCCATCGCTGAGTTTCGACTACTGGTACGGCATCGATGCGCGGCAGTTTGCCGTAAACGGCCCCAACGGCGTTTCTAATCTCGGTTCTTCGGCCGTGGGCACAGTGAATATTCCCATCTGGAATTGGGGTGCGACGCAGAGCCGCATCAAACAAGCAGAGCTAAGGCGGGCGCAAGCAAAGCGGGAACTTTCGCTGGCCCAGCGCAAGCTGCTGGCGGAAATCAAGTCGCTCTACTCGGAAGCCGAAACGGCGATGAACGAGCTGGGCGGCCTCAGCCGCTCTGCGGAACTGGCGGAAGAAAGTCTGCGGCTGACCACGCTGCGCTACAAGGGCGGGGAAGCGACTGTGCTCGAAGTCGTCGATGCGCAAACGACTTACGCGCAATCGAGCGCGGCGTATCAGGATGGCGCGGTGCGGTATCGCGTGGCTTTGGCGAATTTGCAAACTTTGACGGGAGTGCCGACAACTCCATGAAACTCACGATACATCCTGGAATTTCGAGGCGCAGAGGCTTGGCCCTTCTTTCTCTTGCAAGCGCTTCGGTGCTTTTCTTGTCTGGCGGTTGCAAAAAAGAAGAAAAGGAAAAGGACCCGGTCGTCACCGTGCAGGTCACGCCGGTGAAACGCGCGACCATCTCACAGAATGTTTCCGCGGAAGCGGTCGTCTATCCACTGCAGCAAGCGACCATCGCTCCGAAGATCACTTCTACCGTGAAGGAATTTTTGGTGCAACGGGGCAGTCGGGTGAAAAAAGGCCAGTTGCTCGTCGTTCTGGAAAACAAAGACCTCACCGCGGCGGTGGAGGCGAGCAAAGGTGACTTTGAGCAGGCTGATGCCAACTACGTGACCACGGTGAATGCGAGCCTGCCTCAGCAAATCCAGAAGGCAGAGCTCGACGCCGCGTCGGCAAAGGCCGCCTTTGACGCGCAGCAGAAAGTCTACGACAGCCGCAAAGAGCTCTTTCAACAAGGCGCTTTGCCCCAGCGGGATTTTGATTCCGCAACGGTGGCGCTGGCGCAAGCGCGCAGCCAGAACGAACAGGCCCAGCGGCAACTGGCGGATCTGCAACGGCTCGGCAAAGAACAAGCGCTGAAGGCGGCGCAAGGCTCGCGCATGTCGGCGGAAGGGAAGTATCGCAGTGCGGAGGCGCAGCTCAGTTACTCCGAGATTCGCAGCCCGATTGATGGTTATGTGACGGACCGCCCGCTGTACGTGGGCGACCTGGCGGCGGCAAATCAGCCAATCCTGACGGTGATGGACACGTCCCGGTTGATCGCCAAGTCCCACATCGCGCAATCCGACGCGGCAGTCTTGAAGGTTGGAAATCCTGCGGAATTGAAAATCCCGGGCCTCGATGAACCCATCAAGGGGCGCGTCAGCCTGGTGAGCCCCGCGCTGGACCCGGGGAGCACAACCATTGAAGTTTGGGCCGAGGCCATCAAATCGAATCCCGCGCTAAAACCAGGGATGACCGTGGAAGTGAGCATGACCGCGAAAACGGTGAAAGATGCGTTGGTTGTGCCAACTCCAGCGGTCTTCAAGAACGACGAAGGCGCAAACTACGTGGTGATTGCCGGTTCGGATGGCCATGCACACGTCAAGGCGGTCCAAGTCGGCGTACGCAACGCGGATTTTTCTCAAGTGGCGAGCGGCGTGACTCCCGGGGACGTAATCATCAGTACAGGCGGGTATGCGTTGCCAGATAACACCCAAATCAAAATCGAAGCTCCCGCCGCGGAAGAAAAAGAAGCCGGAGATAAGGCGGGCACAGAAGAAAAAGACCATAAGGCTGCTGACGCGAAACCCGCCAAGAAGGGCAAGGAGTAAATGCCCATGGAGCTTCGGCCTGAAGTGCCGGATGCGCAGAGCGATGCCCGGAAGCCAGCCGCACCGTGGTTCCAAAAGCTGTCGCGCCCGATTCTGTTCTTGACAGTGACACTCACGCTGGTTGGCGCGTATCTCGCCTTCAGTATTCCCGTGGCGGTTTTTCCCAACACGGATTTCCCGCGCATCGTTATTGGCGTAGACAACGGCGTGATGCCGATTGACCAAATGCTGGTGACTATCACCAGGCCGCTCGAGGAAGCCGTCAACAGCGTCCCTGGCCTCCAAAAAGTCACGTCGGTCACCAGCCGTGGGGACGCGGAGGTCGATCTTTTCTTCGACTGGAGCAGCGACATGATTTTGACGCTGCAGCGCGTCGACGCCGTCGTCGCGCGCCTGCAAGCCGAACTGCCTCCCACAGCCAAAGTGCAAACGCATCGGCTCACATTCGCGGTGTTTCCCATCATCGGCTACAGCTTGACGTCCGACACCGTTCCCCCCGACAAGCTCTGGGAAATCGCCACCTACGACATCAAGCCGCGCGTGAACCGTTTGGATGGCGTTGCTTCCGTTATCGTGCAAGGCGGGCGCGTTCCGGAATTCCAGGTGACTCCGGATCCGGCGCGGCTGCTGGCTTCTGGAATCACCGTCAGCGACATTCTTGAAGCGATTCGCAAGACGAATCTGATCGACTCCCCAGGACTAATCGAGAACGAGCACAAATTGGTGCTCGGCCTTGTCAGCGGGCAGGTGCGCACGCCGGAACAGATTGGGCAAATCGTGGTGAAAACTTCGTCGTCGCAGGTTCCCATCCGGTTGGGCGATATTGCGAAAATCACGCCCTCGGTGGCGCCCGTTTACACAATTGTGACTGCCAACGGCAAGCCGGCGGTCCTGCTCAACGTCAATCGCCAGCCGGACGGCAACACGCTGGACGTAGCCAACCTGGTCCACGCGCAAATAGAAGCTATTCGGCCCACGCTGCCGCCGGGCGTGCACATCGAGCCGTTCTACGATCAATCCACAATTGTTCGCGAATCCATCGCCAGCGTGCGCGACGCGGTGCTGCTCGGCCTGCTGCTCTCCTCCATCATCCTGGTTCTTTTCCTTCGCGATTGGGGTACCTCACTGGTTGCTGGCCTGGTCATTCCAGCCACGCTGCTGATTACCTTCATTGTGCTGAAGCTCGCAGGCGAGAGCTTTAATCTCATGACGCTGGGTGGTCTCGCCGCTGCGGTGGGCCTGGTGATTGACGACGCTATCGTGGTCTTGGAAAACATCGTGCTGCATCGCGACGCCGGCCAGGGGCGGGTCGAAGCCATTCAGAGCGCGCTCCGGGAAATGACTATTCCTCTGATCGGCTCCACGATCACGCCTATTGTCGTTTTTCTTCCGCTCATCTCCATCACCGGCGTAACCGGGACCTTCTTTCGCGCGCTGGCCGTCACCATGACGGTCTCGCTCTTCACTTCGCTGTTGCTCGCCCTTACCTGGACGCCGACGCTGAGCCAGTATCTTGTGCGCCGCAAAGAAGCTCCGCGAGCCGCGGGCGAACGACCTTCCGGCACGGATGTTGCTTCACTGCTCGCGGTCGAGGAGGCTCAGTTCACCGGACTGTTTGGCCGCATCGTCACCTTTTATGCAAAAGCTCTAGGCGCTGTCCTCGAACGGCCTGTGCTGATCTTGGGCGGCTCGAGTGTGATTATTGTGGCTTCCTACCTCTGCTACAACTTCCTGGGAACCGACCTGCTTCCGGCAATGGACGAGGGCGGCTTCATTCTCGATTACTGGACGCCGTCCGGCAGCTCGCTTGCCGAATCCAATCGTATTCTGCTGCACATTGAAGAGATCGTGAAGTCTCAGCCCGAAGTGGAGAACACTTCGCGTCGCACCGGCCTGGAGCTAGGGTTGTCCGCAGTTACCGAAGCGAATCGCGGCGATTTCACCGTGAAGCTCAAGCGCGATCGCAAGCGGGGCATTGAGGAAATCATGAATGACATTCGAAAGGAGATTGAGCAGACCGAGCCCGCCACCAAAGTCGAGTTCGTGCAGGTTTTGCAGGACATGATTGGCGACCTTACCAGCCAGCCGGAGCCCATCGTCATCAGGCTCTTTTCCCCGGATCCCAAGCTCTTGGCCGGCGCCGCGCCGCGCGTCGCGGAGGCGATACAGAACGTTCATGGTGTCGTGGATGTGCTCAACGGAATCGAAAACACCATCAGCGGTCCAGCAACCACGTTTCAGATTAATCCTACGGTGGCCGCGCGTGCTGGCTTTACGCCCGAAGAGGTTTCAGTGGACGCGGCTGCAATTCTGGAAGGCGAACCCGCCGCCACTCCCGTGGTGCTGAATGACCGTGCCTACACCATCAGGGTTAGGTTCCCGGAACAGAATCGGACTTCTTTGGAACGCATGAGCGATACGTTGCTGACCAGTTCCACCGGACGCACCGCGACGCTTGGCTCTCTCGCAAGCGTCAGCTTAGACCCCGGCCAAACCGAAATCCGCCGCGAGAATCTTCAACGGCTCGTGCAAATCACAGGGCGCTTCGAAGGAGTGGATCTGGGCTCCGGCATCGCCGCGGTGAAAAAGGCAGTTGATGGTCTGCATCTGCCGTCCTCCATTCGCGTGGAGTACGGGGGGACGTACGCGGAGCAAATGAAATCGTTCCGCGACCTGCTGATGGTTTTCCTGCTTGCGCTCGTGTTGCTGTTTGCTGTTCTGCTGTTCGAATTCCGCACTTTCTCCGCGCCCACGGCGATTCTGGCTTCGGCATTGCTCTCGACCTTCGGAGGGTTTCTGGCGCTGCTGGTCACGGGCACGACATTCAACGTGGCGTCATTCATGGGCATGATCATGGTCATCGGCATCGTTGCGAAAAACGGCATTTTGCTTCTCGACGCCGAGCATCATTTCCGCGAGCTTGGTTTTGCCGCCGAAGAGGCCATGATTCAAGCAGGCCGCCGGCGCCTGCGCCCCATCGCGATGACGGCGATTGCCACGATTGCAGGCATGGCCCCGTTGGCGTTCGGCATTGGCTCCGGCTCCGAAATGCTCAAGCCGCTGGCGGTCGCGGTGATTGGCGGCTTGCTCAGCTCCATGGTTCTTTCACTGATCTTCACTCCGGCGATCCAGTTCTACTTGCGTCCGCGCGCCGCCGCTGCCCACGAATAAGGCGAACAGGACAAGTCAAAACCAGCGCGAGGTGTGGGCGCGCTTTAACGCGTCCACAAAGGCGCGTCATGCTGCGCCCAGCTTGGCAACATCTCAGCTTTCGGCCTCAGGCACTCGTTTTGGCCAGTCTCTCCGCGCGCCTGAATTGCGCTTAACGTCTTTATCATTCTTCTGTTATCTGCCAGTCACAAATCTCGCGTTTACTCCTCCTCGCCAAGTCTTTTGGGGTGTGTGGGGAAGTGGGAACGCTGAGATTCTGGTTACACGATCAGTTGAACGATTCGGATCATCCGCCTCGAAGCGCGGCACAGCTCGAATTCCTCTCTAAAAGGAGTTCTCATGCGAAGTTTTGTGGGTTTGCTCGTTGTTTTTTCTTGCTCGCTGCTGCTGAACACGCCTGCGCAGGCGCAAACTGCCGGACAAGGGCGCAAAGGTACCATTGCGGGCCGCGTCATGGACAGCTCGGGCGGCGTTCTTCAGGGTGCCCAAATCACCGTTGAGCCAAAGGGCGTTAATGTCGTTTCCGATGCGCAGGGGCAGTTCTTCGTGAACGATCTTGAGCCGGGAAGTTATACGGTGACGGTCACGTATGTGGGCTTCGGAGAATTCACACAGGCCGTGAATGTCGCCGCAGGCCAGGCTGTCTCCGTGGAGGCCAAGTTGGGCCCGGAGTCCCAGAACCTGGAGGTCCTCGTCACGGCCGAACGCGCTTCGGGAGAGGCCGCAGCCGTAAACCGCGAACGTACCGCTGATAATGTTGTTCAGGTTTTACCCGCCGACGTGATTCGCAGCTTGCCCAACGCCAATATGGCCGATGCCCTTGGCCGCCTGCCCAGCGTCACCATTGAACGCGATGAAGGCGAAGGCAAGTATGTGCAGGTTCGCGGAACCGAGCCGCGGTTGACTAACACCACCATCGACGGGATCAACGTGCCCTCGCCGGAATCCGGCGTTCGTCAGATCAAGTTCGACGCCATCCCCGCGGATATCGTCGAGTCCGTCGAAATCAATAAGACTTTGCAAGCCAACATGGATGGCGACGGTATCGGTGGCTCCGTGAATCTCGTCACCAAGACCGCTGGAGAACGCCCCACGATGAACTTCAGCAGCATGGGTGGATACACTCCAATCCTCGGTGGCCGTGGCCTTACAGAAAACACCGGTACCGTGGGCCAGCGCTTTGGTGCCAGCAAGCGTATTGGTGTGCTCATTGGCGGATCTTATGATTGGAATGGCCGCGGGATTGACGACATCGAGCCGGTGCCGGACCTTGCATCCGTGGGAGGGCAGCAGGTTCGCATCTTTGATTCCATGGATATCCGTGAGTACCGCTACTACCGCAGCCGATGGGGGCTAGCGGGAAGTGCCGATTACAAGCCTTCAGACGGATCCACAATCTATATCCGTGGCCTTTACTCCGACTTCAAGAATTACGGCGACCGCTGGGTCTATTCGATCAACGACAACCTGTTTACTAACGGTGGGCCACCCAGTTTCAACGATCAGATCCGCCGGCCTGATTATGGGATCGGTAGCGTACTGCTTGGTGGCAAGCATGTGCTTGCTACAACGTGGTACACCTGGGACGTTTCCGCATCGCGCGCTCGGCAAATTGGCCAGGTCGGTGACCGCTCGGCTTCCTTTAGTTCCAATCTAGCCACAAGTTCGTGCCAATACGACTTGGCGAACACAATGAGCCTGTATCTTCCCCAGTGGACCCCCAGCTGCTTCACCGAAGCGTACACGAATCAGAGCACCATGCCGCTAAGCCGCATGCAGATCAACCACGGGCTGAGCGCCCAACTCAATCTCCAGTTTACGGGAGCCATGGCCAAGCGTTATCGCCTCGGCTCGCACCTGGCAACGATCGAAGTGGGTGGGAAGTTCCGCAACGCGCATAAATTTGCCAATACGTTCACGGACAACTTTTTTCCCACTGGCTCGGGTGCATCCATTACACTAGCCGAGTTCCCAAATAGCTTCTCCAACAGCGATTATTACCAGGGTGCCTACAAGCTGGGCCCCAATCCGGCATTTAATGGTGTGTACAATGCATTTAAGGCGGATCTCGCTGCCAATGCGGCGAATTACTCCCTCGCGCATGACGTTTCTAGCCAGTTTGACCTGATTGAAAAAGTCAGTGCTGGCTACCTGATGAACACTCTCGATTTCAGCAAAGTCCGTTTAGTAGCTGGCGTCCGCTTTGAGGATACCAACCTCGATACCGTGGCCCCTGACGTCGATGGTGACGGCCAATTCCTTGGAACTACTCATAAATTCAATGGCTCCTACGTGAAAGTGTTGCCGAGCGCCTCCCTCCGGTTTGCTCTCACCAAGGATACCAATCTGCGTTTGGTTTACAGCCGGGGACTATCACGCCCGGATCCGCAAGAGATTGCAGTAGCAGCGACCGTTGATAATACCGCCAACCCGGTCTTGGTTTCCCTCGGGAATCCAAATCTCAAACCGGAGGCCGCGGATAACGTCGACATACTCGTCGAGCACTACATCAACCCGTTCGGAATGATCGAGGCGGGGTACTTCTACAAGAACCTGACTGACCCTTTGGCTTCCACGACATTTCCAATCACTTCCGGCACGTTTGGTACTACGGACTGCTCGACGACTAGCTGTCGAGGCAGTCAACCCATCAATGCGGGCAGCGCGTGGATCAATGGTTTTGAAGCTGGGTACCTGCAACACTTGTCGTTCATGCCTGGCGCCTTGCGTGGACTCGGCTTCTCCGCCAATTATGGCTACACCGTGTCCCGCGTGAGCGCATTACCGGGCCGCACCGATCATCCCCGGCTGGTTCGCAACGCGCCCCATACCTGGAACGTTAGCCCGACCTACGATCGCGGGCGAGTCTCGGTTCGTTTGGGCCTTTCTTACAACGCTCAGAACATCGCTGCCTATGGGGATGGCACTCCTGGCCCCTTCGGCGATAACTACTTCTATCCGCACCTTCAGTTCGATGCCCAAGGCAGCGTGCGCATGATGCGCGGCTTTCAGTTCGTCATGTACGGCCTCAATATCAACAACGAGGTCTTCGGCTTTTATAACGGCAGCCCACAGTACATGCTCCAGCGCGAATATTACCGGCCCACCATCGCCGCGGGATTCCGCTGGACGCCGCTGCATGAACGATAAGGGCGCACGAACGATGCCCAAGAATTTGTGTCGAAGTGCGTTTTTTGTTCTGGTTCTTGTCCCGGCTTCTTTTGCGGGAAACGCCGAATCGCGTCTCCTCACACCGCCGGTGGCAAAGGATGATCAAGCTGCTGTCTTGGTCGGCGCAGGCGACATCGCCGACTGCAAGAATCTCGTCGGCGCAGAAGCCACCGCCAAATTGCTGGACCTGATCCCGGGAACCGTGATGGCCGTCGGCGACCTCGCCTATCCCGACGGCAGCAAGGAAAATTTCACCTGCTACGACAAAACCTGGGGCCGCGCGAGATCCCGCACGCGCCCCGCTCTGGGCAATCATGAGTTTCATGCTGCAGGAGCCACGCCGTATTTTGATTATTTTGGCGTGGCTGCTGGCGATCCCAAGACCGGCTACTACAGCTACGAACTCGGCCCCTGGCACATCATCGTGCTGAACAGCGAGTGCAAAGACGTCGGCGGCTGCGATTCCGGCTCACCGCAAGAAAGGTGGCTCCGCGCCGATCTTGCGGCGCATCCCGTGGCGTGCACGCTCGCCTATTGGCACAAACCGCTCTTCAGTTCCGGCAGCGCGCATGGCAACGATTTGACCGTGAAAATGCTCTGGGACGCGCTGTACGATGCCAACGCCGACGTGGTGATCAACGGCCACGACCACGACTACGAGCGTTTCGCGCCGCAAGCGCCCGACGGCACACTCGACTCAGCTCGCGGCATTCGCGAGTTCGTTGTGGGTACCGGCGGGAAGGGTCTTCGCCCGTTTGGCGCCCCGAAGCCCAACAGCGAAGTGCGCAACACCGAGGCTTTCGGCGTTCTGAAGCTCACGCTTCATGCCAAGGGTTACGACTGGCAATTCGTTCCTGAGGAAGGCAAGACCTACGGGGATTCGGGCAGCGGCGTCTGCCACTAGTCTCCAGAATCTCCAACGAATCCTCTCCAAATAGAAGGCTCTCCGCTCACCGTTCTCGTTCCGCTTTGCCTTTTGTGGCAAAGTAGATTGGATGGCAGCTTCTGAGAATTCCACCACCGCCGGGCGAATCGCTTTCACCTACCCAAGTTTTGTCCTTTTTCAGTTGGCGCGTTTCTTCATTGTCCTTTCCGGCGAGATGCAGTCGGTCGCGGTGGGATGGGAAGTCTATGAAATCACCAAGCGGCCTCTCGCCCTTGGCCTGGTCGGTTTGGCGCAATTCCTGCCGGGCATTTTGCTTTTTCTCGTCGCGGGCCACGCCGCAGACCGTTTCGATCGGCGCAAGCTGATCGTCCTGTGCTACTGCGCCTCCGCGGCTTCCTCGGGCGCTTTGTTATTTCTCACGCTGTGCGGATTCCACTCACCCTACCCAATCTATGCGGTGCTTCTCTTCCTGGGTGTTGCGCGTTGTTTCAGCGCGCCTGCAACTCGCTCGCTTCTTCCTCAGTTAGTTCCCGCGAAGGACTTCCCAAATGCAGTGGCCTGGCACTCCGTCTTTTTTCAGGGCACGGTGATCCTTAGCCCCTCGGTCGGAGGAATTGTCTACGCCATTACGCGCGGGCCCGCCGCGGTTTACGCTCTTTCTTTCTTCACTGCCTCGGTCGCCGCCGTCTGTGCTTGGAGGGTAAAAATTCAATCGGTTGAGCGCGCTCCCGAGCCGTTGAATTGGAAAACCACGCTGGCTGGCCTCCATTACATTTGGCGCGAAAAACTGATTCTCGGCTCGATCTCTTTGGATTTGTTTGCGGTCCTTCTGGGAGGAGCGGTCGCGCTGCTTCCCGTCTACGCGAAAGAAATTCTATTGACCGGTCCTTGGGGTCTTGGCCTTCTTCGCAGCGCACCCGCAGTGGGTGCGGCGGTGATGGCCATTGTGCTCGCCCACAAGCCGTTGGGCCGCCACGCCGGTACTCGAATGTTGTGGTGCGTCGCGGGATTCGGGCTGGCCACCATCTTCTTCGGGATCTCGCGAAACCTCATCGTTTCTCTCGTCGCGCTTTTTCTCGTCGGAGCCACGGACATGGTCAGCGTAATCGTCCGCCAGTTGCTCATTCAACTGGGCACGCCGGACGAAATGCGCGGCCGCGTCAACGCCGTGGACTCCGTCTTCGTCGGCGCTTCCAATGAACTCGGTCAATTCGAATCGGGCCTCACCGCCCACTGGTTTGGCAGCGTGCCCGCGGTTGTGCTGGGTGGCGTAGGCGCAATCCTGGTGACCGGCCTGTGGGCCTGGTGGTTTCCCGAATTACGCAACGCAGACGAAACGGGCAAATTCGCGAACTGAGCGCGCCGCCGGATTTACTTTTTCGCGGGCTTCGTCTCTTTCATCGGTTTGGTTTCTTTCGCAGGCTTGGTCTCCATGTCCGGCATGGCCATGGACATGGGCGTCGAATTCCCAGCCAGCAGCTCTTTCTTTACAGGCTCCGTAATCTTGTCCGCGTTCTTCACCAGCATCGTGACCTGCCAGATTTCTTTTTCCGAGAGCTGGCCTTTGAATCCCGGCATCCCTGTCATTCGAATGCCGTTTTCCACCTTCCAGTAGGTCTCCCAGGGTTCATCGTCCGTCACGCCCGTGCCGTGGAAAAGTTCCGGCGGCTTTGGAAACATTCCTTGCGAAACCGCCGACTTGGGTTGGTCAGGCAGGCCGTGACACACGGCGCAGTGTTCCTTATAAACCTTCGCGCCGGCAATCAGGTTCGCTTCGTCCGCGGGAACGAGCGGTTGGGGATGCGGCAACTTATCCAGGTACGCATGCTGCGCCGCCTTCGCCAATTTTCTTTCGAATGGCATCGGGGCCGCTGACGTTGCGACCGGTGCGAAACCCCAGGAAAAGTACAAGTACGCGCTCCCCACAAGCAACAAAATGCCGATCAGGATTCCTAAGACCAGGCCCTTAGCCATTTATAATCCTCCAGTCCCATTCGGGATCGGTCTAAAACGTTCCAATGTGGTTTGGTTCCGCCATAGTCTAAAGTTTTCGCCGTCATTCTGCACGCCACAAATTGCAAGCGGTGCTCCGCCGAAGGGAATCGTGGGGCGGTCGAGTGACATATCTGCCCCACCCACACTCTCCCCCGCGCGTAACCTTTGTTCTGCCTGAGCCGTCTTATGTAGGCGTAGACTTAAGTCTCCAATAGTCTATGCCCCTGCGTTGGAGCAGCCCTTGGAATTACCCGAGACGCCCTGCCTTTTGTAGGCTTGCTCGCACGAACGTAGCACATTCTTGTACCTCTTAGGTTAGGAGCAGATGAATGGGGCAGCTCAAGTCGATGGACCTACCTGAATCCGGGGCCCACGCGACGACCGAAGCGTCGGTAGGCAAGCAGTCCGGGAGTCTCTGGTGGCTCTGGGTGCTTGTTATCGCTGGTATAGCTCTTGGCGTCTGGTATTTCCGGGGGTCGCAAACTCACAGCGAGGCGGCCAACGCTTCTGCGCCTGCGACGGCAGGCAAGGGCAGAGGAGGGCCCGGAGGCGGCGGCATGGGCAATTTTGTAGTGCCCGTCGTCGTTGCGCCCGCGCAGCGCGGCGACCTTCCCGTTTACTTCAACGGACTGGGAACTGTAACCGCATTTAACACCGTGACCGTTCATAGCCGCGTCGACGGCCAGCTTCTCAGTGTGGCTTTCAGAGAGGGGCAATACGTTCATGAAGGTGACCTCCTCGCGCTGATCGATCCACGCCCTTTTCAGGTCCAGCTCGAGCAGGCGCAGGGCCAGCTCGCCAAAGATCAAGCCCAGCGCAAGGATGCCGAAGCCAATCTCGAGCGCTTCAAACTTCTCTTCAAGGAAGGCGTCATCCCCCAGCAGCAACTCGACACGCAGGCGGCATTAGTAGGCCAGTTTGACGGGGCCATCAAATCGGATCAAAGTCAGGTTGATAACGCCAAACTCCAGCTTACCTATTCGCGGATTACCGCGCCCATCGGCGGCCGCGTGGGATTGCGCCTGGTCGACCCGGGGAACATCGTTCACGCTAACGACACGAATGGCCTGCTGGTCATCACCCAGCTTCAGCCCATCGCCGTCCTCTTCAGCCTGCCTCAAGACCAGCTTCCCCAGGTCAGCGCCAAACTCCGCGCGGGCGTTCAGCTTAGCGTCGACGCCTTCGACCGCGATGATACACAGAAAATTGCCACCGGCAAGCTTCTTACCATTGACAATCAGATCGATCCCACCACCGGCACGTACAAGCTGAAGTCCATTTTCAACAATAGCGACAATGCGCTCTTTCCCAATCAATTTGTGAACATGCACCTGCTCGTCGACACCAAGCACAATCTCACGATCGTGCCCGCGCCAGCCATCCAGCGCGGACCTCAAGGAACGTATGTCTACGCCGTGGGCAGCGATAACACCGTCAAAATCCGTCCGGTTACCATCGCTCAAACCACCGGCAACAGTGTTGGCCTGAGCAGCGGCGTCAATGCAGGAGACGTCGTCGTCATTGACGGCCAGGACAAGCTTCAGGACGGCAGCAAAGTCAACCCCACCATGGCTGGAGGAGGCAACGGCGGCGGCCGCGCATCCGCAAACACCACCGCGCCTGCAAATCAAAGCGCATCTCCCGCGTCCAATTCTCCCCGTGCCCAATCCGGAGGGTCCCGGCGATGAGTCCGTCTCGGCCGTTTATTCTGCGGCCGGTTGCCACCACGTTGCTCATGGTGGGCGTTGTACTGGTCGGCTGGGTGGCCTATCGCCAGTTGCCGGTTTCCGCCCTGCCGCAGGTTGACTACCCCACGATTCAGGTACAAACGTTTTATCCCGGTGGCAGCCCGGATGTAATGGCCTCTTCGGTCACCGCACCGCTCGAGCGCCAGTTCGGCCAGATTCCCGGGCTGAACCAGATGACCTCCACGAGCTCCTTCGGGTGCTCTGTCATCACGCTGCAATTCGAGTTGGACCTCAACATTGACGTCGCCGAGCAGGAAGTTCAGGCGGCCATCAACGGGGCCTCGAACCTCTTGCCGCAGGGCCTCCCCAATCCGCCGATCTACAGCAAAACCAATCCGGCGGACGCGCCCATCCTGACGCTCGCGCTTTCCGCTCCCAGTCTGCCGCTCTCCAAAGTGGAAGACTTGGCAGACACTACCTTCGCCCAGAAAATTTCTCAGCTTTCCGGCGTGGGGCTAGTCAGCATCAGCGGCGGCCAACGCCCCGCCGTTCGTATTCAGGCGAATCCCACAGCGCTCGCTTCCTACGGGTTGAGTCTTGAGGACCTGCGCACCGCTCTCGGCCAGGCCAACGTGGACATGGCCAAAGGCACTTTTGACGGCTTGCATCAGGCGTTTACTATTGGCGCCAACGACCAGTTGCTTTCGAGCGATGGTTATCGCCCGCTCATCGTCGCTTACCGCAATGGCGCGCCGGTCCGCCTCAGCGATGTCGCGAACGTCATCGACGGCGTGGAAAACGGCAAGCAAGCGGCGTGGGCCAATCAAGATCCCGCCGTCATTCTCAATATTCAGCGGCAGCCGGGCGCAAACATCATTGCCGTGGTCGACCGCGTAAAGAAACTTCTCCCGCAGCTCCAGGCGGCCCTTCCCGCTGCGGTTCAGGTTGATATCCTCACTGACCGCACCACCACCATTCGCGCTTCCGTGGAAGACGTGCAATTCACCCTGGTGCTCACCGTTGCCTTGGTGGTGATGGTCATCTTCCTTTTCCTACGCAGCTTCCGCGCGACGGTGATTCCCAGTATTGCCGTGCCCTTATCGCTGATTGGCACGTTCGGCGTGATGTATCTGCTGGGCTACAGCCTCAACAATCTTTCGCTCATGGCGCTTACCATCTCTACGGGCTTTGTCGTCGACGACGCCATCGTCATGATCGAGAACATCAGCCGCTATATCGAGGAAGGCGATTCGCCTTTGCAAGCGGCGCTGAAAGGCTCCGAACAAATCGGTTTCACGATTGTGTCGTTGACTGTCTCCCTGATTGCCGTGCTCATTCCTTTGCTGTTCATGGGCGACATCGTTGGCCGCCTCTTCCGCGAATTTGCCGTCACCCTCGCGGTCACAATTCTGGTTTCCGCCTTTGTCTCGCTCACCCTGACGCCGATGATGTGCGCCAAGCTTCTTCGCCATCAGAAAAAAGAGGAAGAAAGCTGGTTTTACCGCAAGTCGGAAGACGCCTTCAATGCCGTGATCGCTTTTTACGGCCGTACGCTCCAATTCGTGCTGCGCTATCGCACCACCACTTTGATCGTCACGATTGCCACCCTCGTCGGCACCATTCTTCTTTACATCTATGTCCCCAAAGGATTCTTTCCCGTTCAAGACACCGGCGTGATTCTGGGTGTCTCCGAAGCCCCGCAGAACGTTTCGTTTGCGGCCATGGCGCGGCGCCAGCAGGCGCTCGCGAGCACCATTTTGAAGGACCCCGCTGTCGAAAGCCTCTCTTCTTTCATCGGCATTGACGGCACAAACACCACGCTGAATACCGGCCGCATCCAGATCAATCTCAAACCGCTTGCCGATCGCAAAATCAGCGCTTCGGACGTGATCCGCCGTCTCCAGCCGGAGCTTGCCAAAATCGATGGCATCTCCCTTTTTCTCCAGCCGGTTCAGGATTTGACCGTGGAAGACCGTGTCAGCCGCACGCAATTCCAATACAGCCTTGAAGATGCCGATTCCAAGGAACTCGCTTACTGGACGCCTCGCTTCATTGACAAACTAAAGGCGCTCCCGGAGCTGCGAGACGTCGCCAGCGATCAGTTGAATCAGGGCCTTCTCGCCTCCCTAACGATTGACCGCGACACGGCCGCGCGCTTGGGCATTCTCCCTGCCGACATCGATAACACGCTCTACGACGCCTTTGGCCAGCGCCAGGTCTCCACGATCTTTACGCAATTGAATCAGTATCACGTGGTCCTTGAAGTCGATCCGCGGTTTCAGCAGGATCCCGATTCTTTAAAAAACATTTACGTCAGGTCCTCCAACGGCACGCAGGTCCCGCTCAGCTCTTTCACGCACTTCGATCCTGGCGCCACTGCGCTCGCGTTGAACCACCAGGGCCAGTTTCCCGTGGTCACTGTTTCGTTTAACCTGGCGCCCAGCTCCGCTCTGGGCGATGCGGTCAACGCCATCAATCGCGTGAAGCAGGATTTGAACATGCCGCCGAGCGTCCAGGCCACGTTTCAAGGCACCGCGGCTGCCTTCCTCCGGTCCCTGTCCAATGAGCCTTTGTTGATTCTTGCAGCTCTCGTGACCGTCTACATCGTTCTCGGTGTTTTGTACGAAAGCTACATTCATCCCATCACGATTCTCTCGACGCTTCCCTCCGCCGGCGTTGGCGCAATTCTCGCGCTTTTGCTGTGCCGCACGGAATTCAGCGTCGTCGCGCTTATCGGCATCATCCTGCTCATCGGCATCGTCAAGAAAAACGCCATCATGATGATCGACTTTGCTCTCGAAGCTGAACGCAAAGAAGGGAAGTCGCCGCTCGACGCCATCTATGAAGCGTGCCTGCTTCGCTTCCGCCCGATCATGATGACCACCATGGCCGCGCTCCTTGGCGGCCTGCCTTTAGCGCTCGGAACTGGTGTCGGATCCGAGTTGCGCCGCCCACTCGGCATTACCATCGTGGGCGGCTTGATTCTCAGCCAGTTGCTAACGCTTTACACCACTCCGGTGGTCTACCTGGCATTCGATTGGCTCGGGCGGCGCTTCCAAATTCAAATTGGTAATCCTATCGAAGAGCCCGCGCACGGGGACTAGATGCAGCATTTTTCTTCCAATTTCTCCGCGCCCTTTATCCGACGGCCCGTGGCCACGTCGCTGATCACCTTCGCGATTTTGCTTTCCGGCGTTGTTGCGTTCCGGTTCTTGCCCGTGTCGCCGCTCCCTCAAGTGGATTTTCCGACCATCTCGGTCGGAGCGGGTCTGCCCGGAGCAAGTCCCGAAACCATGGCGTCCGCGGTTGCCACTCCCCTTGAACGCCAGTTTGGCCGCATCGCTGGTGTCACGCAGATGACTTCTTCGAGCGGCCTTGGCAACACCGGCATCACTCTGCAATTCGATCTCAATCGTGACATCAACGCCGCGGCGCGCGACGTTCAGGCTGCCATCAACGCGGCTCGCAGCCAGCTCCCTGCGGACATGCCCAGCCAGCCAAACTATCGCAAGGTTAATCCAGCCGACTCTCCGATCCTGATGCTCTCGCTGACCTCCGACAATATTCCTCCCGCGCTGATTTATGACGCCGCCGATTCCATCCTGGCGCAGAAACTGGCACAGGTCGAAGGTGTCGGGCAGGTGTTCACCTGGGGCAGCGCGCGCCCTGCTGTTCGCGTCGAGGTCAATCCCCATCAGCTCAATAGTTACGGAATCAGCCTAGAGCAGATTCGCAACTCCCTGCGGTCCGCCAATGCCAATCTAGCCAAAGGGGAACTCGCGGATCCCCGGCAGGCCTGGACGGTCTCCGCCACAGATCAGCTCTTCAAGGCCTACGAATATGAGCCCTTGATTGTCGCCGGCCATCAGGGCGCTCCCGTCCGTCTGCGCGACATCGCGGAAGTCGTCGACTCCGTGGAGGATTCGCGCAATCTCGGCCTCTCCGGCGGCAAGCCTGGCGTCCTCATGGCCATCTTCCGGCAGCCTGGCGCCAACATGATTGAGACCGTCGACCGCGTCATGGCCCTCCTCCCCTTTCTGCGCGCATCGATTTCTCCGTCGCTGCATCTCACCGTGGCCGTTGATCGCACCACCACCATTCGCGCTTCCGTCCACGACGTCGAAGTCGCGCTCATGATTTCGATTGTGCTGGTCATCTTCGTGGTTTTTGCGTTTCTCAGAAACGTATGGGCCACCATCATCCCGAGCGTGGCCGTTCCCCTCTCCCTCATCGGCACGTTCGGCGTGATGTATCTCTGTCACTATACTCTCGACAATCTCTCCCTCATGGCCCTCACCATTTCCACGGGCTTCGTCGTTGACGATGCCATCGTGGTCATCGAAAACATTGCGCGCCACATCGAAGGCGGCATGAAACCGTTCGCCGCAACAATGAAGGGCGCCAGCGAAATCGGCTTCACCGTTCTCTCGATGAGTACTTCGCTTGTCGCCGTTTTTATCCCCATCCTGATGCTGGGCGGAATCGTGGGGCGCCTCTTTCGCGAATTCGCCGTGGTCCTGAGTGTGGCCATCGGCGTTTCGCTGTTCGTATCGTTGACCACCACTCCCATGATGTGCGCCCGCTTCCTTCGGCACGAAACCGGCCAGCACAATCGCCTCTATCGTTTCTCAGAAGGTGCGTTTAATCGTCTTCTGCGAACCTACGATATTTCTTTACGCTGGGTTCTCCGCCATCAATTCCTCATTCTCTTGGTCACTCTCGGCACGGTTTGCCTGAATGCGTATCTCTTTGTGAATACTCCGAAGGGCTTCTTCCCGCAGCAGGATACCGGCCGCTTCAATGGGCTCATCCAGGGCGACCAGGACTTGTCCTTTGCCGCCATGTCCCAGAAGATGCGCCAGTTCACTGAAATTGTTTTGCAGGACCCTGCCGTCGATACCGTCACATCCTTCACTGGCGGCGGCAGCGGGGGAAGCACTGCCCGCATGTTTGGTCAGCTCAAGCCCCTCAGCGAGCGCAAAATTAGCGTTGATCAGGTCATCGCGCGCATCCGTGCCAAAACCGCCAAGATTCCAGGTGCGGCGTTGTATCTGCAGGCGGTTCAGGACCTCAGCATGGGCGGGCGCATGGGTGGGGCGCAATACCAATACACATTACAGGCCGACAACCTCTCCGATCTCACCTATTGGGCGCCCATCTTGCAACAGCGCCTCAGCAGGATTCCTGAGCTGCGCGATGTCAATTCCGACCAGCAATTGAAAGGTCTTCAAAGCACGCTGGTCATCGATCGCGACACGGCTTCGCGCCTCGGCGTCGCCGTTCAAGATATCGACAACACTTTAGGCGACGCTTTTGGTCAGCGCCAGGTCTCCAATATCTACAAAGGTTTGAATCAATATCACGTGGTGTTGGAAGTCGCCCCCGAGTTCCAGCAATCCCCGGAGGCTTTGAAATCCATCTACGTTCCTTCCAAGTCCGGCAAACTCGTTCCGCTCAGCGCCTTTGCCCATTACAAGCCCTCCAACACCGCCATTTCCGTCAATCACCAGGGAATCTTCCCCGCGATTACCCTCTCGTTTAATCTTGCTCCGGGCGCTTCGCTGGGCCCGGCCGTCCAGCATATTGAAGCTGCACGCCGCGAACTCAAGGTGCCGTCCACAGTTCACGCCACGTTTCAGGGAACCGCGCAGGCCTTTCAGGATTCCCTCAAAGATCAGCCGGTTTGGATTCTCGCCGCCCTGGCCGCTGTCTACATTGTTCTCGGGATTCTCTACGAGAGTTTCATTCATCCGATTACGATTCTTTCCACAATTCCTTCTGCCGGCATCGGCGCGCTGCTTGCCATTCAATTCATCAAGTCCGACCTGAACATCATCGCGCTCATTGGCATCATTTTGCTGATCGGCATCGTCAAGAAAAATGCCATCCTCATGATCGATTTTGCTGTTCAGGTGGAAAGGGAAGAAGCGAAATCTCCAGTCGACGCAATCTATAAGGCTTGCCTGCTTCGCTTCCGGCCCATTCTGATGACCACTATGGCTGCTCTGCTCGGCGCTTTGCCGCTGGCACTTGGCGCCGGAGTCGGCTCCGAACTTCGCCGCCCTCTCGGCATCACCATTGTCGGCGGCCTCATCCTCAGCCAGATGCTCACGCTGTTCACCACCCCAGTCGTGTACATCTACATGGATCGCTTGCAAACCTGGATTCAGGGCAAGCGCGCTCACGGCCACTTGCCCGCTCCGGCCCCTTCCCCCGCGCACTCCGATTGAAACTTTTTCAGCCCGTTGTATCTTCGCGGCACTTCATGGAAGAATGCCGCATGCCTAATCCAAAATCTGTTTCATTGCTGGTCGCTCTCGCAATCTCGTTCTTTGCTGCTTCTCTGAACGCGCAATCAACGCGGCCGGATGCCGAAAAAAAGCTCGCCCGCGACATCTACAAGGAATTCATCGAAATCCAGTCCGGCTTTACCACCGGCTCAACGACTCCCGTCGCCGAAGCTGCCGCCGCCCGCCTCAAAGCCGCCGGATTTTCCGATTCCGACATCTTTCTCGGCGGCGCGAATCTGCGCAAATCCAATCTCGTCGTCCGTTATCGCGGCACCGGCAAGTTGAAGCCCATCCTTTTGCTGGCCCACACCGACGTCGTGGAAGCCAAGCGCGAAGATTGGAGCATGGAGCCGTTTCAACTGGTTGAACGCGATGGCTATTTTTACGGCCGCGGCACCGGCGACGACAAAGCCCAGGCCGCCATCTGGATGGCCAACTTGATTCAGTACAAAAAAGAGGGATTCAAGCCGGATCGCGACATCATCGTTGCGCTCACCGCTGATGAAGAAGGCGGCGGGCCCTTCAACGGCGTCGACTGGCTCATCGCCAATCACCGCGATTTGATCGACGCGGAATTTGCCCTCAACGAAGGCGGCTGGGGCGAAATGGTTGGCGGCAAGCATGTCGCCAACTATCTTCAGGTCGCCGAAAAGTACGTCGTCAATTTTCGCTTTGAAGTGCGCAACAAGGGCGGCCACAGTTCGTTGCCCGTCGCCGACAACGCCATCTATCGCCTCGCCGGCGCGCTCGAGCGGGTCTCCCAGTTCGCCTTCCCGCTCAAGACAAATGAAGTAACCAGGGCCTATTTTCAGCAGATGGCCAATCTCGAGGAGGGGCCCCTCAAACAGGATCTTGCCCAAGCCACTCAGGGCTCGCAGGAAGCCATGCAGCGCGTCGCCGCCACGTCGGCCGCATTTAACGCCACGCTACGGACGACCTGCGTGGCGACTCTCTTGGAAGGTGGCCACGCCGTGAACGCCCTGCCCCAGCTCGCTGCCGCCACCGTCAATTGCCGCGTGCTGCCGGAGGATTCCGCCGACTACGTCCTCAACACGCTGCGCAAAGTGGTCGCCGACGATCAGGTTACCGTCAAGCCCCTTGGCCAGCCCACAGCCGGCCCCGTCTCCCCGCTGCGTCCCGACGTGATGGACGCCGCACGCCGCGTCACCGAATCGCACTGGCACGGCGTTCCCGTCGTTCCCAACATGGTCATGGGCGCCACCGACGGCCGGAGTCTCCGTGTCGCCGGTATTCCGACCTACGGCATTCAGGGGATCTTCATCGACCGCGACGACGTCCGCTTCCACGGCCGCGACGAGCGCATCCTCATCAACTCGTTCTACGAGGGCCAAAGCTTTCTCTACGACATGGTCAAGCTCCTGGCCAAGCCCGCTAACTGAAGCGCTAGCGCACTGGTCTTCGTCAGGGCACGGCTTTACCCGTGCCGTACCACCCCAAAATCAACAAGGCTTTAGCCGCTGAGGGCTGTCTTTTGAGCTGGTATACAAGCTCTCACGAACTTCCGATCAACCATCCGGTAAGGAAAACCAAAACGCCGCCGACCACCACCTGAAACGTCGCTTGCAGGAACGGCGTGTCCATGTATTTGTGCCGCACGTAGCTGATCACGCCCAGCTCCACGGCCACCACGATCACGGCCACCAGCGTTGCGACGTGAAAACTGCTGATCAGGAACGGCAGCGTGTGCCCAATTCCTCCCGCCGTGGTCATCAGCCCGGTCACGCCCCCGCGCAGCCAGGGTGATCCGCGTCCCGTCAGCGAGCCGTCGTCGGAGAGCCCCTCGGAAAACGCCATCGAAATCCCCGCGCCAATCGAAGCCGCCAGCCCTACGAGAAACGCGTCCGAGCTGTGTTTCGTGGCGAACGCCGCCGCAAACAAGGGCGCCAGCGTGGAAACGGAGCCATCCATCAGCCCCGCCAGTCCCGGTTGCACCACCTGCAGCAAAAACAGCTTGCGATGCGACTCGTCTTCCTGCGCCTTCGCGTTGGCCGTCAGATGCTTTTCTTCCAGTTCGCCCGCGGTCTGCGTGTGTTTCCGTTCCTCGTCCGCAAGCTGGTTCAGCAATTCCCGCGTGGATGCATCGCTGGTTCGGCTGGCCGCTTTGTGATAAAAGCGCTGCGCCTCCATCTCCATCAATTCGGCCTGCTTTCTTGCCACCTTCACGCCCAGCGGCCGGATCAGCCATACCGGCCTTCTCTCGAGGAATCCCTTTACGTTTTCCCTGCGGATCAGCGGAATGTGCTCGCCAAACCGCTTCCGGAACATGGCAATCAGCCGGTCGCGGTGTACCGCCTCTTCTTGGCGCATCTCCTCGAACATTTGCGCCGTCGAGGGATACTCCTCCCGCAGGGCATCGGCAAAATCCCCGTAAATGCGCCCGTCGTCCTCTTCCGCGCCAATGGCAATCGCCAGAATCTCTTTTTCCGTCAAGTCTTTGAACTTCTTCAG
>QHYM01000402.1 GCA_003223295.1 Acidobacteriota bacterium | reverse complement strand
TACCGGTATCGAAGAGAAGTAGCGCGATGCTCCACGCGGCATAGTTCTCTCCAAACAGCAGGTAGAGAGGAATCTCCAAGAGCGGGAAGACCGGGCCTCGCTGAATGGTCGGCTCGTCCGGCTGAGAACCAAAAGTGCCGTGGGCGACCCAGTTGATCGCCAACTTGTTCCAGTCGTCCTGGACATGACCGGTGTGCCAAATCCAGGTTGGCCAAAAGTAAAGAAGCACGCCCAGCCTCGTGATGAGCGCCAGCGCGACTATTCCGGCAGCAAAGCGACCGAACAGCTCCGCTTCATCCATCCTTCTAAAAGCCGTCTTCAGCCAGGGTGTCAGATTCCCCATAAAACCTACTCTGGACGTATGTCAGGGAGAGTAATCAGGTGGCATACCTCCGACAGGAGTTGGAGCTCTTTCGCCTCCTCTGTTCTGCAGCGAACCCTTTCCCTGCACCGATGCTTGCGAACCGCGCCGACCCTTCGTCTCGGCAAACTCGGACTGTAGGATGCGAGATCCGATCACACAGTGGTAGAGGCCACTCCCTATCATTGCAGCCATTGCCGGTATGAGTTCGTCCATCAGCTTCAGGCGCAGCGAGCTGCGAACTGACGCAATCTGCCCGAACTTTCGCCTAGGTATTCAAAGCCGAAAAGCTTGTAAAGTTCAGCAAATGAACCATTCAATCAAGGTCAGCCTCTGGCGCCGATCAAGTCGCCTTCGCGCTAGTAGTCCTTCTTGCGTATCATTTCCTCGGTTCTTTCGACGAGACGCAAGTCATCATCAGAAAACTTGCGCGCAAACAACATTTCCCCGGAGCCCCATTCATCGTCGATCCAAACCTTCTCGTGCGCTTCGAAGAATCGCAAATGTTTGTCATCGAGCATCGCAGGATGGGCGCCAAGGGATGGCCAATCCGCGTACACGAAAAGCTTACGGATG
This sequence comes from Acidobacteriota bacterium, assembly GCA_003223295.1. Lineage (GTDB taxonomy): Bacteria > Acidobacteriota > Terriglobia > Acidiferrales > UBA7541 > Acidiferrum. Next base: position 1,096 of record QHYM01000402.1, on the reverse strand, counting down.
CGACACGCAAACGGGGAGTTCCCCAAGATTGTCTGAAAAAATGATTCTTCAGGCACAAACGTGTCTTTGAAATATGCTTCTACATGTGGATTGGAGAGCGCAAACTCCAACACATACTGGCACGCCTCTCGTGACATGGCCCAACAGGCATGGCCGGCATAAGCATCTAGTTTTGGGAGGTACCTTCGGTAGTCCCGTTCGGCTAAGCCCAGTTTGGCCAACGCTCTCATCGCAAACCGACGCACGGGCTTGTCTGAAGTATACCTTAAAACGTTAATCTTAGAGAGCGGATAGCCCGGCGCTGGCATTTTCACTAAGTTCATGAATTGCCATTCGCGATTCTCCTGTAGAAATGACTCAATATATTCGCCGCTTCGTAGTGGAAAGGTGCTCCCTTGCAAAAACACGAAATAATCATAGTGAACCGCGCAATCCAGCGCCTGTTGGATCAATAGCATTGTCGCTTCTATCTGAGAAAACTCAGACCAATAAACAGGAAGACGCGGCTCGCACAATCTGATGTTGTAACCGCTGTTAACAGAAAACTGCCGAATGTCGGATTTTCGATCAATGTGAACAAAAAATTCGCAATTCTCGGACGAAAGGATTGAAACCGTCCGCTTGAGGAGAACCGGATCTTTATGAAGAAGCATCAAATATGCGATTTTCATCGTTTACCTGGTTGGTCACCTTTTCAATTGCGAGCGCCAATGTTCAAAGCTTTGGAATTAGATTTGAGGGGACTGTCACCGCCTATAGGCCCGGAAATGTATCGTTCGGAAGATCCGCGCCAAATCCTAGGGTTCAAGGTTGGGAGCCGGCGGGAGGAATTGAACACTCCATCTCCTGATTACGATTCAGTTGCTCTAACGTTGAGCTACACCGGCGAATTTCTTGGGTTGCAGAGTGGGCTTTATGGAGATCGCTTTGCAGTACCAGGCCCTAAAATTTAAAAGGGGTTGCAGAATGGGCTCCGGAATCAATCCGCTAAGGCCTTTATACAGCCGCAGTCTAACGAATACTTTCCCTCTCAGGCTCAGCGGAATGTAATACCTGGGAAAATTAACTTGCTTGAAGCCGTTCCGGCGCTTGAATT
>QHYM01000119.1 GCA_003223295.1 Acidobacteriota bacterium | reverse complement strand
CATGAAGCTCGCCCTAAGATAAGGTCTCCCAATCCCGCTTCGGCGGGATAAGAAGGGCAGTCGAAGACTACGACTTTGATAGGCGGGAGGTGTAAGCACAGCAATGTGTTGAGCTGACCCGTACTAATCGCCCGTTCGGCTTAATCATAAAACTTTCTCAAACCGTCTTTGAGAGAGGAGAAGCAGAGTCTTGCTTCTGCAGTTTGCTCGATACGAGTCGAGCTTGTAATGCCAGCCAATTTCTGTTGTCCCACTCGCGATTCCTTGCCCCTAGGGGTGGGAAGCTGTTTGCGAGTCACAAGTTTCCGGTGGTTATACCGCGAGGGTCACACCCGTTCCCATCCCGAACACGGAAGTTAAGCCTCGCTGGGCCGATGATACTGCGCGGGTAACTGCGTGGGAACGTAGGTCGCTGCCGGGATTAAACTGAAACAGGGCCGGTCCGGCTGATGCTGGGACCGGCCTTTTTGTTGTTGGGCCGGGGAGGTTGGGGGACCTGGACGAGGGTGAACAAAAGAGCGATTTTGAAAAAGTACTATTGACCCCGACGCAGCGCGGGACTAAGTTTAAGTCTCCCCTTCGGGCCCGGCTACACAATCCACAGCGAGGTCACCATGTCCACCAACATCGTCTCCAGCGCAGCAGCCAACGCCCTGCAAGAGAGATGGGAGAGATTGCGGAGCCACAAGCGTATCATTTCGCGCGTCAAGCTCCTGGTGGAGTGGGACCAGGGCGGGACCAAGGAGAGCGCCAACGCGGTCACCGTGGATGTGAGCCATTCTGGTTGTATGGCCGTGGTGGGGGCGGACCTCCCGCTGCACAGGCGCGTGCGCCTGATTCACCCGGAAACGGGGCGCAAGGCGGAAGCGGAAGTGGTGTGGCGCAGCCACGAGGCCTGGGACGCAGGATTCGAATTGCTGAAGCCTGACGCCACGTTCTGGAATTTGAAGTAACGGGGAATTGAAACAAGCCGGAGCTCGTTCCTCCCTGCGTTCGAATCTGAGCTCGAAACTACTTCGGCCACTTTTCTTTCGGCAAACTCTTCTGAATCGTCTCCAGATTCTGGAAACCGTCCTTGATGACCGTCTCCTTGACGTTGTGTTTCGTCACCACTACCGGAGTCAACAGAATCGCGGGAATGGCTTTGTACCCCACCGTGAAAGAATCAGCGGATTTCACGGACTCGCCGTTTGCTAAAGCAACAGCCGCGTCCGCTGCAAGCTTTGCTTGCGAGCCAAGGGGCTTGTAGACAGTCATGGTTTGCGTGCCTTCAAGAATGCGGATGATGGCGGCAAGGTCCGCATCCTGTCCTGAGAGGAGCACCTTACCCGCGAGGTTGTGCTCGGACAGGGCCTGAACCGCCCCTCCCGCCGTGCCGTCATTCGAAGCGACGACGGCCGTGATGTTACCCTTCGCCAATTCAATCGCATCGACCATATGCCCGTACGCTTCCGCCGGATTCCAATCCTTGCTCCAAGTATCGGAGACGATTTTGATGTCGCCGCGGTCCACGAGTGGTCTCAATACCCTCCATTGCGCGTCATGCAGAATCCTTGCATTAATGTCCGCTGGAGATCCAGCGATCAGGACGTAGTTTCCCTTTGGGGCGAGTTGCGTGAGGGAAGAGGCCTGTAGAGAACCGATGGCCGAAGCATCCACCCCCACGAATAGGCTGACGTTAGGATCGCGCACCATGCGCTCATAGCACAGCAAGGGGACGTTTTTGGTTTTGGCCGCAGTGACGATCCGTACAGCTTTTTCCGCATCGTGGGAAACCAGAACAAGCGCTTTCACGCCCGCGCTCAGCAACTTTTGCGCCTGCTGGAGCTGGAGCTCGTCGTCGCCCTCCGCGGTTTCGACCAGCACCTGCGCGCCAAGTTCCCCAGCGCGCTTCTGGAAATTGTCGAGATCCGTCTGCCAGCGTTCGACCTTCAGGGAATCCATGAGAAAGCCGATCTTCAAATCCTTGGACGAAGCTGGTTTGTCCTGAGCGCTAAAAGCAAAGGCGCCGAATAGAAGGGCTGCACACGAAAAGGGCAGAAAAACTTGCCTACGACCTGGGCACATGGATGCACCTCCAGAGAGATTGCAGCGAAAGTAGCACTTGCGCATCAATCCGACAATCCCCAAGTGCGCGCACATGCTGTGTATCGCTAGTGTGCATGGCCAGGCGCGACGCAATTCTTTACGCAGGCGCGCTTAGCCAGCGATCCAGGAAGGGTGAAAGACGTTCGCTGACGCGGGCCACCCATAGGGCGGCCAGGATGCCGGTGAAGACATCCATAGTGTAGTGGGCACGCAGGATGAGAACGGAGGCAACTTCAAAAAGCACGACCAAGATCGCAACCGCAGTGAGCCACTTGCGGCGGAAGCGGGAGAGTTCCACGGCTCCGAAAACCGCGATGGCGGTGTGCCCGGAAAAGAAAAAGTCGTTGGCGACATGATAAGTCACCAAGAGCGAGGGAAATCCCGGGTAGTGCCAAATCATCCCGGGCGGCACCGGGAGAGAGCACAGTGCCTGTAGGAGTTGCCGCAAGACCATGAGCAAAACCAAACCTAGAAACGGGCGAACGCTGCCACCGAACAGCCAGCTGCCTAGGAGGAACAGACCCAGGGCGTCGATGAGTGCGGAGCTCACGATGAGCAGCGTATCGGCGGCTGCTGGATTCTGCGCGAAATAGGAATTAAGGCTCGCGGTCAGGTTGTGCAGGGTGTCGCCGACGCCGCTCGCGGGCGCCGTTCGCGCCCCAAGCAACGATTGCGTCCAGAACCAAAGCGCGAGGACCACTCCGGTCACCACCACCCGAGGAAGCAGAGTGCGCCAACGCAACGAGTTTTCTGCAGGTTTCATGCGACGCGCTTCGCGGCTGGAATCCATTCGAAGCTATTGTGGGATGGCACGCCGCGTCATCTCCAGCGCCAATTCGCGCGCTTTCCGCAGATCGAGTTTCCCCGTCCCCAGATAAGGCAGTTTTTCGATACGCAGGAACTGCTCCGGCCGGGGCCTCCACAATGCGGGTAAGTCGCTCTTCCCCAGCTTTTCCAGGCACTCTTCCAGCCGCTCGTCGTTTAGCGTATGCAGCACCGCGAGGCGCTCGCCTTTTTTTTCATCGGGCACGGCGGTGACGACGAATGTTTGTTCGGTTGCGCCCGCCAGTTCCTGCAGCAAATCCTCGACCTTGATGTGCGGAACCATTTCGCCGCCGATTTTGCTGAAGCGGCTCAAGCGGTCGGTGATGCGCAGAAAGCCTTCTTCATCCATCCGCGCGATGTCGCCGGTGTTATACCAGCCATCGCGGAGAACGTCCGCGGTTTTTTCAGGCTTATTGAGATACCCACGCATGATATTCGGGCCGCGGACGAGAAGCAGCCCCGGTTGGTTCGGGGAAACCGGCTCCAAGGTGTCCGGATCGACGATTTTCACCGCGATTCCCGGGAGGGGATGGCCGATGCTGCCGCGCTTGGAGCCCACTTGCCGGAAGGAAGCCGCGCGAAAATCGGTGGTGTTGACCGTGACCGCCGGAGAACATTCCGTGCAGCCGTAACCTTCATGCGGCCGGATGCCGAAGTGGTCCTCGAAAGCTTGCGAAATACGATCCGGTAACTTTTCCGCGCCGGCCATTACGAAGCGCAGGCTGCCGAAATCCTCCGGCGCGCAGCGGCGCGTGTAGGCATTCAGGAAAGTTGGCGTTGCCAGCAGCATGGTTACTGAATATTTGCTTATCAGTGCGCCAATCACGCGCGAATCGAGCGGATTCGGATGAAACACCACGCCGATTCCCGTGGCCGCAGGAAGGCAGAGCGTGCCGGTAAAGCCAAAGGAATGGAAGAACGGGAGGATTCCCAGGATGCGGTCGTTGCCGTGCAGCATGAAGACCTGGTTAAGCTGCTCGACGTTGGACGCAATGTTGTAGTGCGTGAGAACGACGCCTTTGGGATCGCCTGTCGAGCCGCTTGAGAAAATGATTGTCGCGGTGTCATCAAGGGTTGCCCGCCGCTCGCCGCCCGCGAATTTCGCTAGCGCGCGTGAGGGCAAGAGGCATGCCGCAAGTATGGCAGCGAGTTTTTCGCTGAAGCCAGTATCCTTGGCCACGTCTTCAATGAAAATCACTTCGCCCGGCGGTTGAATCTTGACCTTCTCGAGGAGAATCCGCGCCGTCACGACATTTTTTAGATTGCACTGTTGCGCGCAGGAGGCCAGCGTTTCATTCGAAACGGTGTAATTCAAATTCACCGGCACTTTCCCCATTAGCATGGCTGCGAAATTCACCAGCGCGCCCGGCACGGATGGTGGCAGCAGCACGCCGACCATTTCTTGTCCCTGCCAGTGTTTGCGCATGCGCCTGGCCAAAATCAAGGTGCCCACGAGCGCCGAGAAATAATTCAGCTTTGGCCTCTGCCCGTCGGCCATGGCGAACCGCAAAGGATGCCTTCGCGCGGTGTAGGCAAAGGTTTCCGGTAAGATGTGCATGCGTTTCTTGCGGCGTTCGAAAGCCTCCGCGCCAAGATCTTGCACGACGCGGCGGACTTCCTGCGAAGACGCGGTTGAAGGCAGCGGCTTCCCAAACGTGACGCGCACCGGGTAAGGAACCCGCCGGGGAAACTTCCAGAGAAAGCGCCCGCCCGCGAAACTGAAGATCGAGCCCCACACGCCATCCAAGTTCACCGGGATGATGGGCACGTCCACGCCCTTGATGATGCGCTCCATGCCGCGGCGGAATGGCATCATCTGTCCGATGCGGGTCATCTGCCCTTCCGGGAAAATACACACGACTTCCCCGTTTTTCAGCGCTTCAGTGGCTTGGCGCAGGGAATGAATCATTTCGCGAGGACCCTGATCTGAAGCGATGGGAATGACTCCCAGGATTTTCGCGAAAGGTTTTACTAGCGGATGCTCATAGGAGCCGCGGAACATCAAGAACCGGATGGGCCTGTCAATCGAAGCAATCAAGAATGCCGCGTCCGCCATGGAAACGTGATTCGGGGTCAGCAGCGCGCCGCCACGCGCTGGCACGTTTTCGCGGCCAACGACGTCGAGCCGGTAGAGCGTATGCGTAGCGATCCACAGCAGCAATCGCAACAACGAATCCGGCAGCAGCCACACCACATAGCCCGTCGCCCCAAGTGTCGCCAGCGCCGACCAGAAAAAGATTCCGCCGGGAGTCAGGTGCACGAAATGGGTTGCCACGTAATACACGCCGGAAGCGGCGCCGATGCCGACAAACGAAAGCCAATTCGCCGCGCCGATGACGCTGCCCTTCTTGTCTTCTTCCGGCTGGTGTTGAATCAGCGCGCTGATCGGCACGATGAAGAACCCACCGAAGAAGCCCAGGCCGGCAAGAAGCAGCAAGACGGTGCGGAAGGAGATGTCGGGAATGGCCAGGCAAAGTCCCAGGGCGGTCATCCCGAGCGAGCCGAGAGGAATCAAGCCATATTCAATCTTGCCCGCGGAAAGATACCCGGCCGCAAAGCTGCCGAGACCGATGCCGATCGCCACGGCCGCCTGCAGAAAACCGCCTTCTGTTGCGCGGATATGCAGCACGTCCTGGCCATAGATGAAAATGTCGAACTGCAGCAGCCCGGCGACGAAGAAAAAGTACGTATTCCCCAGCACGGCCAGCCACAGCACGCGATCCTTTCGGATCAATTTCATGGGCGACCAGACATCGATGAGCGAGACAAGGTGGAACCGCTTCGATGGGTCGGCGGCAGGCACGCGACTGATTCCGAAACTCCAAAGCAGACCAACGACCGTGAAACCGAGAAGCAGAAGGCCCGAGTAGATTTCCCTCCTACTAAATGCTTCCGCGAGAAACGAACCGCTCATGCTGCCGAGAATAATCGCCAGGAATGTCCCGAGTTCGAGAACTCCATTGCCCCAGGAAAGTTCTTCCTGTGGAAGGAGTTCCGGGAGTAACCCGTATTTCGAAGGCCCAAACAGCGCTCCCTGCGTGCATACCAGGAAGATAGCGGCCAGCGCCAAGGGGAGATTGGGCGCCACCAAAGCAGCGGTGGCGAACAGCATGACTCCCACTTCAAAGACTTTCGTCCAGATGGTTACGCTGCGCTTGCTGAATCGATCGGCGAGGAATCCACCGGTCAGCGAAAACAAGATGAAGGGAGCGGCGAACAACACGCCGACCAGCAATTCCATTTGATCGCGCTGGGTCTTATCTTCCTCGATGGCGAGAATGAGATAAATGACAAGAAACTTCAGGCCATTTTCGTTGAAGGCGCCCTGGAATTGCGTGGCGATGAGGCTCCAAAAACCCAGCCGCCACTTCTTTTCTTGCTCATTCGAAGAGGGAGTTCCGGGACTTGGCATCCGCGCGCACCAATCCTCTGGATTCAAAGGCACAGAGATAGAACGATTCTAGCAACGGTTCTTGCAGGCAGGATATCAGTTTGCGGATTCGGTGACGAGAGACGAAAGAGGGACGCGATCCCCGGCCCAACTACGGGTTCGAAACCTGGAAGGACAGGCTGTTCTCGCGCTTTTGCTGCCAGGACTTCGACCAGGCCTCGTGTACCGGGCTCTCGGCGTAATCAGCGGCGGCTTCGGCGCTCGCAAACTCGATAGCATAAACCCCACTGAAATCGCGGGCCTGGTTGCGCTCGGTTTTCAGCCAAACATTCTTGATGCCCGGGATTTTGCCCGCCATATCCTTGATACCGTCGATGGCTTTCTCCCGGTCGTAGTTCGACACGTCCTCCCGGAACTTGTACACCACCACGTGCAGCACGGTTTTCGGCTGGCCAAAATGGTTCTGCACCGCAGCGCTCCGCGCATGAAGCGTCCCCGCAGCAACTCCCGAAATGAACAGCGCTGCCGCAAGCCCGACTTGTGCAATCCGTTTTTGGACTGGCCTCATGATTTCCTCCCATTTTCATTTGAAACGAAACTTTGACAGTTTATGCAAGGCCCGCGGCGCGAAGCAAATCCTTCTCAATCAACAAATTCAAAAACCTCAAAGAGTTTGACGGATGAGCCGCCGCGCCGTTACCCTCCCAAAGCGGCATCTGAGGAGAACCAATGCAGAGAGCCATTCGATGGGTGCTGGTGTTAGCTGGGGTCGGCTGTTTTCTCCCTCTAGCGGGAGCGCAAAGTCTGGACCCTACCAACCAGATGGCGCGCGACATTTTCAAGCAGCTCATCGAGATCAATACTACGGATTCGGTCGGCAACGTGACCACTGCCGCAGAAGCCATGGCCCAGCGGCTCCGCACCGCGGGCTTTACCCAAAACGATCTTCACGTCGACGGACCGAATGAGCGCAAAAAGAATCTCGTCGTGCGGTTCCGGGGTACTGGAAAGCGCAAGCCCATCCTCTTCATCGGCCACCTCGATGTCGTCGAGGCCCTTCGCCAGGACTGGAGCACCGATCCCTTCGAATTTCTGGAAAAAGAAGGCTATTTCTACGGACGCGGCACCGAGGACATGAAAGAAGGCGATGCCATCCTGGTGACGAATTTCATTCGTTTGAAGAAGGAAAACTATCTGCCGGACCGCGATTTGATTCTCGCGCTGACCGCCGACGAAGAAGGCGGCTCTTCGAACGGCGTTGACTGGCTGCTGAAGCAGCATCGTGACTGGATCGACGCGGAGTACTGCATCAACCTGGACGGCGGCGAATTCGAAAAAGAAGACGGAAAGCCGATTCTTGCGGCGATTCAGGCCAGTGAAAAAGTCTACGTCGATTTTCAGTTCGAATCCCTGAATCCCGGTGGCCATAGCTCGGTTCCCACTCCGGACAACGCCATCTATCACCTGGCCGGTGCGCTCGCCCGCTTGCAGTCCTTCTCCTTCCCCCTGCACCTCAACGAAATCACCCGCAACTACTTCGAACGCATGGCCACGCTGACCTTGGGCCAAGTCTCCGGGGACATGAAGGCCGTCGCCAAGGTGCCTCCGGATCCTGCCGCAGCGCACCGCCTTTCTGAGAGCGGTTATTACAATTCGTTGCTGCACACCACTTGTGTAGCCACCATGCTCTCCGGCGGCCACGCGCCCAATGCGCTCCCGCAAACGGCGCGCGCCAACGTCAATTGCCGGATCTTTCCCGGGGAAGACCCGCAGGAAATTCTCAAAACTCTTGAACGCGTCGCCAAAGACCCTAAGGTGAGAATTACCATCGTGTCGCAGACCGGTCCTGACGGCAAAGCCGTGCCCGTGGTTCCCGTGCCTCCTTCTCCGTTACTTCCCGAAGTGACCAAGGCCATGGAAAAGACTCTGAGCATCACCCGGCCTGGCGTTCCTCTCGTTGCGACCATGTCCACGGGCGCCACCGACGGCAAATTCACGCGCATCGCGGGTGTCCCCACGTACGGTATCTCCTGCATGTTCTTTGACAAAAATGACGACCGTTCTCACGGTAAAGACGAGCGGGTCGGCGTTCCGGACTTTTACGATGGCGTGGCATTCAACTACAAGCTGATCCGGGAACTTTCCTCGTCGCGTTAGGAGCGTGCTCGCGCCTAACGACCAGAAATGAAGCGGCCCGGAAACTTTGCATTTCCGGGCCGAGAGACAAGTTCGAATTGGAGAATATTACGGTTTACCGGGCTGGGCCTCGCTCGCTTTCGGATCCGGCTGCGTCGTCGTGCTTGCGGCAATGGGTTTTGCAGGCTCGGTAGTGAAGCGCATCAAGTAAGGCATGAACGGCGTGACTTCGAATGGCATCTTCTCGCGTTCCGCTACTGTTCCCACGGGCTTGCTCTTGATGAGGTCCAGCCTGTCGTTCCAGGGATCCAGCTTGACGCGCCCGCCTATCGGAAGCGCCACAATCATTTGCGCGTTCTGCTTTGCGTCCGTCGGTGCGCCCGATTTCAGGTCAGTAATCACCGGGACGCGATTCCCCAGGTGCCCGCTGATCAGGTTCGGAATCTCTTTTTGACGCGCTTCTAGCGCCGTGAGGAACAGCCCCGCGTTGCCATATTGGTAGCACTGTGCGCCCTGGTTTCCTGACGCCTTGCACGAAATCTTGTCAAGTATCTCCAGCGCCTTGACACTCGCCGCCTTTTCCTCTTCCAGCGTCCGCGCAAATCCGAAGTGACGGAACGTTTCCTTATCGTCTATCAGCAGATTATCGAAGAATCCAAAGGCAGGATCCATGCGGTGGCCCAGGACCACATGCCCCAGTTCATGGGCCAATATGGTTGCCAGGCTGGCCTCATCCGGCAGGACGTCTACCAGGCCGCGGCTCAGCACAATGGTGTGGCCGATAGTGAAGGATTCCAAGGTCGAAGTCGTCAAAACGCGGCAACGCACTTCGGGATCGACGTCAATATTGTTGGTGACTTCGAGGTTGTTGACCACCGTTTCAAGCACTTTGTCGACTTCGCCGCGCGGTGCGACCAAGCCGATGCGCTCAAAGCGATCGATGACGTTATCTTCCGCCTGGCGGTCCCAGGAGCGCTGCGCCTGAATGGGAGTAAGGTCATTGGCTGTCTTGGTGTCGTCCTGCACGGGAGTCTCGACCAGGATCTTGCTTAGCTCCTGCTCCTGATTGGCATGGCCGAGGTTGTAACCCCAGAGTCGCGTTTGCGCTCTGAAATCCAAGTGCTTCGATATAGCGTAGTGCACATCACTTTCCTGGCTGTAAACAAACGATGGCAGCCAGACGCCTGGCTGCACGTTGGTGCGCCAGCTATCGAAGTGGAAGTACCAGCTGGAATGCCCGCTGCCGCCGTACCCGCCGTTAAACCGCACGATGTTGTAGTCCTGATCTTCCACCCAGATGCGGCCCAGGAACCGGCCTTTGCCGGATTTTTCCACCGGCGAGACATCGAACACGAGGCAGCGCACTTCACCGAGAAACTCGCGCCGCACGTAATCAAACTTGTAGTGCTGTTTGTCGAAGCCGTTAGTGTCGATGAAGATCATCTGCAGGAATCCGCCGGGCACGAACTCCGCTGAAAACGAGAAGAAGTTGCCGATGGCGCCAAAGAGCTTTTTCCCCTTGCTATTGGTGTCCGTTAGGGAAACGAGGGCAACGCCCCTGGAGAAGTCGGCGCGGCCGAGAAAATATTTGTCACCGGCAGCCACCCAACCTAGCTCTTTGTCCGGCTTCTGGTTCTGGATGTACGTCTCGACCAGCGGCGAGTACTGCCGGATCTGCTGGATGGACCGGTTTTCGTTGGTGATGACCCGGTCGATCACATCCGACATCGTCCGCGCCTGCTCCGCCGACCTGGGCGTCGCCGCGGCGATCGTCCCCAACCCGCTTAGCACCACGCCACAAACAACTGCTGCCACTCTACGCATTTTCTTTCTCCTCAGTAAGCCAAGCGGAATTCAATTCGCACGCGCGCCGGAAAATCCACTGGTTGACCATCGCGCTTTGCCGGCTTGAACTTGATTTGCTGCGCCGCATGCATGGCGGCATCGTCGAGCCCGTGACCCAAACCGCTGATGACCCGGTTTACCTGAACGCTCCCGTTTGCCAGGAATACCATGTCCAGAACAACGTCACCTTCGATCTTCAGACTGCGCCCCTCCGCCGTATACTCCGGACGCGGCTTTTCCAGGATGTTCACAGGCGTCGTGGGGCTTTCGCTGTTCGCCGCTCTCTTCTTCGGCGCTTCAGCGGCTACTGTCTGGTCCGCGAAGCCGCCGGACTGTACGGTGCCCTTCTTGGTGCTCGGTGGAGGAGTCGCGATGCCGTTGCCGAAGCCCGTGCTCGCCACCGTACCGCGAATTCCTTTATCGCCCCCGGTTCCGTTGCCATAGCCGGGACCGCCCGGCAGCGCGGGGGAGCCCAGGCGATTTACGTTCGTTGCATGATTCGGATCACCCTTACCCGGTATGCCATTGGGATCGCCGAAGCCACCCGTTTGCACTTTGTTCACAGGAGCCACGACCGTTGCCGTCGCTGCACTGCCCGTTGACGGCATGACGCCAACTTTCACGTCGTCCTTCGGGCGCTTCGGCGCTTTGGTGTCGACATCCAGCTTGACCTGATCAAATTGCGGGTTCAATTCCACCGGCTTTACATCCACCTTCTTCATTTCGGGCTGGACCGCTTTGGCCGTCAAGAACACATGCGTCTGTTTCGGATTCAGCTTCACCGGTTCCGGCTCTACTGGCTTCGGTTTCGGCAATGCCTTGGGCTTGACGGGAGGAGGTGGAGGCGGTTCCGGAGCGACAGGAACTAGCGTGACCGGTTGCATGAGTTCCGTGGGCCTAAGGTTTAGGGCCGTCTTCATTTGTTCCGGGAAGATGAGCGGGAGAATCAGTAGAAAACTGATGAGGGCCACTTGCCCCATCGCGCTTACGCCGATGCGGCTCCAGCGCCGCTTTGGTTCAGGAAGTAAGGCGAGACGCGCTGCCACGGGCCTGGTACCGATGGCCTTTTTCCAAGCTGCCGGATCGCCTGCACGCCCACGGTTGGACTGAAAGCCGACGCCCATCGTCGTCCTGCGTGGTGGATTTACGATCATGGTTGTCATCCGCGGCCGCCTCGTGAAATTCCGTCCAGGGAACAGGGATTTCTAGGGATACCTAGCGATCCCAAGTTCGCCGGCAAGTTTTGAAAGTGCGCTCTTGCCAGTACCAAGAGTACTTACGAGGCTGCGGACGTCCGAATAGGACTTTGGTACCAACGACGCGAAGTCGCTAATGCTCCCGTGAGCGCACTACAAGACACCTTTTCTAACCCCGGCGAGGCGGTCTCCGTTGCGGGGCCGGTACCGCAACATAGCCCTAGGATACTCCAATTCCATTCTCATTGTTTGTGTTTTGCTCACCAATTTCCCGTCCATAGGGCTTATGCTCTAAGATGCAAGGGAATCCCCAGCCGTTGGTTGATAGTCCAGGATTGACCCTAATGGCAAAGGACACGCCAAAGCGAACAACCCAGTCCTCCTCGGGTCTTTCCCTGCTGTTGGATGGCCGCGCCTCTCTCGTTGAGCAACTTTACGCCCAGTCGCAAGCGGCCCGCTGGGGACTCACGCTGGAAAGGTTTTCTCTTTCGCTCGAACGTAGCGCCACGAAGCGTTTTGCCGGAGAATCGGCGGCGCGGCAAAAAATTGAGGATTACCTCGCTGGGCTTCATGTGGAAGATCTAGCTTTGGCCGCCGCGTGTGCCGCGGGATGCGAGTCCGCGTGGGAGCATTTCTTCGCCAGCTATCGCCAGTATCTTTACTCCGCTGCCGCTGCCATCACCAGGCGCTCGTCGAGCGATCCCTATGCGCGCGAATTCGCGGACTCCTTGTACGCCACGCTCTACGGCAGGGAAACTACCATCGGCCGCGTGTCGCTCTTCAATCATTTCCACGGCCGCAGCAAACTTTCCACCTGGCTTCGCGCCGTTCTCGCTCAGCGCTACATCGACGTTCTGCGCCAGGAAAAACGGTTGGAAGGTTTGCAGGATGACGAAGGCTTCGAGAAGATTCTCCCTGCAGAACAAAAGGTGGACTGGGAACCGGCGGATCCGAACCGCTCGCGCTACCTTCATTTATTGGCCGATGCGCTCAAGCAAGCCATCTCTTCCTTGAATCTGCTCGATCGCACGCGGCTCATTTCCTACTACCTGAAGGACCTTACTTTGGCGGAAATTGGTAAAGCCATGAACGAGCATGAAGCCACCGTGTCGCGCAAGCTCGAACGCGTCCGCCAGGAATTGAAAGAAAAAGTCGTCGCCATTCTCAAGTCCGGCCGCGCCACCGAGAATGGCCAGGCTTCACAGCCCGGCCTCGATGATGCCCAGATTCGGCTTTGTTTTGAATATGCGACGCAAGCCTGGCCATTCGACTTTTCGCACCTGCTCGACGCTATTCCGCCGCGCCCCGGCGCTTCCAAATCGCCCCCGACGGATGGCTGAGCAGCAGGCGTGCAAGAGAAGTCTTGATGGGCCGTTCTAACCAGGAGAGATGCAGGGATGGCTGCTGAAGAAGACAAAAAGTTTGACGCCGTATTGGGCGGGTTTCTCGTCAACGATTTGCGTGTCCGCGCCGGACATCTTCATTGCCCGGAGTCCGACGTGCTCGCCGCCTACCACGATCGCTCGCTGCTCCCGGAAGAAATGAATTCGTGGAAGGAACACATCGTTGGCTGCGTGCGCTGCCAGGCCATTCTTTCCGAGCTCGCGGCTACGGATTCCATTCCGCTCCAGGTTTCTGAGAGAGAAGCAGCGTCGTTGGAGGAAGCTGCCAAGCCTGCGACTGTTGCGTCTGAAGACCGAAGCGCGCCGCCCGCAAAGGTTCCGCAAAAATCTCGTGTCGTAAAGATCTCCCCTGGCGCGCGTTGGAAATGGCTCGCTCCCGCGGGAGCTCTTGCGGCCGGTCTGCTTGTGTGGGTCGCCTGGCACGAAAGTCAGCCGCCGCAAGTTAAGGCTCCTGTCGAGGTGAAAATGGCAAAAGCGGAGCCACCTTCTGCGCAAGAGCCCCCAACAACCCAGCAGGCCGCTGCGTCTCCATCATCGGATCAGTTAAGAACGGATCAGCTTGCCAGGCTGTCCAAGGACGAAGACGCTGGGAAACGGACAAGGCCTGAAAATTTGCACCAGCTCGAAAAATCTGACTCGCGCGCCAGAGCCACCTTAGTCAACCCCTCCGCAGACAAGGAGGCTGGCGCGCGCCAGGACGCTGGGCGGGACTCCGCGCTTGCCGCCAATCGCATCAAAAACCAACCGGCCCAGGACGCTAAAGCTGGCGCAGGGGCCATGGCGGAAACTGTGGAAGTGCAGCCGCAAATTGCTACTGCCCAGGTGCAGAATCAGCAAAACCCGTCGAATGCCCAGAAGCTCCCTGGCCCAAGCCCCCTTGACCAGGCACAGCAGGCGCAACAAGCTCAGAAGAAAGCGAAATCGGAATCACCCGCACTTGCCTATCGCGCCGCTGCTGCAGCTAAGCCGGCAGTTCCCGCTCCCGCCCCAACTCCAGCCGCGGCCTTTGGCGATATGAGCGCTTCTCCTAGTTTACTCGTGGGCGACTCCAAATTAAATTTGATTGCAGTTCCAAACAAAAGAGTCCTGTGGCGCGCGGGCCGCGCCGGCATGATCGAATTCTCCAGGGATGGCGGCACCTCTTGGACGCGACAAACCAGCAATGTACTCGTTGACCTGACCTCCGGTTCGGCTCCTTCCGACAAAGTCTGCTGGATCGTTGGCCGCGCCGGAACCATTCTTCTCACCATTGATGCCGGCTCGCATTGGGCCATCCTCCATTCTCCACTCGACGAAGATTTGGGCGGCGTTCGCGCCACGGATGCGCTCCATGCCATCGTTTGGAATTCCGGCAATACGAAAATCTTCGAGACCATGGACGGCGGCACCACCTGGAAGCCTGCGCCAGCTCAATGAAAACCAAGACGTGCGCACGTCGCGTCCACTGCAAGAAATTCCTCCCTGACCGTTCTAACCGAGAAGGCAAATTCGGATTGAGGAGAAGGTGAATGAGAATCCCCGGAAACCAGTCCCGAGCTCGGTTGCTTGGCGCGTTCTACGCAGCCGTTGCTCTCGTCGCAGGCACAGCGATTTTTTATCCCGTCGTTCGTGGCAACAAAGTTTACGCCGCGCAGGAAAAAGAGGCTGGCCACGCCGCCGATCAGTCCACCAGCTTGAACGATCAGACCGACCTCAACGTGACCGTATACAATTCCAACATTGCGCTGGTCCGCGATGTCCGTAATCTCATGCTTCCCGCTGGCACGTTTCGCCTGAAGTTCATGGACATCGCTGCCACTGTGAATCCCGCCACTGTCCATTTCCGTTCGCTCATGGATCCCGACAAGCTCGGCGTCATTGAGCAGAATTACGAATACGACCTGCTCGAACCCGCGAAGCTGCTCCATAAATACGTCGGTAAGGAAGTCACGCTGGTCCGCAGCTACCAGGAGAGCGGCACCACCAAGCGCGAAGAAATCAAGGCCACGCTACTCTCCGACAACAACGGCCCGGTCTGGAAAATGGGCAACGACATCGTCACTGGAATGTACGCCGAAAGCTACCGTTTTCCCGAAGTCCCGGCGAATCTGTACGATCGCCCAACGCTGCTCATGTCGCTCGAGAATTCCGGCCCTAGAAAGCAACAAATTGAAGCCTCCTACCTTGCGAACAATCTTTCCTGGAACTCCGACTACGTTCTCACCGTCGCCCGCGATGACAAGAACGCCGACCTGGACGGCTGGGTTACCGTCATCAACAACAGCGGCACGGCCTTCCGCAACGCGCATCTCCAGCTCGTCGCAGGCGAGTTGAATCGCGTTATACAAAGCGGCGGGTTGCGTGCCGATATGGCGCGGGAAATGGTGGCGTCCAAGGCGGCCGCTCCACAATTCCAGCAGGAAGCCTTCAGCGAATACCATCTCTACACGCTCGGCCGCAAAACGTCCGTCGAAGACAAGGAAACCAAGCAAATCAGCTTGCTCCAGGGTTCTGGCGTACCGGTCGAGAAGATTTTTGTCGTCAACGGGCAGAGCTACTACTACCGCAATCAGCAAGCCCCGGGCGCCCCGTTGAAAGATCCCGTTTTGGTCTACTACAAATTCAAAAACGAGGAGAAGAACGGACTCGGCATTCCTCTGCCTGCTGGCAACGTGCGCGTCTACCAGAAAGACTCAAAGGGCGGCATCCTCTTCGCCGGGGAAGACCGCATCGACCACACTCCCAAGGACGAACAGGTCAGCATCCATATCGGCAACGCCTTCGACGTCGTCGCCGAGCACAAACAGATCGACTACAAACACGTCGATACCCACACTTGGGAATTCGAGTATGAGGTCACGCTGCGCAATCACAAGGACGCACCCATCGTGGTCCAGGTCAACGAGCCCATCGGCGGCGATTGGGAGATGCTCTCTTCCACCTACAAGTACACGAAGACCGCGGCCTTCGCGGCGCAGTTCAATGTACCGGTGGCCAAGGACGGCACTTCGGTCCTCAAGTACCGCGTCCGCGCCCGCTGGTAACCTAAATTCCTTCTAAATCGGTCGCAATAGCTTGCCTGCAACGCTTCTTATGGAGGGCAGGAATGGGCTGCCCTCCTTTCTCATTCCATTCTTTGTAAGGCCGCCTATCGTTGCGAGTTTCCCCTTCAATGCCCGGCGAAACATATGTTGCATTTTTATTTGCCAGCCAGTTTAACGGCAAAATGCCTTGACAAGAGCTCTTCCGCACTCCTAGAGTTACGGGCACCGGGGACTGTACGTTCCTTGCATCATCTGTTGCACAAGGCCGTCATGGCATTCTCTGGCTTTGCCCTAGTGACGACCTCGTTAGCGGAATAGACTGCCAACCTGGGGTGGGAGGTCGCATGCGTCGTTCCAGCTTTAAAGTTGCACATTCCTTTTCGAATCGTTTTGCGCTTCTACGATCGCTCTCGATTTCCGTTCTCTCTCTTCTTCTCGCAACAATGTTTTTGGTGCCCGTACTCCACGCACAAACCACTTCCACGATTGAAGGAGTTGTGACCGATCGTCAGGGCCTCGCCATTTCCGGCGCGGAAGTAAGCATCACTTCCGGCACCCTGGCCGTCACCAAGAAAACCACTACGGACACGAACGGAAATTACCAGATAACTGCCCTTTCTGCTGGCATCTACACATTGACCGTTTCCCACGCCGGGTTCAGCACCCAGGTTTTCAAAGATTTGGAGATTACACTGAACCGCACGCTTAAATTCAACGCCTCGCTGGAAGTCGGCACGGTCCAACAAAAGGTCGAAGTCTCTGCGGAGATCCCGCTGCTCGAGACGGCTTCTTCCTCGCAGGGCACGACAATCCTCCCTAGTCAGATTGTGGACATGCCCATCAACGGGCGGAACTACCTCGACCTGATGCAACTCGTCCCAGGCGTAGCCATTAACAGGCAAGCCGACTTGAACAGCGACAACGCCACGCCCGTTCTCGGTGAGCGCGCCAACAATACCGGTTTCCTCATCGACGGCCTCTCCAATCAAAATGAACTCAGCGGCGGCGCCGCCGCGCAGTTCAATCAGGACACCATCGCCGAATTCCAGGTCATCACCACCGGCTACAAAGCCGAGTTCGGCCACGCTTCCGGCGGCGTCGTCAACGTCATTACCAAGTCGGGCAGCAATGATATTCATGGCCTGGCTTCCGCCTATCACCGCAACAGCGTCTTCGACACCTCCGATATTCCGGGGAAAGACGTGCCCTACCTTCTGCGCTGGGACTATGATCTCGCCGGCGGAGGCGCCATTGTTCGCGACAAAGCGTTCTGGTTCGGCTCCGCGGAAGGTATCCACGAAAACCGGCAATTGAATTTCGTTCCTCCCCCCAACACCCCGCAATTCCTTATCAATAGCGAAGAGACTTACAACGAGCCCACCACCGACCGCGAAGCTCGTGTCTTCGCGAAGTTTGATCAAGTTCTCAGAAATCACCATTTCACCGAGCAAATGAATTACACCAACCTCCATGTCAACAGCACCAACCCGCTCTCGGCCTCCACGGCTCTTCCCTCCACGCGCACCAATCTCGGTGACCGCAATCTTTTCCTGGGCTTCAGCGACACCGTCACTTTTGGCTCTGCCAGCCCCTTTATCCTCAGCCTCCGCGGCCAGTATCGCGATGAACCCACTCTGACCAGCCCGGCGCATCCTCAAGCCGGACCTAACACGCTCTTCAACCTATTCAGCGCGTACCGGACCTTTGGAATATTCGGCGATCTAGGGCAATTCAGCTATGGCGCTACCTTTACGCCTTCGACGCTGGAACAGAAGTATGGGATCTTCGGTGCCAGCCTTGCGAAGACTCTCAATCGCCATACTCTCAAATTCGGCTGGGACTATGAACGTACTCACGTGGATGGCGTGGAAGCCAACGGCCAATTCAATCAGCTTTTTACTACCGAGGCCGACTACCAGGAATTCGGCCCCGTCGACGCCGGATTCTTCCTGCTCTTGACTCGCGGCGGCCTCACGCCGCAGGCCAATCAAATCAAGCTGCGCAATAACTACAATGGCCTGTGGGCCCAGGACGACTGGAAAATTCACCGCAACCTGACCATTAACGCTGGCCTGCGCTGGGACTATGACTCCGCGTTCAAGAAGAAAGACAACGTCTCCCCGCGCGTCGGTTTTGCGTGGTCGGCCACACCGAAAACCGTTGTCCGCGGCAGCTTCGGTCTCTTCTACGACCACTTCCGTCTCGGCCTCGTTCGTGACATTCCGGGCTTCGGTGGTGCGGATATCCGTCAGAGTCAGCCGCTTTCCTTCCCGCGCCTCTTTTACGGAATACCGACGATCGCTCCAGCGCTCTTTGGCATATGTCTCTCACAGACGGAAACCGACGCCCAGCTACAAACGCAGCCTGACTTTTGTATACCACCGGACGCGGGTCCTCCGCCGTTCCCCGGCGCTCCTTCCCAATTCGGGGTTGACCACCTCAATAACTTGGGGCCCACTCCAATTCCGGCAAATTCGGCAGTGAATATCAACAACGTTCAACAGTTGTCTGGTCTGGCTCCGGATGCGTTCCTCACTGCGGCTGACGCGGCCATCGGCGCACCCAACAATTTCTGGTTCTGGGGGCCGTTCGGTGTGCTCTCGTTCAATGTTTTCCCGGCCAGCGGGTTCCCGGTGACGATTGATCCGAGTTTCGCCACTCCCTACACTCGCAGCTATACTCTTGGCGTTCAACGCCAAGTCGGCAATGATTGGGTCTTCAGCGTCGACTACTATCACAAAGACATCCAGAACATCCTCGGTGTGCGAGAAACGAATCTTCCCTTTGCCGCGCGCATCGCTAATAGCGGTGGCCCCCTCACACAATTTGATGGCTTCGGTCCGTGGTATGCCGGTACTTACAACGGCGGAGTCCTTTCTTTCCAGAAGCGAATGAGCCGCCGTTTCACCTTGGGCGGCAGCTACTCCTACGTTTCCGAGAACGACGACGCGCTAAACTCCAACCTGAGCACCGACGCTCTCGGGGGCAGTAATGGATTCCCCACCGACAGCTTCCGCGGTGTTCCTCCCGTGGTCACCGATCCCGGTACCGTTGACCCCAAGACAGGCGCGGTGACTTGCCCGAGCAAAACCAATGCGACTGCTGCTTTCTTCGCGTGCAACGGCAACTACGTGCCGAAGGCGGGCGTCTTTTACAACGGTGCCACGCTCGACAATGGTCCCTCCGACTTCGCCCTGCACCACACCTTCGAGGCTCACGGGCTCGTGCAGCTTCCCTGGAAGATCCAGTTCAGCAGCCTTTTCCGCGTACAGAGCGGTTTCCCCTATACGCAGGGCGGCCTTGTGCCCCTCGATCAGGACGGTAACAGCAACTTTAACGGCAGGGACCTGAAAACTGCCCGCAATGCCTTTACCGCCCCCTAGGTTTGTGAACATGGATCTGCGCATCGCGAAAACATTCCGTATCAACGAGCGCGTGAGCGTCCTGGGCCTCTTTGAATTCTTCAACTTGTTCAATAGTGCAAATCCGGCTGCGGTGAATTTCAATCAGAATCACTCGCCGCGTCTGCCGGGAGAACCCGTTTTCGGCACCGTTTCGCAATTCTTGCCTGGCCGCGAAGGCCAGTTCGGGCTGCGTATCGAATTCTGAGTTGAACCAGCGCACAGAAAGGTAATCCATGCGCAGATCGATGCTCGTCGTATGGTTATTCGTGCTGTCCTTGGGGACGCATGCCTTTGCCCAGACGCAGGCACAGACAGGGAAGAAGGCCGCCGCTTCCGCGTCGACTGCCGCAGCAACTCCCGCCGCCAAGCTGCAAGGTCTCGACGACGTCGCCGACCAGGCCATGAAGCAATGGAAAGTTCCTGGCGTCGCCATCGCCGTGGTGCAAGACGGCAAAGTCATCTACGCCAAAGGCTACGGCTATCGCGATCTGGAACAGAAGCTTCCCGTCACCGCCGCGACTCTTTTTCCCATCGGCTCGATTACCAAATCTTTTACCGCCCTGACTTTCGCCATTCTCAAAAACGAAGGCAAAGTCGATTGGGACAAGCCCGTCCGCAGCTACCTCCCCGAGTTTCAGATGAACGATCCGGTCGCCAGCGAGCAGGCCACTCCCCGCGACCTTTTCTCGCATCGCACCGGTCTGCCGCGCCACGATCTCGTTTGGTATTCTTCGGACTTCACGCGCGACGACCTGGTCGGCCGGCTCCACGAGCTCAAGCCCAACAAGGGCTTTCGCAGCGCCTACCAGTACAACAATCTCACCATCATGACCATGGGCTACCTCGAAGGAAAGCTCACCGGCCTGGGCTGGGAAGGCAACATTCGCCAAAAGATTTTTGCTCCGTTGGGAATGTCCCAGTCGAACTTATCTGTCACCGACATTGAAAAGACCGCCGACCATGCCCTTCCCTACGAACTGAAGAAAGAGGTCGTCAGCAAAGTCCCTTACCACAACATTGACGCCATCGGCCCCGCGGGCTCCATCAATTCCAGTGTCGACGACATGTCGCACTATTTGATTTTTCAGCTTGGCGACGGCAAATACGAGGGCAAGCCCATCGTTGCCGAAAGCGACCTGCGCGAGATGCACAGCCCGCAAACAGCGATTCCCGATCCCCCGCCCGCGTTTAGCATGCCGGGGCTGGGCCATTTCAGCTACGGCCTGGCCTGGGTGGCTACTTCTTATCGCGGCCACAATTTGGTTTGGCATAACGGCGGCATCGACGGCTTCTACGCCCTGTTGTCCATGCTTCCTGACGACCACATGGGCGTTGTGGTTCTTACGAATCTGCCTCACGGCCAAACGCCGGAAGTCCTTGCGTACAACGTCTACGATCGCCTGCTCGGACTCGATCCTTTGCCGTGGTTCGACCGCTTCAAGGACCTCGAAGCCAAAGGGAAAAAACAGGAAGAGGAAGCCAAAAAGAACAAGCCCACCGACCGCAAATCAGGCACGCACCCCTCGCACAATCTCGCGGACTTCGCCGGCGAATATCAGAACGCGGGTTACGGCGTGATCAGAGTTGCTCTCAAGGGCGACGCGCTCGAATTGAGCCTCAACAAATTGGGCCCGTTCCCGCTCGAACACTATCACTACGATATCTTCCAGGTTCCCGAAGAGTCCGACAGTGTTGCCGCAGGCGAAGAATTTCAGTTCGAGATGAACAAAAAAGGCGACATCGACCGCATCGCTGCCACGCTCGAGCCTTCGCTTGGCGAAGACCTCGTTTTCACGCGCGCGCCGGAAAAAATCTCCAAGGACGTGTTGCAGAAACTCGCCGGTGACTACCTGCTGGCGGAGCAGACCGTCAATTTTGCGCTCGTCGGCGACGTTCTGCGGCTCACCGTCCCCGGCCAGCCTCAGTACGAGCTGATTCCCCGCAAGGAGTTGTCGTTCGACGTGAAAGGCCTGCCCGGATTCAGCATGGAGTTTCAAATGGACGCGGCCGGCAAAGTCACCGAAGCCGTGTTCAACCAGCCCAATGGCGTTTTCCACGCCAAGCGCAAATAGAATCCTTTTTCAATTCTTCGAATTCTGTGTAGCGCCGCCCGGAATCTATCCCGACCCGGTCGGAAGGGCCGGATCACCAACCGGGTTCGGCGACGAAAATCATTTCAGGGGAATCATCGCGGATGGGTGAGCGGTCAAAATCGCCGTACTCCGCCGCCACGCGGAAGCCGCAGCGCGCCAGCAGGTGCTCGACTTCGTAGCGAAAGAAATACCGCAGCGGCCAGGCGAACACCAGACGCTCCTTGCGGCCGCCGGGATGCTCGATGGTATAAATCATCTCCACGTCATTGCACTGCTCCGCGCGATGAAACGCCGCCACGCGTTCACTGATGCGCACTTGCCGGCCGTCGTTCGTTTTGTACTCAATCAGCGGCGATTCGCGCATGTGCACCGGGTCGTGCATGCGCTCCGCGTCGGTCTGGAACACGTCCAGGATCAGGCGCCCGCTCGGCCTCAGGTGCTTTCGGGTGGCCTCCAAGCAAGCGACCTGGTCGCGCACTTCCAGCAAGTGCTGAAACGGCCGGAACGGAATAATGATGAGCTGGAATTTTTCGCCGAGGTCAAACCGTGTCATATCGGCCTGCACGAGATGGACGCGCTCGCGTTCTTCCTTGTTGAGCGCGGCCCGTTTGCGCGCGGCGCGTTCGAGCATGCGCTCGGAAAGGTCGAGTCCCGTGACACGCTTGCCCATTTGGGCCAGCGCCATGGTGATGCGCCCCGTGCCGCAGCCCAGCTCCAGCACCGGGTCGCCAAACTCGCGCACGGCATCGCGATAAAAAGCCACGTCTTGCGTGCGCTGCCGCACGATCGGCGATTCGTCGTAGTAGTCCGCGATGAACGAATCGTACAAAGCGGGCGACATGTTTTTTTCGTTGGCCGGCAAGCGCGTTTCCTTATTCTTTTTTCAACCGTTTTTCAGCCGACTACCGCGTCCGCCTCAATCTCGACGAGCATTTCCGGAGAAATCAGCTTGCTCACTTCCACCATGCTCGTCGCGGGGCGAATTTCCCCGAAGAATTCTCCATGGGCGCGCCCGACTTTTTCCCACTCGGAAATGTTGGTCACATAGATGCGCGTGCGCACCACGTCTCGCAAAGTCGCGCCGGCTTTTACCAGCGCCGCTTCGATATTGCGGATGGTCTGTATGGTTTGCGCGCGCGCGTCGCCCACGCCCACAATCCTGCCGTCTGGTCCCGTCGCCGTCGTTCCGGAAACGATGATGGTGCTACCGATGCGCACGGCGCGCGAGTAGCCCACAATCGGCTCCCACGGCGCCCCGCTCGAGATATTCTGCCTGTCCATTTTCAACTCTCCTTGGGTTCCGATTCTCCCTCGGCTCGCCAGAAAGCATAATCCAATCGCCGCCATTTCAACACTGGTCCCAGCAAGTATCCGCGAATTTCGCAATGATGCTAAACTGAATGCACTTTCGCGGAGAACTCGAGACACGGGATGAAGTGCAACAACATTCTGGAAGCAGTTGGGCATACGCCTTTGGTGCGCTTGAACCGCATCTGCAAGGAGCTCAAGCCACAGATGTATGTGAAGGCGGAATTCACGAACCCCGGCGGTTCGGTGAAGGACCGCATAGGGATCACGATGATTGACGATGCCGAAAAACGAGGCTTGCTGAAACCCGGCGGGACGATTATCGAGGGCACTTCCGGCAATACCGGCATGGGGCTGGCGCTGGTGGCGGCGGTGCGCGGCTACAAGTGCGTGTTCACCACGACGGATAAACAATCGAAGGAAAAAGTCGACCTGCTCAAAGCGCTGGGTGCGGAAGTGATTGTGTGCCCCACGGCGGTGGAGCCTGAAGATCCGCGGAGCTACTACTCCGTGGCAAAGAAACTCGCGCGCGAAATTCCCAATTCCTATTACCCCAATCAGTACGACAATCCCATGAACCCCGAGGCCCACTACCTCACCACGGGCCCGGAGATTTGGGAGGACAGCGAAGGCAAGATCACGCATTTCGTTTGCGGTCTGGGGACGGGCGGCACCATCAGCGGCGCGGGAAAATATCTCAAGGAAAAAAATCCCGCGGTGAAAATTGTGGGCGTCGATCCGTATGGCTCGCTGTACTACGATTTTGTTAAAACCGGAACGACCATCAAAGCAAAGACGTATGTAGTGGAGGGCATCGGCGAAGATTTTTTTCCGACGACGATGCATCTGAGAATTCTCGACGACATCATTCAGGTGAATGACGAAGAATGTTTTGTGGTGGCGCGGCGCCTTGCCAAGCTGGAAGGCTTATTCACCGGAGGATCAGGAGGTGGATGCCTCTCCGGCGCACTGCGACTGGCGAAAGATCTGGGACCCAACGATTTCGTGGTCGCACTGTTGCCGGACACCGGCATGCGCTACCTCAGCAAGGTGTACAACGACGAATGGATGCGCGAGCGCGGGTACGTCGAGGCCGCAGTTCAAATGACCGCTGCGGAGGTCGTGAAGGCGAAGCACTCCGCCGGCAAAGTGCGCGAACTGGTGATTGCGCGGCCATATCAAACCGTGTTCCACGCGCTGAAGAGCATGCAGGACCAGGATATTTCGCAGATTCCGGTGTTTGAGGAAAATACCCCGATTGGCACTATTTACGAAGACCAGATTCTGAATCTGGCGCTGCAAGGCAAGGATTTGCGAAAGCTCGTGGTGCGCGAAGTCATGAGCAATCCACTGCCGCAAGTGCCGAAGACCGCGCCGGTCGAGCGCGTCACACACATTCTGAGCCACGAAAATCCTGCGGTTTTCGTGGATATGGGCAATTCACACTTCGAAATTCTCACCAAATACGACCTCATGAGCACGGTCGCCTCGCTCATGGAGCAAAAACGATAACAAGGAGCGGTCAGATGCCGATGGGGCCAGCGCCTTTGGGCTTTGCTTATTTTGTAGGTGTGAAATTCGTTGGATACACAGCAGCGGCCTACGTCCTAAGAAAGGCTTACCCGGATGCGCGGGCAAGTTTGGCAAAGGTTGGCGGAACTCGAACAGTCATTGGCATTGCCGCTGGTTTGGCTTACGGAGCACTTTGGTTACTCTTGTCTTCAAGGGTGTTTCGTACTGAAGATCCGACAGTTCCCTATCTCCTTGGACTCTTGCCTGTGCGTATCGGAGAATGGTTGTGGCTCTTACACTTATTTTTTGACCGTGGCTTGAAAAACAGGGGCAAGGCCTTCAAGAGCGCAGCCGCGGGCGCTGGGTGGTCGTATTGTCTTGACGCTATCGGTATAGGCTCCGCATTGGTGATTCCCGGCGGCATTTGGGTTTGCTAGGGCGGGCGAGGTTTCGTGAAGATATTCGATTTCAATGAGCGGCTGAAGGACGCGATTCTTATCGCCGATGGGGCGATGGGCTCGATGCTTCACGAAGCGGTTGGTCCGCAGCGCTGCTTCGACGAACTGAACGCCACGGAGCCGGAAGCCGTTTTTCGAGTCCACCAGGCATACATCGAGGCTGGCGCGCAGATCATCGAGACCAACACGTTCGGCGCGAATCGCTTCAAGATGGCGCCGCTGGGCCTCGGCGACGAAGTTCAACGCCTAAACAGCCGCGGCGTCAAGATCGCTCGCGAAGCCCGCGAATCCGCCGCGCGCGAAGTGCTCATCGCGGGCTCGATTGGACCGCTGGGGCTTGGCGTGCAGGCCCGCCATCCAGACGACAAAGAGATTCTGGATGTTTTTTATGAGCAGGCGCTTGCGCTCGAAGAGCGAGGCGTTGATTTCTACATCCTCGAAACGTTTTCCTACATTGAAGAAGTGCTACTCGCCGTGGACGCGATTCGCTCGTTTTCGGGTCTGCCCATCGTGGCTCAGCTCACGTATTCGGAGGAAGGCACGACGCATGGCGACATTCGCCCCTCGGACGCTGCGGTGCAACTGAAAAACAAAAACGTGCAAGTGATTGGCGCGAATTGCACGCTGGGTCCGCAAGCGCTGCTGCCGATTCTGCAAGAGCTTGCGGCCGTCGACGACATTCGAATCAGCGGCATGCCCAACGCGGGTTTTCCCAAACGCGAAGGCGACCGCATCGTGTATCCGAAATCGTCGCCCGAATATTTCGCGCTGTTTGCACGCGAAGCCGCAGCGCTCGGCGTGCGCATCCTTGGTGGCTGCTGCGGAACAACGCCCGCGCACATCCATGCGATGGCGGAAGCCGTCAAGTTGCTGCGCCCCGCAAAGAGTCACCCGGCATCACCGGCGGTGGAAGCGGTTACGAAACCGGCACCCCTTTCGCAACGCGAGCCGGAAAGCCAATTCTGGAAAAACCTGAAAGCGAAGAAATTCACGGTTTGCGTGGAAATCGATCCGCCAAAAGGGCTCTCGCTCGACCGCATCTTCGAGCAAGTAGATAGAGTGATGGCTTCGCAGAAGGTCGATGCCATCGACATTAATAGCGGAGCCATGGCCCGCGTCGGGATGGACGCCCTGGTCGTTGCTGGTGCTCTGGAAGCGCGCGGCGTCGAAACCGTTCCGCACCTCACAACACGGGATCAAAACATTATCGGCCTGCAAGCCGGGCTGCTTGGCGCGTGGACCGTTGGGGGAGTGCGCAACGTGCTGGCGATTACCGGCGATCCGCCGTCGGTTGGCGATTACCCGGAGACGAGCGGAGTTTATGAAGTTGATTCCGTCGGGCTCGTGAAAGTGCTCAACCGGCTGAATCAGGGCACGGACTGGGCGGGCAAAACGCTGGGGGGCGCCACGAATTTCGCCATCGGCGTGGCGCTCAACCCGGTGGCCTACGATCTCGAGAGCGAAATCGTGCGCTTCCACGCCAAAGTGGAAGCCGGCGCGCATTTCGCCATGACACAGCCGCTTTTCGACCCGGAGCACTGGCACATGTTTCTGAAGAAACTGGGTGGCAAGCCGGCGATTCCTGTTTTGATCGGTGTCTGGCCGCTCAACAGCTACAAGCAGGCGCTGCGGCTGAACAACGAAGTGCCGGGCATTGTGATTCCTGAGGCTCTGTTGAAATCCATGGAGGCTGCCGGGGCCGCCGCGCGCGACTGCGGCTTCCAAGTCGCCCGCCAGATGCTCGCGTGGGCGCGAACGGAGCTTGCAGGTGCGTATCTGATTCCGCCGTTCAAACGCTACGAAGAAGTCCTGGAGATTCTCTAATCATTGGCGAAGTTCTAGGTCCTCAGTTTTCAGTCCTCAGTTCTCAGTGTTCAGTTTAGAGATTAGAAGACCTCGATTCGCTTAATCATTCTTTGGCTTTGTTCTGTGGCTTCAGCGACTTGTATCGGGGGTCTATCAATCCTCGTTCCCCTACACCACTCATTTCCGACGGGCTCTGGTTTGGGAATTGCACCCATCGACGTCAGGAAGGGGTGGCAAATATGAATTGGAGCAAATTGAGCAAGATTTTTCCGACGGGATGGAGGGTTATTCGGGCACGGATTCCGGCGAAGCGCTGGCGACAGATATCTTTTGCGATGCTTGTTGCGCTTCTGCTGGGGCCGAACGCGCAGGCAAGGAAAAACGCCGGAGACTGGCGCGTGGTGGAAAACCTCGAGCCCGGCACGCACGTTATCGTCAAGGCCCGCCATAAGTATTCGTGCGCCGTTGAAGGCGCCACGGAAGAAGCGTTGACTTGCTGGGTGCATCTGCCCCGGTCGTTTCGGACGATTTCCATTCAGATTCCGCGCGCGGAGATTCGTGAGGTACGCGCGCTGCCCAACCAAGCCAAGGATGCCTTGATCGGAGCGGGAATAGGCGGGGCCGCTGGGGCGATAGCCGGCGGAACCACCAGCAGAACGTACCCGGGCGTCAATGCGTTTTTCGGAGGGCTGGCAGGAGCGGCGGGCGGCGCTTTCGTTGGCGCGATTGTCCCGATCTTTCAATTGGTCATTCAGCGCGGCAAGACCATCTATAAACGATAGGGCCGCAATGTCGCGAGGACATCGGGCGTTGCAAGCTCTCAGCTCTTTTGGACGCCCAGGTTTATCTAGGGGTTCGCAGTGACGGTGCTGGTGTGGTCATGGATGATCTTCCAGCCTTGCGGAAACTTCTGCCAGACGAGGGTGAATACACCGCCAAGGTCGCCTGCGGTCTCACGTCTTAAGTGCCACTTTCCCAAAACCAACGCCGCATCGGATTCGAGGAACCGGAACTCCAAGTCAGAAAAATCCAGTTCGCCCATTGCCGCGCGGTCGGGGTAGTTTTTCTTGTAACGCGCCAGCACGCCGTCCCAGCCGCGCGAAACTCCGCTGCTTCCGGAGAAGGTCAATTCCGGCGATTGCCAGTATCCAACCAGAAAGGAATCAACGTCGCCGCGATTCCATGCGGCTTGCTGCGCCTTCAATACGGCGCCGATGGCTGCGCGGTCGGCATCGTGCACGTCGGCAGGCTTGCTGAGGAGGGGCCGCTGCCCGAGCACACCGCAAACCGCGAGCAAAGCTATTCCAGCGGCAGCAAAGATCGTCTTGCAAATCCGAGGCATGGCCATCCTCCGGGTAACACCTTTTGTACCTCTCAATTCGTATAACCCTGTAAGTCGCTGATAGGTGGGAGGATAGGCCGGATGTGAGGTTATGGCAAGGCGTACTTTGACGGACACTCTATCCGGGACAAAGGCTTTGTTTCCAAACGGTTACGCTAATCGTTCTACTCCATTAGTACTTCGGGTCTATTGGCGGAAACCGTTTGCGCTAGCAGAATCCCTTTAGAGGCTGAGGGATGTTCGCTGCCATGCTATTTGCGATCTCGATGATAGCCCTGTCGCAGTTTGCCCTCTACTATTGGAGGGCGGTGCTGGCAGGAGTTGCCGCACTGCCAGTCTCGGACCGCGTGCTTGCGGCCGCCCATGTCGAAAATGGACGCCTCTTGCCGCAACACTTCGAGACGATTGCCGGCCTGCACGATTTGACTCCCAATCTACAGCCTACCCGTGGCGGATTAGGTTTGGTGCGCGTTTATTACCGCTTTGTCCAAGGGCTCGGAATGCTCTTTGGCAAGCAGCTGCCGGTGCTTGCGGCCTGGAGCGAACGGGAACGCGTGATTTGCGCGCGCTATGCGGCAGTACAGGTTGGACGCCGGCTTCAAGCGAATATCGAGCTCGTGGCTTCGCTTCGTTCCTGCTAATCAAACCTATTTGACAGGTTTCTATTTCTTGCGGAGAGTCACGGACGTGACCTCCGCGTTTTTATTCCTGATCACGCTTTCCCCCACGGGCGGCGGCTTCTTCCAGCATTTTGGCGATGCGGCGTTCGCGAGACTCGGGATTGCGATAGTGGAAGATGCTGAGCAACTGGTGGCGGCGGTGCGTGGGAGACATGCACTGCCAGCCCTCATAGGCGCGCGGATCGCGCGCGAATGCGGCTTTGAGAATCGGGGGCAGTTCTAGTTCTGCTTCCATGGTGGTCAATAATTGCTCGGCAATTTGGTCGGCGCGGCGCACACGGGCTTCGGCGCTTTTCGGTTGCGCGATCCAGTCGGTGATCCATTTGCGGATCGAGTAACTCAGATTGTCGAACCAACGCTGGAGGGAGCGCTCCTCAGAAAGAGCGCGCTTCAATTCCGCCGGGATCACGGCCTTACGGACTTCGAGGTCTGGCTCGAGGCGAAAATGAGCCGTGCGGCCCGCGCACGCATTGGCGCCCGCTTGCATGCGCTTGTTGACGAGAAGGAAATGGTAGCCCTTGCCCGTGGGAAAGAGCGCGGTGCGGAACGGGAAGCCGTTGATTTCGCCTTTGACACGCAGCCTGCCTCGAGCACCCCAGACTTTCGAAACATCAAAAGGGATTCGAACGATGACCCAGCCGAGGTTCGACTGCATGCGTTCGAGAGTGGCTTTGAATGATTTCTCAACCGCTTGGGGCTTGGACTTCATGGATAAACCTACAACGCGAGATGAGGGAAACAAAAACAGGGCACGTGGAAACGTGCCCTGCTCCCTGGGAGAGTCCCAGTTCGAAACAGCGACGCTACTTCGAGAAGCTGGCGACCGCTTCGGCTTCCGTGTTGTAAACATCGAAGACGGTCATCAACTTGGTGATTTGCAGGACTTCCTGGAATTTGCTGCCGAGGTGGCAGAGGCGCAGCCCGGCGCCCTGGGATTTGGCGCTGTGATGGGCGGCCACGAGCGTGCCCAGCCCGGCGCTGTCGATGAACGTAACGTTGTCCATGTTGAGGACAATTTTCTTTTTTCCCGCGGCGATGAGGCTTTTCACTTTCTCGCGCAGCGCGTTGCTTTCTTCGCCGAGCACGATGCGTCCGTCCAGCGCCACCACGGAGACGCCATCCACTTCACGATTGGTCATCTTCAATGCCACGTTATTTTCCTCCTCATCGGAAAGGGGTTCCGGCGGCAACCCGTGCCGGAGCCGTAAAGCTTATCAAATCAGGGTTAACCGGGAGCGATGAATCGTAATCGAAGACCTGGCGGCGGTCAAATTTCCGCAAGCCACCGCGGCTGATTCGTAGATCCCCAGAGAGCGGCTAATAGTAGTCCGCGCAGGACATGTAATAGCCGCAGACCGAGCAGATCAACTTGCAACGACGCGACTCCAACCGCTGCGAGCAAACCGGGCAATACCGCGAGGGATCTTCGTTTCGGAGGGCCGAAACCTGGCCAGCTTGCGAAGGCACCTCAAGGGAATCGCAGGCCTTTGCCGGCTGAGAGTCCCCGGCAAACTTCGGATTCGCGGTGAAATTCACGGCTGCACGTTTATAACACAGTAGAAAGGAATAAGGGAGAGGGGCTTACTTTTTGGCGGGTTCGGGCATGACATAGCCGGATTGGGCAGGCAATCCGGCGCGCTCGAGCTGGACGGTGGTGTGCTCGATGCGAAATTGTTTCGCGGCAACCTGCTTGATGGCGTCGAGTAAGCGTTCGCACTCGTCGAGATGCATGTCCGGGATGCGCGCGTGGAGACTGAGAGCATTATGCCCGCCGCCGAGCGACCAGAGGTGGACGTCGTGAACTTCCTGTACGCCCTCGACAGTCAGGATGGCGCGGGCGACTTCCTCGACCTGCAAATCATGGGGGCGGCCTTCGAGAAGAATGTGCGACGATTCGCGCAGGATGCCGATGCTGGACCAGAGCACAAGCAGACCGATGGCCAGGCCGAGAAGAGGGTCGATCCAGTGCGCGCCGGTCATTCCAATGACGACCGCGCCGATGATGATGGCAATGTTGGAAAGGGCGTCGCCAAAATTGTGAATCAAGATGCTGCGGAGATTGAGGTCACGCCGCCCGCGGACCAGCGCCAAAGTGATGCCGCCGTTCACCGCCAGCGCGGCGACGGAGGTCCAGATCATCCATTGCTCGACGACTTCGACAGGAGAGCGGAAGCGCTCCACAGCTTCATATCCCAGCCAAAGGGCAAGCAAGACGAGGACGAAGGCGTTCGTAAAAGCGGCAAGTGTACCGGCGCGATGATAGCCGTAGGTTTTCTCGCTGTCGGCGGGGCGTTCGGCCCAGCGCATGGCGAGATAGGAGATGCCGAGCGCGGGAACGTCGGAAAGGTTATGAACGGCGTCATTGAGGAGCGCGACGCTGCGGCCGAGAATGCCTCCGAAAACTTCAGCGACGACCAGGCCGAGAGTGAAAACCATAGCCCAGCCAAGGACGGAAGGTTGCAATGTGGGATGAACGTGGCTGGCGTGACTATGAGAATGACCGGCATGGCTGTGGTTGTGATCTTGGCCGCAATCGGGGCCTTGGCCGTGGGAATGCCCAACCATGACCTCATTCTACGCGCCCCGGGCGGCTAACGCAGCAATCCGACACGCTTATTAGGCACTTTGACACCGTGGCTGCCGGAATGGATTGACGGTCTTGCCAACGGCTGCGACGATGAAGCAAGCCTGCTCCTCGCGCGTGTGTTGGTGCGGGGCGAGCCATTTCACGAGGGAATTGCGTTCAGGATATGGCGGCTCCGATTACAAAACTGAATTTTTGGGGCGTGCGCGGGTCTACACCGACCGTGGATCCCGCCACGTGGCGCTACGGCGGCAACACACCGTGCCTGGAACTGGAAGCGCCGGACGGCACTCAATTCATATTGGACTGCGGGACGGGACTGCGCATGCTGGGAAACCGCTGGACCTCGCCCGGTGGTGGAAAGGGCCAGGGAACACACATCCTGATCACCCACTATCACTGGGACCACATTCAGGGAGTTCCGTTCTTCGCGCCACTGTACGTGGAAAAGAATGAATTTCAGTTTTATAGCTTCCGCTCGAAGTTTTTGGGACGCGACAGCCTGAAACAGGTGTTTGAGGCGCAGATGGCCGTCCCCTATTTTCCCGTGGACATGTCCGTGATGAGCGCGAAAAGGAGATTTCAGGAGGTGGATGGAGGGGAATCGTTCACCATTGGTGAGAACAAAGTCACCTCGCACTGGCTGAATCATCCGCAAGGCTGCCTGGGATTTCGAATCGAGACGCCCGCGGGGACGGTGGCCTACGCCACGGATAATGAGCCGGGAAACGCAAAGCTGGACGAAAGCCTGCGGGAATTGGCTGCCGGCGCGGATATCTTCATCAATGACGCGCAGTATACGCCTGAGCAGTTGGGGAGCCTCAGGAAAGGGTGGGGACATTCTTCCTGGCTCGAGGGAGTGAAGGTGGCACGGCAAGCGGGCGCGAAAACACTGGTGCTGTTTCATCACGACCCGGATTCGACGGACCGCACGGTGGATTCGATTCTGCGGCAAGCCAGGGAAGAATTTGATTCAGTGTTTGCGGCGAGCGAGGGCATGGTGATTACGCTGGGAGCGCCCGGAGAACCTGTACAAGCCCACATGCCGCGGACGCGCACGGCGCTTCGGCGGGAAGTGCAGTTCCAGGCGAGAGTCTGCGGGCTGACCGAAGGCGGAAAGGAATTCGTGGAAGAGACAGTAGTTTGCGACCTGTCCCTCCAGGGCGCGCTGATTACGCTGAAGCACCTGCCGCAATTGCAATCAGAGCTGAGAGTCACGATGGACGCGCCGGGAACCAATCGGGAACAACACATCCAGTTGAGGGGATACGTGGTGCGCGTTGAGGACGCGAAAGAGAAGGGGCGCGTGGCGGTGGGAGTGGTGTTTACCGATTAGAAGAAGGCGCGACGCTGTTAGTCGGCGGACCGGGCGATTGCTTGACGCGTGGCCGGCACAGCAGGTTCCTCTTTTTCGCTAGGCCCGGCATCGTGGATGTTTACGGGTTGCTTTGCGCGCGCGTCCACATGAAGCTGAAAGATATCCGGCCGGGCATAGTGTCCGACCACATCCAAGTCGTATTTTCCCCGGACAATCTGGGCGCGATCGATCTCAGCAATCAGCACAGCTTCGCCTTCCAAGTTGGGCCCCGCGAGGAAATTCCCGAAAGGATCGACGAT
Source organism: Acidobacteriota bacterium (assembly GCA_003223295.1). Classification (GTDB taxonomy): domain Bacteria; phylum Acidobacteriota; class Terriglobia; order Acidiferrales; family UBA7541; genus Acidiferrum. The sequence continues at coordinate 3,033 of QHYM01000119.1, read as the reverse complement.
ACAACTGCCCCCACGGCAGACAATGGCGTCGGGATCCTCGCCAAAATTGGAACGATAATCCGGCGGAAAATCGCTGCGTCGATTGAATTGATTGCACGAGAGCACGAAGCAACGTCCTTCGATCGCGATGTGGCGCATTGAAGCAATCCAGGAGTCGCGCATGTCCGCAGTAGGCGCGCAATAAATCTCGATGTCTTTGGCGTACATCGCGGCGCGCATTAGAGGCAGATAGTTCTCCCAACAGATCACCGCACCGAGCTTGCCCAGGGGAGTGTCAAACACCGGCATTGTGGAGCCATCGCCGAAACCCCACACCAATCTTTCCGAGCCAGTGGGCATGATCTTGCGATGTTTTCCCAGGAAGGCCCCGTCCGGCGCGAAAAACAGTACGCAGCAATAGAGCGTCCCGCCATCACGCTCGACGACACCGATAACCAGGTAGATGGAATTGTCCCGCGCGGCATGGGAAAGTTCATCGACCGCGGGCCCCGGAACATCCACGCTGCTGTCCCAATAGCGGCGGAAGTCTTCGCGGCCCTGTTCCGTGCGCGAGCCGACCACCGCCCCAAAATCGAGCCCTCTTGGGTAGCCGGAGACAAAAGCTTCGGGGAAAAGTACAAGTTGGGCGCCCTTGCGCCCCGCTTCGCCCGCAAGGACCTGGACTTTTTGCAGGGTTCGCTCGCGATTGAATACAACCGGAGAAGCCTGAACCACGGCTACCTTGAAACGCTGTGGCGTAGGCTCGGTTGTCTGCTTTTTGGAATCGTCATCCGGCATGACGTAAACGATACCGCTTCAGGCCTGAGATTCAAGTGGTTCGTGCGTATGGGGCTCGGTTCGAAGATCCAGTTCCTAGGAATTGCGCCCGCTCTCAAAATGAGGTTAAGATGGAAGTTGGAATCGCTGTAAGTTTCTCAGCCCCACTTTCCTCGCGATTGCCCCGGCCGTCCCCGCCCGAGGGCTTTACCAACTAGACTGAACTCTGGCGGAGTTTTCCCATGCCAGCAAAAATCGCCGTTAGAAATTATCGCAATGCGGCCGCGACGTTGTTGATTGCCATAGTGTTGTTCTTCTCTTACGCAGCAGCTGCAAGGGCATCGGAGAAGGCGCCGGGTGAGGCTGGCCCGGCGGCAGCGATTTGCCCGGTTGTTTACCCTTTGGATCAAGATCCTTCCGAGAAGGGCTATCACTATCTCTTTTACGGAAACGCTTTTTTCATCAACGAGGACGGCTATCTGGTTACCGCGGCGCACCTCATGCACTCGTTTCGAGACGGGGGACAGCCCCATGTGTTGGTGGAGCTGCCCACAGGACAACGCCGTTTGCTGAAAGCCGAGGTGGTAGCCACGGATTGGGAACACGATGTTGCCGTATTGCGGGTGAAGCCCAACCCGTTTGAAGGAGGCTACCGCGTGGCGTTCTTGCCTTTAGCGACGGAACGGCTTGCTCCTGGAAAAAACGTGTTCTCGGTTTCGTTGCGTCCCTCCAGCCTCGAAGAGGCGTATACCTTCGACGCGCCCCTCGAAGATCGCGCGGAGGGTGAGGTTTTGAGTTACCAGTACACGCGAACGGAAAAAGGGCGCGAAATCGAGCTATTGCTTTATAGCCAGAAAGTGATACCGGGCCAGAGCGGCTCTCCGGTGATCTCCGAGGAGACGGGAGAAGTCGTGGGGTTCATCGAGGGGCGCTGGCTGCATCCCACGGCCATTCCATTTGTTACGACCGCAGAGCAGGTGGATCCTTCGCCGGGAGCGGCCGTGCGTATTCATTATGCGATTTCACTGCTTCAGCAGCACGACATTCCTTGGCACGCCACGCTCGAACCCACCACGCAAGCGGGAAGCCCTGCGGAGAGTGCCAAGGGTTTCACGCGTCCCACTCCTCTCTCCCTGGTGGCGGCGCCTTTTCCGCCGCAAGCGCTCTTTGGGGGTGAAATCCTGTTCGATGCCAATGTGAATACCAAGGGAAGGCTCACGGATGTCAGGGTAGTGCAGGGCCAGTCTCCGTTTCTGGAAGAAGTGCTGGGCGCAGTGCAAACCTGGACGTTTCTTCCGGCACGGCTCGATGGCCGCCCCGTAGAAGCGCGAATCGGGATCGTGTTTCAGTTTGCGCAGCCGTATCTGCCCAAAATGACGGCTCGCGTTCACGAATATAAGGAGACGGGAACAGACTCCAAGGATCGCGGCGCTTTACCCATCTTCACGCTGGAGCCTGAATACCCTCCCAATAGCATTGGGGAAGGCAGCGTCATTTTGAATGAAATTGTGGACCGGGACGGCCGCGTTACCTCCATGCACGTGGTGCGCGACTTGGAATCGTTGACGCGGTCAACCGTAGGCGCCGTCCAGCAGTGGCGGTTTGCCCCGGGGAGACGAGCGGGAGAAGCCGCGGAGTCCGGGGTCATCGTGGTGGTCACGTTTCGGCGCCCTGCCGTGGCGAGCCGGATATTGCGCCCAGGGAGCGGGCATGGCTCGTCATGTGGCGTGAGCATGAGAGGACATTGCCTGTTCTGGCAAAGGCCTTGAATACCCTCGAGCGCCAGAAAAAAGCAGGCACGGCGCGCAGGTTGCTGAGCCCGCGCACATCTTGCTTGGTGAAGCTAGGCGAGTTCGGAGATTTTCTTGTCCAGATGGGCGAGAGCCGCTTCGAGCGATTTGCGGTGGTTGGGGTGCGTCGCGGAGGCGAGGTCGTTCACTATGCGGACGCGGGATAGCTGCAAATCCTTGCGCTCCTGCTCCCGTTGGACCTGCTCGGGAGACTTGTTTCCCTGAAGGACTTTCTGCTGTGGAGCTTGCGTCGCTTCAACCTGGGCTTCTACGTCCTTGCTTTCCCACCCACGTGCCATACCTATAGTCTGACACATATTGAGGCAATCCTGTGGACTTTTAAGCAGAAAAAAGCTGCGTGGCTTAAGTTCTGGAACCGGTGTTCACTAAGTCGCTCTTCCCGCTATTTCTTCAACTGTTTGCGCAACTTATTGATGAGCCGCTCTCCCGCACTATTGAATCCCGTCAACAAGCCGCCCCACTGATG
>QHYM01000401.1 GCA_003223295.1 Acidobacteriota bacterium | reverse complement strand
GCAAAATGGCTACTACGGCAATCTTATCGAGGAAGCATCTGCGCTGATGGAATCCCTAGCAAATAATCACGCCTTTATTGACGGGAATAAGCGTGTCAGCTTTGTCATGACGGACGCCATGCTCCGAGCCAACGGCTATTTCTTGGACGTAGAGTCTCTCGAAGGCCACAAGTTAATTACAGAGGCGATGGAGAATAACCGATTTCGCTTCCCGATGATTCGAGACTGGATAGCTTCGATCGTGAAACGGCTCCCCGCCTGAGAAAACAAGGCGCAAAAGAATGGCTCTGAACGAGCATTTTAGGCGGCTTTCTGACCGATCACTCGGCTTGTCCGCCATAAATGCATTCCTCCTGAGGCGTTCAAGCTGTGTTCGTGCTTCAGGTTGTTCCACAGCGGCTCGCGCACGATTTCTGCCGCGTCAACCTCCTCAGGTGAATGCAAAATTGAACCCTGCGAAAACCTTCCCGTTGGAGGTTGCGCAGTGATCGCCGTAATTGCTGAGACTGTTGGCGTATGACGTGTGGACCGAAATCTCGGTCCGGGCGGTTACGGTTTCGCTCGTGGGTCAGAGTCACTCCCCGTAAGGGACCCAGATATTCTTGACTTGAACGGCATGGTCAAGGAACCAGCGGCCTTCGCCTTGCTCTCTTTCGAACCAGTCAACGGCGCGGCCCTCGTTCGTAAACACCTGCTTCAAGTTTCCAATCGATAGCGCTTTCGCGGTTGCCGCGCTGGCTTCATCGGTGAAACTCCAGACGGCGTCCACGTCGTCGTGCTCGGCGAGCGTCTTCAAGAGCTCCCCTGTGTGGCCGGTGACCATGTTCACCACGCCGCCGGGCAGATCGCTCGTCTCAAAAACTTGATAAAGATCCCCCGTGATGAGCGGATATTTTTCCGAGGGAATCGCAATCACCGTGTTGCCTGTACAAATCGCCGGCATCACGATAGAAACAAAGCCGAGCAAGGGCGCATCCGTGGGACAGAGGATGCCCACCGTGCCGATGGGCTCTTTCATCGCGAGACTGACATTCCGGAACGGCGGATTGTGCACCGCGCCATCGAATTTGTCGGCCCACGCGGCATAGGAAAAAATCCGCTCGATGCCGAGGCTGACTTCCGCTTCCGCTTGTTTCTTTCCCACAACGGCGGCCAAACGCGCAGCAATTTCTTCGCCGCGCTGGGAGAGGTTCTCCGCAATGTAGTAAAGCACCTGGGCGCGATTGTACGCGGTCGCTTTGCCCCAGGCTTCGGCTTTGCGCGCGGCCTCCACCGCGTTGCGAATGTCCTTGCGATTGCCAAGCGGCGCTTCGCCGAGCACACGGCCGTCCGCAGCGCGTACTGCGATGCTGTAGCCGGAATCAGGCCGCGCCTGCTTGCCGCCAATGTAGAGCTTCACGGTGCGGTCGATTGGTGGTGTGGCAGAATCACCCGGCAATTCCGGCGGTTGCTCGGTAGCGCGCGGAGTCGCGCGAACCGGGGGCGCCTGCCGGAACCACGCTGGCTCCAAATATTCGAGCAAGCCCTCGCGGCCGCCCTCGCGGCCAAAGCCACTCTCGCGATAGCCGCCAAAACCGCAGGCCGCGTCGAACAGATTGGTGCAGTTGACCCAGACAACGCCGGCCTTCAATTGTGCCGCGACGTGCAACGCAACGTTGATGCTTTCGCTCCACACGCAGGCGGCAAGGCCGTACACCGTGTTGTTCGCCAGCTCGACGGCCTCGCGCGGCGTTCGAAACGTCATCGCCGCAAGCACGGGGCCAAAAATTTCCTGCTGGGCAACGACTGAGCTCGGATGTACGTTGCTCAAAAGCGTTGGCGGGAAGTACAAGCCCCGCGACGGAACAGGGATGGACGGCTGCCAACAGGTCGCGCCTTCGGCGACACCTTGATCCACCAGGCGCTGGATGCGTTCAAGCTGCACGCGCGCGACGATGGCGCCAATATCAATGGCTTTATCGAGTGGCGGACCGATGCGCAGCGTGTTCATGCGGTCTTGAATCTTGCCGATGAGTTTCTCCGCGATGCTTTCTTGCATCAGCAAGCGCGAGCCCGCGCAACAAACTTGCCCCTGATTGAACCAGATGCCGTCGACCAGCCCCTCGACTGCGCTGTCGAGATCCGCGTCTTCAAAAAGAATGAACGGCGACTTGCCGCCAAGCTCAAGCGAAAGCTTCTTGTGGCTTTGCGCCGTGGCCTTGCGGATAGCGCGGCCTACTTCCGTGGAACCCGTGAACGCGATCTTGTCGACGTCGGGATGTTTAACGAGCGCTTCGCCGGTCGAGCCATCGCCCGTGAGGATATTCACGACGCCGCGAGGCAATTCGATCTCTCGGCAAATCTGCGCGAAAGCCAGCGCGGTCAAAGGCGTAAACTCAGCGGGTTTCAGAACCACGGTATTCCCCGTGGCCAGCGCAGGCGCAATTTTCCATGCAAGCATCAGCAACGGAAAATTCCAGGGAATAATCTGGCCAACGACGCCGCAAGCCGTGTAACCAGGGAATTCCCGCTCGAGAAGCTGCGCCCAGCCCGCGTGGTGATAGAAATGACGTGCGACCAACGGAATATCAATGTCGCGGCTTTCGCGGATGGGCTTGCCGTTGTCCAGCGTTTCGAGCACCGCCAGCCAGCGCGAATGTTTTTGCACCTGC
>QHYM01000155.1 GCA_003223295.1 Acidobacteriota bacterium | reverse complement strand
ACGAATTGAAGCAAATATTAGAGTTGCCGGAACTACAAATACAGAGAAATGCGCTTGTCCCTCAACAGCCTAAATAGCAGCTTAGTGGTGCGGGGTAAGGGATTTGAACCCCTACGGCCTTGCGGCCAATGGCTCCTAAGGCCATTGCGTCTGCCAGTTCCGCCAACCCCGCTGCGCTGATTGTAACAGGAAACAACTTGACAACTACTGTGCCGGAAATTGTGCCTACCTTTAAGGATTTTTTAGGGGTAGGCACAGCTGCTAACCCGCTGATTTCATTAGAAACGCACACACAATATGTGGGTATTTGCGTAATCCTAAGTCTTGCGCGTCTGCCAGTTCCGCCACTCCCGCACAGGTGCTTCTATTCTAGCGGTTGCGGCGATGCTGTTCCATCAGGATTTTGAGGGCATCAGCGGGGAGCAGGAAAACGCAGATTGCGGCTCGCGGCTCGCAGTCTTGCGTGAAACGGTGACGATAATTCTGGATTCGAGAAAGTGGCGGAGGCATAATAGTGCTGTCATTTACAAGAAGGAAGCTTGGCACGTCCCCAGTCAAGCCCGGACCCCTTGCCCCAAGGTATTTATACAAGCCGTCGCTGCGCACGAGGCCAGCGCAATGATCATTCAAGAGCAGGGCGAACATCTCGTCCTGATTCGACAGACAGATCACGCGGTCCTGGCGGGACATTTTGCCCGCGAATTGGGAAACGACACGTTTGCCTTGCCGCAGCCTCAGGAATCCTTTGCTCTGGCAGCCACGGAGCACGACAATGGCTGGAACGAATGGGAACTCCTGCCGGGAATCGATCCGGTCACATTCTTGCCGTACAGTTTCATGTCCATTCCCACGCGGGATCACATCGAACTTTACCAGCGGGGCATTGAGCGCGTCGTCAAAGTGGACCACTACGCAGGACTGCTCGTGAGCATGCACTGCCTGGGGCTTTACGATCGCACGCGCGCAACGATGCCCGGATTTTCCGCAAAGTACATCAAAGCGCATGAATCGCAAGTGGTGAACGATTTCCTACAAACGCTGCGTCTTCAACAGTTGCGATTGAAAGTGGATTTGCGTGCGGATCCAAAAATGAAGGATTTTACAGATGAGAAATGGCTGCAAGCGAATGCGCTGCGCCTTGAAGCGTTGGACCGGCTGTCGCTCTATTTTTGCATAGGGCAGCTGGAAGGCGCGACGATCGACGCGGTTCCCGCGGATTACCACGGCAGGGAAGTGGACTGGAATCTGCTTCCTGAAGGAAGCAATGCCGTGACGCTCGAACCTTACCCTTTCCGGCGCGATCCGCTGGAAATCAGCATATTGGCGCGGCGCATTCCGCGACGGCGGTACTCGGATGACGGGGACTTGCAGAAGACGCTGGGGCAGGCGCCCTATTTCGCGCTGAAATTTACGTTGCGTGCCGGCGGCGCGCACATGCGCGCACATGCGCGCGCATAGCGCAGCAATCTGATTAAGTCAATTCGCGGCCGCGCGTTTCAGGAAGCAACAACGCCAGAAAAGCCGCGGCTAGGAAAGCGCCCGCCAGCAGAAAGAACGCCGGAAGAAAACTAAATCGCGTGGCCATGGCCCCCACCGCGAAGGGCGCCACCGCGGACAGGCCACGTCCCAGGTTGTAGCTGAGGCCCATCGCGGCGGCGCGAATCTCGCCAGGGAAAATCTCACTGACGATGGCGGCGTATCCAGAGAAAAAGCCCGTGCCAAAAAACGCGACGAACGGGCCGAGCAGCAAAAGCAAAACCGGGTTTCGAATGATGCCGTAGAGCGGAACAAGAAAGGCGGCGATCAGCAAATACGTGAAATACGGTTTCCTTCTACCGAACGCATCCGCAAAAAAACCGAACGATGCGTAACCGAGCCACTTTCCCGGCGCAAGCACAAGATAAAACGTTGTGCCAGCCACGAGGCTGAGCCCGCGGCCACCGCTCGAAACCGGAAGAGACAAATAACTGGGAATCCAGATGAAAAGTCCCCAGTAGCCAAACATACTGAAGGCATTCATCGTGGTGGCCAGGATTCCGTTCCAGAAGACTTCTTTCTTGAGAAGTTTTGGGAGTACGGCGGACTTTTTCTCTTTCGCGCGATTCTTCCACAGCTCCGGTTCGGGCACACCGCTATAAATCCAGAACACCAGCAGGGCGGGCAGTACTCCAACAAAAAAAACAGCGCGCCAACCGAAATGGGGAAACACGATCAGAACCACGATAGCGGCCACCGCTTCACCGATGGCGTAAGCAGATTGCATCAGGCCAAGCGCTTTGCCACGATGCTCGGCGCGCCAGGTTTCGGCGATGAGCGCGGCGCCGGTGGTCCATTCACCGCCCATACCCAGACCGAGCAGAAAGCGAAAAACAGCGAGTTGCGAAATGGAATGAGAAAGACCACAAGCGGCGCTAGCAATGGAATACACGAGGATGGATGCCATGAGCGCGCGCGTGCGCCCGATGCGGTCAGCAAGGACGCCGAAAAGAAATCCCCCGAAAGCAGAGGCAATAAGCGTGAGCGAGCCGAGGAAGCCGGCGGTGCCCTTACTCATGCTGAAATCGCGGATCAGATAAGTGAGGACGAGCGAGTACAGCATGACGTCCATGGCGTCGAGCATCCAGCCGAGTCCGCCGGCGATCAGCGTTTTGCGTTCTGCGGAAGAAATGTCCCGCGGCCATTGGAATGGCGACGAACGCACGGAGGCGTGGGCTGGGGAGGAGGGGTCGCCAGATGTCATTTTGCTTTGCCGCTGATTTTCAGTTGCCCGGATGCGTCGCGCGATCGATACTTTCGGCGATGCGCTGAACGATGAGCGCCAACTCTAACAGACCGCGCCAAATGAGAATGCACACGAAGAGACCCACGATTCCCGCCACAAGAGCGATGAGTCCTTCGGCAGGAGATTGCTGGAAGCCCACGACAACGTAGTAGACGACGTAGATGCCGCCGCCAAGAATGCCAATGATGTAGAGAACCTTCACGATGCGGCGAATGAGCTGCTGCTGGAACGAGAAGTCAACCAGACCCGCAAAGAAGTTCTTATCGTCGGGCATGTAGCCTCCTGGCAAGATTTTAATGACGAGCAGGGCTTTACCTTAGGTACGGCCTTTCGGTGACGGATGTCAAGGAGCTTTCGCGGGGCCGGAGCGCGCCGGTATACAGCAGTGCAGGTTACTTTTCTCCCCCCTCCTTGGGCAGCGGGAGCAACGAGTACGGAGGGCCAGTGTTCACGGAAAGGCCGAGGCACTTACGGGGAGCGACGAAACGGATTGCTGCAGCTTGGCGTCTATAGTTTGCGAGTGACGGACAGGGCCAGTTGTGGTCTACAATCCTTCAAATTGATTCTTCAGGGGGAGAAAAAGCAATGAGTGGTCAAAGAAGATTTGCGGTTTACTCCGCGTTCTTGCTGGTGGTGAGCTTTGTCGGACTGAGGCAGGTTTCGCTGCAAGCGCAGACATTGGATGAAAAAGCACTCAAGGGCATGAAGTGGAGGCAGATTGGGCCATTTCGCGGCGGACGGGCGCTGGCCGTGACGGGCGTGGCGGGTGATCCAGAAACATATTACTTCGGCGCCGTGGCGGGCGGCGTTTGGAAGACGCAAAACGGCGGGCTGACGTGGACTCCCATGACGGACAAAACCGGAATCATGTCCATTGGGGCGATTGCGGTGGCCCCTTCCGATCCGAATGTGGTTTACGTGGGCACTGGCGAATCTTGCATTCGTGGAAATATTACTTACGGCGATGGGATGTACAAGTCCGTAGACGGTGGAAAGACGTGGTCGCACATCGGCCTGGAGGATTCACAGCACATCGCGCGGATTGTGGTGCATCCGCAAAATCCGGACATCGTGTACGTGGCGGCGCTGGGGCACGCGTACGGCCCGAATGAAACGCGTGGCGTGTTCCGTTCAAACGATGGCGGCAAGACGTGGCACAAAGTGTTGTTCAAGGACAACAAGACTGGCGCGATCGATTTGGTGTTCGATCCCAATAATCCGCACATTTTGTTTGCCGCGCTGTGGGAAGCGCAACGCACGCCGTGGAGCTTGACCAGCGGCGGCCCAGGGAGCGGGCTTTATCGTTCGGGTGACGATGGCGCGACGTGGAAGCGGCTCGAAGGGCACGGGCTGCCGAGCGGTGTGCTGGGGCGCATAGGCGTATCGGTGTCCGGAGCAGATGGAAATCGCGTGTACGCGATCATTGAGGCGGAAAAAGGCGGAATCTACCGCAGCGAAGATGGAGGCGAAAACTGGCATCTTATTAATCCTGACCACCGGTTTACGCAGCGCGCCTGGTATTTTCATCACATTTTTGCAGACCCGAAGAACGCCGACACCGTGTACGTGCTCAACACCAGCGTGGCGCGCTCGACCGACGGAGGAAAGAGCTTCGAGTTCATTCGCGCGCCGCACGGCGACAATCATGGTTTGTGGGTAGATCCAACGCATTCGCAATGGATGATCGTGGCGAATGACGGCGGCGCCAGTGTCTCACACGACATGGGGAAGAGTTGGACGACGGAAGCGAATCAACCGACCGCGCAGTTCTATCACGTGGCCACGGACACTGCCGTGCCGTACCGCGTCTACGGAGCGCAGCAGGACAACTCGACGGTGGCCATCGCCAGCCGCAGCGACGGCTTCGCCATTGACCGGCCTGATTGGTATGACGTGGGCGGAGGCGAATCGGGATATGTCGTGCCAGACCCGCGCAATCCGCATGTGGTGTATGCCGGTTCGTACGATGGGTTGATCACGCGCTTCGACAAATCGAATGGGCAGGAGCAGGACATCTCTTCCTGGCCGCTGAATCCGATGGGCGCGGGCGCCGCTGAATTGAAACATCGCTTCCAGTGGACCGCGCCGATTCTGATCTCGCCGAACGATCCTGCCACGGTGTATCACGGCGGAGAAGCCGTTTTCAAAACGACCGACGGAGGAATGACCTGGACAGCAATCAGCGGAGACCTGACGCACAATGACAAGAGCAAGGAGCAGTCTTCTGGCGGGCCGCTGACGCAGGACAACACGAGCGTCGAGTATTACGACACCGTGTTTACGATCGCGGAGTCGCCGGTAGAGAAGGGCGTGATCTGGGCCGGCACGGACGACGGGCTGGTGCAGGTGACGCGCGATGCGGGGCAGCACTGGACGAACGTCACGTCGAAAGAATTCGGCGAGTGGAGTTTAGTGAGCCTCATTGATGCGTCTCCGCACACGGCGGGCACAGCGTACGTGGCCATCGACCGGCACAAGCTCGACGATTACCGGCCGTATGCGTTCAAGACCACAGATTATGGAAAGAGCTGGAGCAAAATTACCACGGGGTTGCCCGAGAACAGCTACGTGCACGCGGTTAAGGAAGATCCCAAGCGGAAAGGATTGCTTTTTGCGGGCACGGAAAATGGCATCTACGTTTCCTTCGACGATGGCGCGCACTGGCAATCGCTGAAACTGAATCTGCCTACGACGCCGATTCACGATTTGACTGTGAAGAACGACGACCTAGTCGTGGCGACGCATGGGCGAGCGTTTTGGATTCTCGATGACATTTCGCCGCTGCGGCAAATGAACGCGACAACAGCGAGCGAGGACGCGCATCTTTATCAGCCGGCCATGGCAATTCGCTATCGCGGACCGGGTTTCGCGCTGCCGGCGACTGTTCCGGTGGGGGCAAATCCGCCGAGCGGCGTCATCATTGATTATTTTCTGAAGAGCGCTCCCAAAGACGCCGTGCAGCTGGAAATTCTCGACGCCAAAGGTAAAGTAGTGCGGACAATTTCCAGCAAGAAAGCGGCGGAGGGCGCTTCGCCGGACGAAGAAGAATTCGGCATCACGCGGCCAGGAGAAAAACCGACCACGGAAGAAGGCCTCAACCGGTTTGTCTGGGACATGCGCGGTGAAGCTCCGGCGCGCGTGCCAGGGGCGGTGAGCTGGGGCGGGCGACCGACCGGCGTGCTCGTGGTGCCGGGAACTTACCAGATCAAACTGACGGTGGGCGGCAAGCCCCTGACGACCTCCGCAGAGATTCAAAAAGATCCTCGTGTGAACGTCTCGCAAGCAGACCTGGAGAAGCAATATGAGCTATCCACGCGCATCCGCGACCGCGTCAGCGCGGGACACGAAACCGTGAATCAGATGCGGAGCGTGCGCGAGCAACTCGAGGGCCTGAAGAAACGGCTCGGCGCGGATAGCGGGGCCAAAGCGGTGCTGGACTCCAGCGAAGCGCTGAAAAAGAAGATCGATGCGGTGGAAGAGAAGGTCATCCAGCCAAAATCCAAGAGCGGGGAAGACCCGCTGAATTATCCGATCCAGGTGGCGGACCAGCTCATGGCGCTGCAGGGAACGGTGGAAAGTGCGGATGTCGCGCCGACCGCCCAGTCGTACGTGGTATTTGACGAACTGAATGCAAGATTGGAGACACAACTGGCGGCCTGGCGCGACGTTCAATCGAAGGATCTGGCCGCGTTGAATGAATTGATGAAGAAGAGCAATGTGGAAGCCATTGCGCCCGCCGCAGAAAAGGTTAAAGTGGCGGCGGAATAGACCCGGCCTAATGCCTATCCTGATAGTTCAGGCTGATTGCCCATTCCAATGTCATGAAATTGGGCAGGATTATTTTCGTGCGCACGCGGCAGCCCGATCGAGAAGGAACTCGCGCTCGCGGGCATTTTGCGTGAGCGTGGCGGCACGTTCAAACTCTGCCTGAGCTTCGTTGAAGCGGCCAAGCTTGAAGAGAAAGTCGCCGCGGACGCTAGGCAAGAGGTGGTAGGCCCTGAGAGACGGCTCTGAGGTGAGCGCGTCGATGAGCTCAAGACCAGCGGCGGGACCGGATGCCATGGCCACAGCCACAGCGCGATTCAGCTCCACGACCGGGGAAGGCGTGAGTTGCGCCAAAACGTCGTATAGCGCGGCGATGCGATGCCAGTCCGTTTCGGCCGCCGTATGAGTACGAGCGTGACACGCGGCGATGGCCGCCTGCAAAGTGTACGGACCGAGTGCGCCGCCAAGCTTCTCTGCGCGCTCCAAGGCCGCCAGACCGCGGCGAATGAGGAGCTGATCCCAGCGCGAGCGATCTTGATCGAGCAGCAGCACCGGTTCACCGCGCGGCCCTACCCGCGCGTGCAACCGCGATGCCTGGATCTCCATGAGCGCGACGAGGCCATGGACTTCGGGCTCCTGCGGGGCCAGTTCCGCCAGGATGCGGCCCAGGCGAAGTGCGTCTTCGCAGAGCGCAGGGCGCATCCAGTCTTCACCGGCCGTCGCGGAGTAACCTTCGTTGAAGATGAGGTAGATCACTTCAAGAACGGATGACAAACGGGCCGTGAGGTCCGGCCCGTGAGGGACTTCGAAGGGAACGCGCGCTTCGGTGAGCGCGCGCTTGGCGCGAACGATGCGCTGGGCAACCGTTGGCTCCGGGACCAGGAAGGCGCGCGCTATTTCCTGCGTAGTAAGGCCGCCGAGCAGACGAAGTGTAAGCGCGACGCGCGCTTCGGTGGAAAGCACCGGGTGACAGGAGACGAAGACCAGACGGAGCAAGTCGTCGCCAATCTCGTGGTCCTCGGGAATGTCGAAATTCGCCATGGCCATATCTTGCCGGGTCTTGAGCTCGCGGCCGAGTTCCTCGTGTTTGCGTTCGAGGAGTTTGTTCCGGCGAAAGAGATCAATGGCGCGGTGCTTCGCAGTGGCCATCAGCCAGGCGCCGGGATTGTCCGGGATGCCAGACGCAGGCCACCGCTCGAGAGCGGCAACGAGAGCATCCTGCGCGAGCTCTTCTGCCAGACCGACATCGCGGACGATGCGGGCGAGGCCGGCGATGAGCCTCGCCGACTCAATCCTCCAGACGGCGTCAATGAGGCGATGAGTGTCCGCTGATGACACAGGTACCCATCACACCATCTTCAATTCGTCCGTGCAAGCCGAGCCGCTAGGTGAGAGGTCTAGCGGGGCTGGATCATGCTTGGTTATAAGCTTTCTTCAAAGCCGCAATGTCAATTTTCTTCATCTTGAGCATTGCTTCCGTGACTCTTTCCGCCTTCTGCGGATCGGGGTCACCCAGCATCTCGCCCAAGATCGTGGGGTTGACCTGCCAGGACAGGCCAAATTTGTCCTTGAGCCAGCCGCACGGCTGTTCCTCACCGCCTTCGGAGAGCTTTGCCCAATACATGTCCACTTCTTCCTGCGTCTTGCAGTCCACGGAGAACGATATCGCCTCGTTGAATTTGAAATGAGGCCCGCCGTTCAATGCGATGAATTCCTGTCCGTCAAGCGTAAACTCGATCGTCATTACGCTGCCTTTGGGCCCGGGCCCGGCTTCTCCATAGCGAGTGATATTCAAAATCTTTGAATTCTTGAAGATCTTAATGTAGAAATTTGCGGCCTCTTCGGCTTGCCTGTCGAACCACAAAAATGGGCTGATCTTTGGCATCTAGGCTCTCTCCTTGTTGTAGTGCCGGAATCTGCCCTCCGGCGCGGGTTGAAGACATTTAGGAACAGAGGCGGGACTTGCATCACCGGACTCGAGATCCCAGGCATGGGCTCGTCCCGCCCAAATACGCCCAGATCAGGCCTTCGCCGCAGCGGGCATGCAGGTGTCCGCCTCGTAAATCTGCCGGAGTTCGCACTCACCGTCTCCCGCGACTTGAAGAAACTTTCGTGTCAATTCGATGGCTTCTTCCTTGGAGTTCACTTTCAAGAGGGCGAAGCCGGCGACCAGCTCCTTGGATTCGGTGAATGGACCATCAGTCACGCTCAATTTGCCGCTAGAAGAGCGCACGCGCGCGCCAAGTTTGCTCGGTAGGCAGCCTTCCGTGGCAAGCAACCACCCGGCTTTAAAGCCGTCCTCCACGAGCTTACCCATTCTCGCCATTTCCTCCTGGGAAGGAGGAGCGCTTCTTTCCGCTGCTTTATAGATGCTCAAGAATCGCATGGTATTTCTCCTGTATTTTGAATTTGCGTGCAACTCTCTGCTACCACGTACTTCTGAACGGTGGGAATTTCCCGCTCTACTCTTACGACGAGCGAAGCTCCAAGAAATCGACAAGCCTGCGCCTTGGGACTATTTGCACGGTGCAAAGTCTTCGGGCCCGAAGATCTGGCGAACTTCGGTTTCGCCCTCCCAACCTGGCCAATATTGTCTGTGAAGTTCCATGAACTGACGCGCGCCTTCAACCGCTTCTTCCTTGGACCGGTAGTCGAGAATTGCGAATCCGCCGACGATTTCTTTACCCTCGGCAAAAGGTCCGTCAGTTACCGTGACCTTTCCCCCCGAGAGTCGAATGCGTGAGCTGACCGCAGTGGGGGCGAGCCCGCCGTTCGCGATCATCGCGCCGGACTTCACTGCTTCTTCGCTCAGTTTGGTTATCTCGTCCACCAGCTTCTGGGGTGGTGGAACGGGTTTGTCACCTTGAACCTGTTTTTCGGTATGTTTAACCAGCATCATGAATCGCATGGTTGTGACTCCTTTATTCTTTGACAAGGGAGGAGCTATGGAGTATGAACCCGCTCATCCAAGCCCTCTATCCTGACAACGACCGGCAACATGCAAAATCGACACCTTGGTCTATTTTTTCTTAGAAAGTTCCTTCCCCATCTCGCGGGCGCGGTCGACCGCCTCACTAGGGCCAAAATCGTCCAGCTCGAAGAATTGGCGGAGCTCAATTTCGCCTTCTTGGCCCTCGCCGCGCAGGTTGGGGACGCGCTTGGCCCACTCGATCGCCTCTTCCCGCGACTTCACCTGGATGATCCAGTATCCGGCGATGAGTTCCTTCGTTTCGGTAAAGGGGCCGTCGACCACCGTGCGCTTGCCTCCGGAAAACTTGATGCGGGCGCCCGTGGAGCTGGGCTGGAGCCCGGCCAGGTCGAGCAGCACGCCGGCCTTCATCAGCTCCTCATTGTACTTACCCATGGCAGAAAGGATCTCCTCGCTCGGCATTTTGCCCGCTTCCGAGTCCTTGCTGGCCTTCACGATCATCATGAACCGCATGAATACCACTCCTTGCTCTTTGGTTTGGAGCTGATTCCGGAGGTTTCGACGCTGCCGAACTCAGCCTTCACTTTAGCGTCGAATGAGGGGCACTCAAATCGACATGTGAGCTTCGCCGGGGGCCAACATTCTTACAGCAATCGGTCGTCCCAGCAACCAGTCTAAGTCGCTTCCCTCGTACGGCGCTTCATAAAGTCCGATTGCCGGTCGAGGCGTTGGGGTGTAACTTCTTCGACTAGCTGCTACCTATCGAAAGATTCCCAACGGACGAGGAAAGGACTCCCATCATGAGATCTTCCAGACCCTTGAATTTCTTGCTGGCGCTGTCGTTTCTGACCTCCGGCCTGCCAACTAGCGCATTTGCCCAAGCCGCGGGCGAAAGCCCAAAGGTCTCTTTGCAGCCTTTGGCGCAGCAGGTTCGCCAAATTGAAAGCGCGCTGAATTACCTGGGCCAGCCTCTTCCTTCAGCCGATGTTCAGCGAATCAATGCCGCCGTCGCTCTTCAGAATGAGGCTGCCGCAGCTGCAGAACTCGAACGAGTCCTGGACCGGTACGTGCTCGTTGTCGTCACCATCAACCCCGAAAGCCGTGTGAAAGTGGACCCCGGGTCGGTCAAGCCGGAACTCGTCGAAAAAGGCACGCGCAACTTCTTGGTGAAGGTGCTCAACGGCGCTGGTGTCACGTCACGTTTGCAGGTCCAAAGCGAAAACAGCGGGGCTGCTTACATTCCTTCCGACGGAAGCGCTGAACCGCCCGCCAAGCTCACACCCGAACAAGCACAACAGCGATGGGCTGACATTACACTCTTCGACAAAAGTCCCATGTCCGAACGCCTTTCCGGGCTGCCATTGGAGTACAGCATTATTGAGATTTACAGCCGCGATGCCGGCCAACGCTCGGCAAAGCTGAGTTTTAACGTCGGACAGGGCACGCAGGACATCGGTTTTCGGAACGAGGCCACAATATTGTTTAACGCTTTGCCAGCCAGGAAGCTCCGTTTGGGCGTTGTTGACGAAAACGGATACTCCACCGTCGCTTCCTTCACCATTCGCGACAATCTGGGCCGCCTCTATCCCAATCCATCCAAGCGGCTTGCTCCGGACTTCTTCTTTCAGCCCCAAGTCTATCGCGCCAACGGCGAATCGCTGGCTCTTCCCGCTGGAAGCTACAGCGTTACGTGCTCGCTTGGGCCCGAGTATCTGGCGCAAACGAAACAAATCAAGATCAGCGACACGGCGGCCGAAAAAGTTTCCTTCCAAATGCAACGATGGATTGACCCATCGAAATACGGCTGGTACTCCGGCGATCATCATGTTCACGCCGCTGGCTGTTCGCATTATCAGAACCCCACGCAGGGCGTTCGTCCCGAAGACATGGCTCGGCAGGTCCAAGGCGAGAAGTTGAACGTAAGCTGCGTGCTCACCTGGGGTCCGTGCTACTACTATCAGAAACAGTTCTTCAGCGGGAAAGATGATCCGCAGTCGATGACGAATCGCCTGCTTCACTATGACCTGGAAGTCTCCGGCTTTCCTTCCAGCCACGCCGGGCATCTGGTCCTCCTTGGATTAACAGAACAAGATTATCCGGGCACGAAGCGCATCGAAGATTGGCCCACCTGGGATCTGCCCATTCTTCGCTGGGGCAAGTCGCAAGGAGCGATTGTCGGGTTCGCCCATTCCGGCTTTGGCTTGGAAGTGAAGACCAGCGAGCTCCCGAATTACCAGGTGCCCAGTTTTGACAGCATCGGAGCAAACGAATACATCGTGGACGTCACTTATCCGGACACCGTGGATTTCATCTCCACTATGGACACGCCTTACGTCTGGGAGCTGAACATCTGGTACCACACGCTTAATGTCGGGTTTCGCACGCGAATCTCCGGCGAGACGGACTTCCCCTGCATCACCGATACTCGCGTAGGACAGGGCCGGGTCTACGCCAAGGTGGATGGCCCCCTCATGTATGAGAAGTGGCTCGACTCACTACGTGTGGGGCGCAGCTATGTTTCCGATGGAAGGAGCCACTTGATGGATTTCACGGTGAACGGCGTGGAAGTCGGCACTCATAATAGCGAGGTCAACCTGCCGGCAGCGGGCAATGTGCGCGTTGCGCTCAAGGTCTCCGCGTATCTCGACCCAGTGCTTAGGATCGTTCCTCACACCCAGGCAGGGGACCAGCCACCCGGTTGGACCTCCGCAGTGCCTGATCCAGGAAATCAGGAGTTTTTTCAAACGCCAACAGGTGTTATCCGAGGGCGGCCTTACTCGGAGAAGCCCTACTGGCATCTCGAGCGTGCCCGCATAGAGGGCACCCGCGAAGTGCCCGTCGAAATCGTTGTGGACGGGAAGCCCGTTGCACAGAAGACAGTCGTTGCGGACGGCGAAACCCACGACGTGCAGTTCCAGGTTCCCATCCAGCACAGTAGTTGGATTGCTGCCCGCATCCTGCCGTCTTCTCATACCAATCCCGTTTTCGTCATTGTGGGCGGGAAGCCCATGCGCCCTATGCGAGCGAGCGCCGAGTGGTGCTTGGCGGCTGTGAATCAGTGTTGGACGCAAAAAGCTCTGAGAATTTCAGCGCGCGAGCTCCCCGAGGCGCGGCAAGCCTACGACCACGCGCGCGAGGTCTACCAAAGGCTAATCGCGGAATCCCAGAAAGAGTAACGCTTCGGAAAACGGGCTCGGCGCAAGAGGGTAGGGAGGGATACCGTCGAAGAACGCACCATAGCTTCTGAGATTAGGCGGCTCCCGCCAAAGTTAGGGCGAGCTGCCATCCGCATACGGAAACCTGAAGCAGGCATTCCAATAAGCTCTGGTGTCCAAGAACGCAGGGCTGCGCTGCATGCCACAGTGCTGGAAGAACAGAAGGCAGCGCCTCCAGCACGGTCCTGAGGGGGATGCCCAGAAAATCGCTCAATGGGCACGCGGCCTGGCTCAGGCTGCTCAAACCGGCCAGCCCCAGAAAGGAGAGAGCTGCTCGCGATGCCGAACCAATCCTTTGCCTTTGCGTCTTCTGCGTTGGCCCTTGTGTCTGGACTGCCATGACTGCCTCCTACATCGCTTTTCCCGCTTCTGTATATATGTCGAACGAGCGTCGGCAAAATCGACACGTTCAGAATGTTCTTGCGGCAGCGTGACTAAGTCCTGGCTGCGGTTCGCTTTCCAGGGCGCGATGCGGCAAAGGAAATAGAAGAAGTCTCGATCAGGAAAACGCTCAACTTTGCATTTAGTGTTTCTTCTTGACAATCTTGGCGCAGGCGTACATCTTGATTGGCTTTGTGCCCTCTTCCATTTGGTACCGTGAAAGGGCGGTACAAATAGACCCCCAAATGACTAAGGTTCGGCTTTGCTTTCACGATCGTTGTTTCGATGGCACGGCTTCCGCTGCTCTCTTTTACCGTTTTTACCGTGAGAAATTTGACAAAGGCGCTGAATTTGAGTTCACGGGCATGACGCACCGGGCGGCGCAGCCGTGGGAAGGCGGGATCTTCGACGGCGATGAAAACGTGATTGTGGACTTCAAGTATTCCAATTCGCCGAAAGTGACCTGGTGGTTCGATCATCATCAAAGCGCTTTTCTGACCCCTGCTGATGCCGAGCAGTTCCGCCAGCAAACGCGCGAGCATATGTTCTACGAACCGGATTACAAGTCGTGCACGAAGTTGATTGCCACGGTGACAAGGGAAAAATTCGGCTTCGATACCGCGCCCCTCGGGGATTTGATTCATTGGGGAGACATCATCGACGGCGCGCAGTATCCGACTCCGCAAGCGGCAGTGGAGCTGGTCGAGCCCGCCACGCAGCTCGCTTTAGTGATCGAGGCGGCGCCGGAGAACGGGCTGCCGGCAAAGATTATTCCGGACCTGGCGTACCGGCCGCTCGGCGAAATGGTGAAGCTTCCCCTGGTAGCCAAACATCTTGGACCGCTGCTGGAACGTCACCGACGCTCGATCGAGATTCTGCGCCAGCGCATCGAAGCGCGCGACGGCGTGATTTTCTTTGACGTCAGCGATCTGGACTTGGAAGGTTACAACAAGTTTATTCCGTATTTGCTACATCCCGAAGCCGTGTACTCGGTGAGCGTGAGCGTTTCGGCGGTGCGCGCGAAAGTCTCGCTGGGCACCAATCCTTGGAACCAGGCGACTGCCAATCAAAACCTTGCTTCGCTCGCGGAAAAATATGGCGGAGGAGGCCATCCGCGCGTTTCCGCCATATCGTTCGAGCCCGGAAACCTGGCATATGCCGGCGAAGTGGCGCGCAGCCTGGCAGGTACTTTGCGCGGGAAATAACGCATGGCCTGGCGATTTGCGCGTTCCTCAACGCATCGACAAAATTCCGCCTCCCATGTAAAATTCTAGAATCCGCTCGTGGACCGGTAGCTCAATGGTAGAGCAGCTGACTCTTAATCAGCGGGTTGCAGGTTCGAGTCCTGCCCGGTTCACCATTGCTTTCGATAACTTGTCAGAATTCAATTAGTTAATCCTCTGTGAGACAATACGATTTCCAGAAGTGAGTCCATTTGGGTCCAAAATGTCCGCAACGCGCTCAATTGCCCTGCGTTGCGATTCGGGAATCGGATGCGAGTAGATGTTGAGTGTGGTGTCGAGGTCCGAGTGTCCAAGAATTGCTTGAGTTGTCTTGATGGACTCTCCCACTTCGGTCAGTAGCGTCGCGTGTGTGTGCCTGAATGAGTGCCATCCGACGACGGGGATGCCTAGCTCCCGGAACTCTAGACGGAGGACGCGGTTACCAAACTGAACTAGATGCCGATGGCCCACGATTGTGAATACTTTCTGCGCGAAAGAACCCTAGGCGCGGTGAAATTCCGGGCAGCCCCATCTCTTATTAGACACGACAGAGAATGACCGTCCTCTTTCTGGTGTAGTCTCAACCCGTTAACCAATTTTTCCTCATCCTCTCATTCTGGACGGAGGCGCCATGCAAATTCTGAGGAGACTCCTAGCCATACTCTTGTGTTCGGCTATCGTCGCTTGGGCGCAGGGCAACTCATTTGACAAAGTGCGCTACAACGGTGGGTCTGTCGATTCAAAGGTAGACCCGAAGGATTGGAACAACCACCTGACGGTGACATCGGAACTGATTACTTTGGCCCTGAAAGATGGCAAGAAGCTCGAAATCCCGCCGAAGTCAGTTACTTCACTCAGTTACGGCCAAGAGGCCCACCGGCGCGTCGGAACAATGGTTGCTTTGGCTATACTTGTCGCCCCAATTGCTCTGTTCGGGCTATTTCACAAGACACGGCTTCACTACATCGGG
>QHYM01000154.1 GCA_003223295.1 Acidobacteriota bacterium | reverse complement strand
CCGCAATTTCTCAGGGGTTCGCAGTGAGTGGCGCAGACTCTCGAACGGCTATGAGTGATGCAACGGGCGGCCGCACTCAGGTCACGGGGCTCGTTGCAGCGGGAACAATTGCCATTGTGCTTTTGTTCTTTACGGGACCCCTACGGTACGTCCCTATTCCCGCTCTGGGTGCCGTGCTGGTGAAAGCGGCGTTTTCTTTGGTGGACCTAAAGGCGCTGCAAATGATCTACAAGATTGACCGGCGGGAATCCGCCCTGTCGGTCCTGTCCATGCTCGGGGTCGTTGCTGTCGGTGCCATCCATGCGATCCTGATTGTTGTTGCCCTGGCAATCTTGCGGTTTGTAAGGCTTGTGTCGCGCCCCAAGGTCGAGGTCCTTGGGCAAGTTGAAGGGTTCCCAGGCTTTCACTCCATCGAACGACATCCAGAGGCAACTACGATACCCGGCTTAATACTGCTTCGTTTCAATTCCCCCGTTGTGTTTTTCAATGCGCCTTATTTTAAGCGTGAGGTTATGGCAGCCGCAGAGGCCGCAGGACCGTCTCTGAGATGGCTCGTGCTCGACATGCTCCCGATTACGATGATCGATGCAACAGGCCTCTACACGGCGGACGAGGTTGCAGACACGCTGCGAGAGCGGGGGGTAGTCCTGGCAGGAGCCGGCAGGCAGACGGAGTGGCGCCTTTGGGCCGAATCACGACGACGTGCACCAAACGAACGCAAGATTCAAATGTATCCAACGGTGCATGAAGCGATAAGAACGTTTCGCAAAGTGGAGGCCGAAGCAGCAGAGGTGAGTGTGTAACTGTCAGCGCGAATTGAGCTAAAGTTACTTTGCAACCGCCGGAGACGAAGGATTCTTCAACTGCAACGACAGAACGTTTGCGACTAAAGACGCAATGAATATGCACCCGTGGCGTTCAGGATGTCGAAGATGCAAACGGTCGCATGACGAGGGCCGCCGAGGAAGATTTTATTACGGGCTCAGGCGTAATAGGGACCTCGGTCACGGAGCTCGTGAACCTAGATCATCCTCAAACTTAAGAAAATCGACTGTCGTATTGACCACCTTCATCTGTCTTTGCGATCGTTTGGCAAAATGAGTCTGTGTTGTGGACCTGTAAGTTGTGACAGTACTCGCCTTTCGTCGAGAAATTCAGAATGTTGTTGGTATGGATCACCCAACAAAAGTGTCACTTTCGAGTAATCGCGTCTGTCGGCTCAGCCTCCTGTTTCTGGCCATGCTTGCGGCCCCAACCGCTTTTGCTCAGAAGACCTCCACGATATTCGACAAGGATTTCGACTTTTCTGGACACAAGCGTTACTCTTGGCGACAAAACCGCCTCATGACTCGCCAGCATCCCGATACCAATGAAATTATGGATCTCAAGATTGTTAAGGCTGTGAATCAAACCCTCGTCGCAAAGGGATTTGTCGAAGTCAAAGACAAACCCGATTTCTACATTTCCTATGACGGAGGCGGAGATATGCAGATCAGTGCTGGAGCTCAGGAACACGCGAGCTCTATTCCTCTCTCTCCGGCTGATCGCGCCCCGACGTACGGACTAGGCAACGGTCCAGCGCTGGCTCCATCCACTTGGTTAAAGGTAAATGGTCAAATCGTGTTCTATATGACTGACGAGTCTAAGAAAACCATTTGGGAGACCACCTACAGCAAGACGTTCCGTGACCCCGACAAGGCGTTGCGCAACTTCGATAAAGTTGTCAATGAACTTGTGACGAAGTCCTTCAAAGACTTTCCACCGAACGCCAAGAAGTAGGTCATTGGTTGCAAAACAGGGACGCTTTTTTTCACAGGGAAGTTGCGCTCCCAGTAACTCTTGTCAGTAGTACGAGACTAACTGCGAAAGCTGCTCCTATGGCCAATCCTGCCTCCTTTATCGAGGGATCAGCTCATTTGATCAAGCGCTCGCGGACTTTCTGATTTCAGTCAGCAAGGAGTGATCCTCGATGGGAAATAAGGAAGACAGCAATGGCAACGGTCGTCTGAAGCGGAAAGATTATGAGAAGGAGCTCAGCAGGCTTCAAGAAGAGCTCTGCAAGCTTCAGGATTGGGTTAAGCACAAGGGTCTGCGCGTCATTGTCGTATTTGAAGGTCGGGACGCGGCTGGGAAAGGCGGAACCATTCGTGCGATCACGGAACGGGTCAGCCCGCGCGTTTTCCGTCTCGTGGCGCTGCCCGCTCCATCCGACCGCGAAAAGAGCCAAATGTACATGCAGCGTTACATGCGGCACTTTCCCGCCGCCGGGGAAATTGTCATCTTCGACAGAAGCTGGTACAACCGCGCTGGAGTGGAATACGTCATGGGCTTTTGCACTCCGGAACAACATCGCAAGTTTCTAAAACTATGCCCCGAAATCGAAGAGTATATGGTGGATGCTGGGATCATTCTCATCAAATACTGGATGGAGGTCGGGAAGAAAGAGCAACAGCGGCGATTTGAGGCGCGCATCAAAGACTCGCTTCGTCAATGGAAGCTTAGTCCCATGGACTTGGAATCATTTCGGCGCTGGTACGAGTTTTCCAGTGCACGCGATAAGATGTTCGAAGCCACGGATACAAAGCATGCCCCGTGGCACATCGTTCGGTCAGACGATAAGAAAAAAGCGCGGCTAAATTGCATTTCTCATTTGTTGAGCATGATTCCCTATGGCAAAGTCGCTCGGGAAAATGTGAAATTGCCAAAGCGCAGGACGAAAGACAGCTACGACGATCAGGCTACGCTAAAGGGAAGGCACTTTGTCCGGGGGAGATACTAGGTCCGTCCACTTGAGTAGCTTGCTTCTTGGAGAAAACACAATCAGCCAAGCGTGTCGATTTCTAAGGGTTCAGGAGACGATCGTTAAGTCCGTCTTTCGCAGGCTCCGCTGTCAGCGCCTACCTCCAGCCATCGCTTTGGCCTCTGCCGTTCGCGCTTTGTCAGCTATCTCGGTGAAAGCGGCCAGCTTGCCCACTTCCAAGGCTCGCTTGGGATCAAGAAATCCGTAAAGCTGGATGAGTTTGGCCACAAGTCCGCTCCAGCCGGTCTGGTGGCTGGCGCCCAATCCGGCACCATTGTCTCCGTGGAAGTATTCAAAGAAGTAGATATTGTCTCGCCAGAAGGGATCGCTCTGGAACTTTTCTGTACTGCCATAGACGGGCCGCCGACCGTAGTCGTCGCGTAAGAAGATCCGGGTCAATCGGTCCGAAATCTCTTTGCTTACCTCGAAGAGGTTCATGAGCTTGCCAGAGCCCGTGGGACACTCGATTTTGAAGTTGTCACCATAATACAAATAGAAGTTCAGCAGTGCCCGAATAATAAGAGCGTTCACCGGCATCCAAACCGGTCCCCGCCAGTTGGAATTGCCACCGAACATGCCGGTGTTCGACTCGGCCGGCAGGTAGTCCACGCGGTACTCCTGGCCGCCTACGTTTAAGACGAACGGGTGCAGCTGGTGGAACTTGGAGAGCGAACGGATGCCGTAGGGGCTCAGGAACTCGTTTTCGTCGAGCATCTTGGTCAGGATCCGGCGGAGCCGTTCTGGGTTGACCAGGGCCATAATCCCGCGCTCGGCTACGCCAAAATGTCCCGGGCCCGTGGGGTGGATGGTCCTCTTGAGTTCGGGAATCCGGCGCAGGCGTTCCTGCACGTTAGCCATCGTCTGCGGAAGGCGCTCCCGAGACGACTTTTCGACAACCGTCGTGGCACATAGGGGGAGGAGCCCCACCATCGAGCGTACCTTGAGCCTCTGTGGGCTGCCGTCCGGGAGCCGCAGCAGGTCGTAGTAGAAGCCGTCCTCCTCGTCCCACATGCCGTCGTGACCGGGCCGGTTCATAGCCGAGCCAATGTAGTAGAAGTGCTCGGCGAACTTCATGATCATGGGCTCGTAGCTGTGGTCGTGGGCGGTGATCTCGAATGCGAGTTCCAGCATGTTCTGGCTGAATAGAGCCATCCAGGCCGTGCCGTCCGCCTGCTCCAGGTGGCCGCCGGTGGGCAGCGGGGCGCTGCGGTCAAAGACGCCGATGTTGTCGAGACCGAGGAAGCCGCCCTCGAACACGTTCTTGCCGAAGCGATCCTTGCGGTTCACCCACCAAGTGAAGTTCAGCAAGAGCTTGTTGAACGTCGACTTGAGAAAATCCAGGTCCGTCTCGCCGCGCAGTCGCTGTTCAGTGCGGTGCAGAAAGAGAGTTGCAAAGGCGTGTACCGGGGGGTTCACGTCGCTGAAGTTCCACTCGTAGGCAGGCATCTGGCCGTTGGGGTGCAGGTAGGCAGCGCGAAGCATCAGTTCCATCTGTTGCTTGGCGAAGTCAGGGTCCACGATGGAGAGCGGGAGAGTGTGGAAGGCCAGGTCCCAGGCCGCGTACCAAGGGTATTCCCATTTGTCGGGCATGGAAATGACGTCCTGGTTTAGCATGTGGAACCACTCCGAGTTCCGGGAATTTCGATATCCGTGATGGAGCGGGTTGGAGTGGTGCTCATCCAGCCAGTTATCACCGTCGAAGAAAAAGAACTGCTTGCTCCAGAGCATGCCGGCGAGAGCCTGGCGCATCACCTTAGCCGCGTCTTCACACACCGATGGTGGCGTGACCGACCTGTAAAACTCGTCGGCTTCACGAAGCCGGTCAGCGAAGACCTCATCAAATTGCTTTCCGAAGGGTTTGACCCTCTGGTTCAGAGAACTGCTTGAGAGGCGCATCCGAATCACTTTGGTCTGACCCATGCCTACACTGACCTGGTAGTGTGCCGCGACCTTGGTGCCCTTCTTGTCAGCATCTACCGCGCACAGGTTGCCCTGCACGACATAGTTGTTGATGCCGTCCTTGACGTGGGGGCTCTCGTTTTTTTGCCCGGGGAAAAGCAGCTCATGGTTTGTTTCGTTCTCGGTAAAGAGCAGCGGCACGTCACCTTCGCAGGAAAAGAGGTAATTACCCAGCAGTGGATGCCTTACGGCCACGGCGCTTGTACCTGCCGCGGCCTCGATCTGTTTGAGGATTGGTTTCTCGGCAGCCCGGTTGGATGCGGCAATCCATGCCGACCAGTCGTTCCGGAACCAGAGCGTTGGCAAGAGATGCAGTTCTGCGGCGTCTGGTCCACGGTTGGCTGCTGTGATCCGCACCAGGACGTCTTCCGGACCGTCTTTGGCGTATTCCACAAAGACGTCGAAATATCGATCGTCATTGAAAACGCCGGTGTCGAGGAGTTCGTACTCCATCTCGTTTTTCGAACGACGGCGGTTCGTCTCCACGAGATCGGCATACGGGAAGGCCGCATGCGGGTATTTGTAGAGGTACTTCATGTAGGAGTGCGTCGGTGTGCTGTCGAGGTAGAAGTAATACTCTTTCACATCCTCGCCATGGTTGCCCTCGCTGTTGGTCAAACCGAAGAGTCGCTCCTTGAGGATCGGATCCTTACCGTTCCACAAAGCCAGCGCGAAGCAAAGGCGCTGTTTGTCATCGGAAATCCCGGCGAGTCCATCTTCTCCCCAGCGGTAGGCGCGAGAACGAGCCTGATCGTGGGTGAAGTAATTCCAAGCGTCACCCCCCTCGCTATAGTCCTCGCGAACCGTACCCCACTGTCGCTCACTGAGATAGGGTCCCCACTTTCTCCATGGGGCTTTCCCATCGCGCGCAGCTTCAAGGCGTTCTTTTTCTGCAATCTGGCTCATGACTATGCCCCCTCCTCGTTTCCTCGCGACTGGTTCAGCTAGCTCGCACCATTGATCTTCTAGAGCGTCTCCACTCAACACGTAATAACCCACAAGAGCACGTCGAGGAAATGGTCACGCACTGGCCGCGCGTGCCCGTCGCACAGGCAGTCATAGAGTCGCTTGTCGTAGGTGTAGTCGAAGCCTTGCCGGCGGTCCGGCTTCAATTGCGTGCTGGCCATCTCAAGATCGCATGTTGCAGCCCGTCGGCGGCTAACAGAACTGTCAGAATTTACAGATGTCAGTTTTGGGTCATGCCTCCATATTTTTGAAAATGAGGTTCTTCGCTGCAGGCATATGCGGGACCGCGCTATCCCTGGCAGGTAGCCTATTCGTTCCCATGGGCCGCCCGCAGGACCTCGCTCCTAGGGCCTATCTCATCACTCCGATTCACTCCAACGCGGTCACTTTGACGAATTCCTTCTTCGACGGAAGCTTAACCTTTGACGGAACGGTCCCAATTACAGGTGCAAGGGCGAGATTTAACGTTTCGGTATTCAATTACTCGCATTCACTAAATTTTTTTGGACGTAGCTCCAATGTCCTGGTTTCGCTGCCGTACGGCGTTGGCAACTTCCGGGGGAATGTAGTCGGTGCAGAAACCCTAGCGTACCGTTCCGGCCTCCTGCCTGTATCACTTCGATTCTCGGTAAATCTCAAAGGCGGCCCAGCGATGAACGTTCAGGAGTTCAGGAACTGGAACCAGAAGACTATTCTGGGCGTGAGCATGAAAGTCGTACTCCTGACGGGCCAGTATGACCCGACAAAACTCATCAATCTCGGAACCAACCGCTGGGCCTTCAAGCCCGAATTCGGTTACTCAAGGCGGTGGGGCCATTGGCTCCTCGACGGGTACGGAGGAGCTTGGTTCTTCACGACGAACCCTGAGTTTTTCTCACACAACCTGTTTTCACCTGGTACCAACACACAGACAGAGAGTCCCATAGGTTCTTTTGAAGGGCACCTCAGCTACGACTTTAAGCTTCGGCTGTGGGTCTCACTCGATGCAAACTACTGGGTCGGAGGGAGCACAAGCCTTAACGGCGTGCAAAGCCCCGGTACTCTTCAAAGAAACTCCCGTGTGGGCTTCACCTCCTCGGTTCCTCTATCGAAGCATCAGTCCATGAAGGTCAGCTACAACAATGGCGCGTACATCAAGTACGGAGGCAACTTTCAGAATATCTCGGTTGCGTGGCAATACACCTGGCTTGGCAGACCAAACTAGATCTGCTCACGAATTGAGCGCTTCACGATTTTCAGTTTGCAAAAGGACCGGCCAAACGGAAACTATTCTCAATCATCCGTGGGTCCTAGGTTCAATCCTCGCGATCGTCCTGGCCCTGGCTTTGGAGCTTGGGCGTCTCGTTGGTGTCTATTCCCGCCTCCATGAAGAACAGAACCGCAGAGACCAGATGGCCACCATTCGCGATGGCCTTTTTGTGCTGGTCAGCTTGCTCTTGGGTTTCCGCTAGCTTTAGCCTCGCCCCGCTACGCTGCGCGTCGCTCGCTGCTTGTGGAAGAGGCCCCAGCAACAGATCTGCAAGATGTAGTCCAAGAGCGAGACCCGAAAGTATGGACCGAGCGGTGCTCAAAGAGATTCTTGGAACTCATCGACACGAACCGTCGTCCAAAAACTGGCCAGTCGCAGCCATTGCAGCGAATGCGTGCCCGCAATTCAATATTCGTCGGTCTAGCGGATCATTCTCGAGCGCATCACTACGGGTATATGTTCTCGACTTGTTTGCGTCGAGAAATCGATCGCTCAACTGCTTCATGTTGTTGAATTCGTTGGTAAGCAGTTGGAATGCATTTTTGTCCGATTCGGTTGATGCGGCCAGAGAGACCAATCTGAGGTTGTGTTGCGCTCGGTCACTAAAGCTCTTCATCCAATCGTCGGTTATCGGGAATCCACGCTGGACTGCGCTGATCAGAGCGCTTCGCCATTCCCTAATCACAGACATCTGTTCGATGCCCGCCCTAAGGAACTCCTTTGTAAATCCCGGTGCGGCTGTCGTCGACGTATTTGCGTTGGAAGGAGGCAATGTCAATACGATTTGATTGCCCCTAAAGCCGAGCGAACCATTCGCAAGCCGCGCCAATGCTTCGATCTCAACGTAGGAACGTCCGCCCATCTCGGTAACGGGGATCTCCGCAGAATGTCCGGCCACAGTGAATGTCCGATTCTGCTGCGCGGAATGCATAAGGACGAAAACAGAAAGGCACAAGAAGAGCAAAGATGTTACCCGCATAAGTAATCTCGCTGGGTTCATAAGCTTAGCCCTGGAACACCTTCCTGCTCGTCAACGCGTCCCGCCGCTTCGAGGAACTGCGGTGTCATCGAAGTGAGTCAAGTCATGAGAGAGACGATAATGGTTCCCCAAGTCGTCAGAAAGATGTGGCCGAAGGCCGCCGTGTACGAGTACCCCAGTGTGGCAACCGGGCTATCTGATTTCTCCTGAACCGCAGCAACGCCCGCGATCATCGTCTGAGCGCCGGCGATTCCTCCTAGCAATAGTGCCGGGTTGAGTCTAAGAACGTAGCGGCCAAAGAAGAGACCCATAATTAGAGGTATGAGCGTCACCACGATTCCTCCAAGGAAGAGGATGTAGCCATATTCTCTAACCGCCTGCACAAAGATCGGGCCTGCTTTTAGCCCAATCATAGCCACAAACGCTGCCAACCCAATCGAGCGCATAAAGAGAATCGCGGCATCTGGGATTATTCCGAACCAAGGACGCACGGACCGGGCCCAACCAACGATCACCCCGGCGAGGAGAGTACCAACGCTAGTGCCCAGCGCTATTCTCAGATGGCCCACCGGTATTGTGAGCACGGCCCCGACCAATATTCCGATAAATATGGCTGTTCCGAGCACTGCTAAATCGCTCTCGTCCGTTGGGTGAATCACCCTGCCAACTACCGGGGCAAGTTTCTCGACTGCAGTTTCAGATCCGGTTACATGGAGTGTGTCGCCGCGTTTGATGACCGTGTTTGTTCCGATCGGAATGTCATGGCCACCGCGCGTAATGCCGCGTAGCAGAACGCCGCGAGCCTCTTCGACACCATCAACGATCTCCTGGAGAGTCTTGCCCGCGATGGTCTTGGTGGTGATATAAAGATCAAAGGACACGACTGAAATTTCGAGTAGTTCGGGGTCAGCGACCTCACGCGCCGAAGGACCAAGTGCTTTGATCATGAATTCGGTACGGCCAAGCACGGCGACCGTGTCATTCGCCTCGAGGACGGTGGTACCGACGGGTGAGAAGATGTCCCCTTTGCGCCGAATCCTCTCCACAAAGAGGCGGACACCGGGTACAGACTTTTCGGCCTGCGCGACTGTTGTACCAACGGCGAGCCCGTCTTCAGGAATTTTATACGCGCGAAAGCCTATGGGTTGCCATGCAGAATAAACGCCAAGCTTCGAGCGCTGGATTCCCAGGCTTGCTTCGACTTTCTTCGATTCCGCACGCAGGTCGAAACGAAGAAGCTTCGGCCCGAGGCTGCTACAGCACCAGATTACTCCTAAGGTTCCGAAGATGTAGCAGATCGCGTCCGCTACAGCTATATGTCCGATCCATAGCTGCTTTTGTTCGTCGGGTAGGGATAGGGAACGTATCGCTTCGCTTGCAGTGCCGATTGCGGGCGACTCCGTCAAAGATCCAGAAAGCAAACCAGCGGAATAGCCTGGGTCAAGTTTCAAATAATGAGCGACCGTGTACGCTGTCAAGAGGCCAATGACAGGAACAAATACACCGAGCACGGCCCAGCGCCAGCCGTCTCCTTTGAGGTTTTGAAAAAAACTAGGCCCCACGGAATAACCGATTCCAAAAAGGAATAGAAGGAACACGAGCGATTTGGCTTGGTCGGACACGGGCACGTGAAAAAAATTCCCTATAAGGATCCCTCCCAACAAAGACCCTGTTACCACACCAAGTCCGACACCACGAAACTTTAACCGCCCGATCAAATACCCTATACCCACCGCCAGGTAAACGGCCATTTCGGGATACTTCGTAAAGAGTTTCGCCAACCACTCCATATACCGTTCCTTTTACGCTCCTCCCTTAAGTCCGGGGTTTATTCGGAACCGCTCTTCTTTTCGCTGAAACCAATGTGTCAACTCGTTCGCCAGTGGAGTCCGTTTCGTCGATCTGAATTACCTTGGGAACGAAGCTTATCAGCCACGGCAATCCCGAGGACGGTCTCGGTTAAACGAAGGACCGCGTAGGACCATGGATGCGTTCCGTGCGCAACCACAACGATCCCGCAAATGTAGCCGGCAACTTTGGCGCCGTCGTTCACTCGCGAGATATGGCATATCAACATGGCGACCAA
>QHYM01000412.1 GCA_003223295.1 Acidobacteriota bacterium | reverse complement strand
CTCCCCAGATAATCATCTCGCTGCCAGTCCAGACTGCCGTGTGGCGGCTTCGGGCCTCGGGTGGAGCAGCGGTGGCTACCCAGGTGTTATCGACGCATCCGCCGCCTAATATTGAAGGAGGTGTATAGTTAGCGTTTGGCGCTGCTATCGCGGTTGGAACTTCGCTTCCTGTTCTGGCCAGCCAAGATCCTAACGGCTCTTTACGCCATGAAACTGTAGCTAGCTTCAAATGATTATTACCTCTTTCGATCACGGCCGTTGCGTAGTAACGAGTCTCGTCTTCCTGCAATAAGCTTACCTTTCCTATGGGAATGGTTTGGTAGGGCGCGACCGCCGGGCGCGCCGATACTTGCGGACGGCCTGGCAGTCCGTCCCTACCATCGGTGGAATCGCTTTCAGGCTTATTGAAGATTGCCGCCAGTTTTTGCACCGTCTCATTCCATTCATGGGTGTTTAATCTGACAGCGTGTCCAGCGGCGCGATTAGCTGCCTCTTTGGCGTCATCGCTCTTGACCAATTCGATTTCGCTGTATTTACCGCTGAGCTGTTTCATTTGCTGGCCACCAGGATGCGCCCGCAGCTCAGATTCCGCGCGTTGTTTTAGTTGGCCGTGAATTCGTTGGTCGTAGGCATACCAGTTTGTTACCAAGCGTTCCGCTAATGCTGGCCGTGCCAAACATTCGGCGATGACAAACGGATCATTCCCGAGGGCTTCGAAGAGTTCCTGCAACACCTCAGGCTGCTTCGTGTGCTGTGCCATCCGATCCATTTCTCCTTGCAACTGCTCAGCAGTGATGGGCCGTTGCCAGTAGTCCTCGAGGGCTTGTGATTTACGCAGGTAATCTTTGACTTTCTCTTCCAGTTGCGCCTGAGACATCACCGCGTCGAGCGACGGCTTGGGATCGGGGCGGTCCCCGCGATTGCGGGGCCAGATGCGGTGACGCCAGTACACGTCTTCGATAGCTCGCTGATACGACACCCGTTCTTCAAACGTGAGTCCCGCGACGGCGGGATTCGAAGGCACTTGGGAATGGAGGAACGCCAGCCCTGATCTTGTCGGGATCAGGATGAAACAAGCTGTCGCTGCGCAAAGGAGCAGACCAATTAAAACGCGCGAATGAAACAAGCCGGGTGAGGAAGTGGATTTCTTTTGCATTGCAAGTGGGTGATTTGGGGTGCTCCTCGTAGCTGGATGCCGGACAGCTGTCAATGTTTTTCATTTGTTTCCGTATTTTTGGCGGAGTGATGAAAAGCGATGCGAGGACGCCTCGCACTCCGAGAGCACTGTCGTGCGAAACCCACAGCGACAGTCCGTTTTTCGCGCAAGCTTTGGAGTGCGCACGCTTCTTTGCGTCGCTATGCAGTTGACAAGCTGGAAAGCCTGTCTGCCCAGACACCAAGATGGCTATCTTCCATTTTGAACCTTGTAACTCTTTTAACTTTTAGCTTGTAACTCAGCCAACTCCCCTAAATTGAAGCCGCGATGTCGTTTAACAAATTTGGACTTTCGCCTGAAGTAGTGCGCGGT
>QHYM01000099.1 GCA_003223295.1 Acidobacteriota bacterium | reverse complement strand
TCACATTGCCGTATGTGGTGTGATTGGTGTTGTAGTCATTGTAAGGACCAAAAGTGGTGACGTTGGTTGCCACTCCAGTAGGCCAAGAGATGCTAGGTACACGACCGAGCAGGTTTTGGAAGGGGAAGGCGCTGCCGATGGCAGTCTGGACATCCGGTGATTGAGAGAAGTTCTCCGCACCAGTAACGTGGCTAATGAGTGCGCCATAGGAGTAGCGGTAACCGGCGTCAATCAAGAACCTCGGATTGGGCGTGAAGGTGGCGGCGATATTGTACTGATGCCCCGGCGCGTGAGTAGCTGTGGTGGCGATGCCAAGAACGGGCATGCTTGTAAAGAGACCGCCCGCCTCGATGGTCGGATTGGTGTCATTCAGGTACTTACCATTGACCGTCAGTTTGGGGCCGAAGACGTGATCAATCTTCACCATGTCTTTGACATAGGCTGCGGCAATGGGATCAAAAGAGGTAGAGGGAATACTCGTACCGTAGGCCTGACATGCGCCTGGCGAGCCATTGCTGTTTGCCCACTGCGTGCAAACAACGTGGTTGAACTGGCCGTTGGCCATGCCGGAATACGGAATAGTGGCCACGGGATTGGAGTAGGTAACGATGCGGCGCGCTTCCTCGGACACAAAAAAGAAAGTTTTGTCACGCTGCTTGTAGATGCCGGGAATATAGACGGGGCCGCCGAGGGTTCCACCGAAGTTGTTATAGCGCAGCGGGGGACGACGTACCTTTGCGCTGTTATTGACGAAGCTGTTGGCGTTGAGGTCGTCATTGCGGAAAAACTCGTAAAGCCCGCCATGAAGGTTGCTGGTGCCGGAGCGGGTTATAACGTTGACCTGAGCGCCCGCGGAACGACCGGACTCGGCGTCATACACGCCACGAACGACGCGAAATTCGCTGATCGCGTCGATGCTGGGGAAGGAGAGCAGCGTGAGGTTAGAACCGCGATCCACATTGTCGGCGCCGTCCACCTGCCAATTGTTTTCCTCGCGGCGGTTGCCGTTGATCTGGAAGCTCATTACGTTTGTGCCGAGCGGAGCGGTGGCGCCCGGGAAAATCTGGTCGGCGTTGCCGGAATCGGAAGCGCCGGGCACGAGCAGAACGAGTTGCGCGTAGTTGCGACTGTTGAGGGAGAGTTCGCGAAGTTGCAGGCCGGAAATTACGCCGGTGGCGGTTGCGCTCTGCGTATCAACCTGGAGCGAAGTGGCTTCCACGGTAACGGTTTCATTGACGGCGCCCACTTCGAGTGTGAGATTGACAGCGAGTTTGTCGCTGACGTTCAGAACGAGACCGGAGTGGACTGCTTTTTTGAAGCCGGAAGCCTCTGCCTTGACGCTGTAACGTCCCACCGGCAGGAGCGGGACGGTGAACTGACCCTGCTCGTCGGTAGTAATGGTGCGAACGACGACATTTTGATCTGAGTTCGTAATCGTGACGGTGACATTCGCTATGGCGCCGCCTTTGGAGTCAGAAACCGTTCCGAGAATTGTGCCGGTAGTGTTCTGCCCAAAGCTCGTGCAACTCAGGCTAAACACGAACAAAAGCACGCCCAAACATTTGCCTGCCATGCTCTTCATACAAAACCTCCTTCGTTCCCCCACTATCGCTGACTTCAAGCCAAAACTGCTTTTGCCAGTGAGAAATGCCACTTTGTTCACTCCTACGTTCACATGCCACCCCCCGAAGAATTGTCATTGCCGGACTGCCCTAATCGGTTCGTAATCTTGTAACGGTCGCCGCGGAATGTAGATTTGACGTACTCCACGGCCTGCCCGCCTTGCACATAGGAAGTGCGCGTAAACAGAAAGACGGGGCTTCCTTTCGAGATGCCCAGAAGCCGCGCCTCTTCCGAATTGGCCAGGCCCGCCTCCACGACTTCGTCTGCCTGCACGATATGGATTCCATAACCCTGTGAAAGCGTGCGGTAAAGCGAAGTGCGGGGATCAAACTTGTCAAGCAAGTCCGGGCAAAGTGGCTGCGGCAGGCATGTGGTCTCCACTCCCATGGGCAGCGCGTCCGCTACTCGCACGCGACGTATGCGAATCACTTTTTCTTCAGGCGGGAGGCGCAGGGCCAGGGCCGCTTCCTCCCCGACGGGAACGACTTCGGAAGAAATCAACTTGGAATGCGGCCTGGAACCGCGAGCCTCCATCTCTTCGGTGAAGGATTGCACCTGCCGGAAGTTTTTTTCCAACTTGATCTCGGAAACAAACGTCCCTTTGCCGCGCTGGCTATAAGCGACGCCCAAGCTACAAAGAGACTTGAGGGCCTGCCGTGCCGTCATGCGGCTGACGCGCAGGCGTTTGGAAATGACTTCCTCGGAAGGAAGGGGTTTGCCGGCCTTGAGCCTGCCCGAGCGAATGTCTTGAAGAAGATGCTGCTGAATCTGAAAATAGAGAGGAACGACGCTGTGGCGGTCGAGATTGAGGGACTCCACTTCACACCCCAGTTGTCTAGACAACTGGGGTGAGCTTATATCTTCTTCAACTTACGCTGTCAAGGTCATTTCTGGGTCAGCCTCGTACGAGCCTGAAACTTCGCGTGCGTCGTTTTCGCTCAGCGAGGTTCTGCGAAGACCGCAAATGAAGAGAGATAGGGCATTATAGGGCATACAGAATGGCAAGAGCCGGAAACAAGTCGCGTGTTTCCGGCTCTTGTTGGCTTGTGGGCTTACAGGCGAGCGAGGGCTAGCTTTTCAGGGCCGATCGTGGCCGTTGCCGTGTGGCTTGCCTTCCTGTTTCTGTTGTCCTTTATCTTTATGTTCGCGCTCCTGGCGCTGCTGCATCTTTTCCGCTTGCTGATCGTGCTGGCGATTCATCTGGTCCATTTGTTGTTGCTGGCGGCGCTGGAGCTGATCCTGACGGCCTTGATTCGGCTTTTGACGATCGATTTTCTGCTGCTCTCGCTCCTGCTGCCGCTGCATTTTTTGGCGGTCGGCATCCTGCTGACGTTGCATCTTGTCGAAATCTCTTTGGTGCTTTTCCTCCAGCCTGGGATTAGAGGACGGATGGTCTGAATGCCGCTCCGAGGGCGGACGATCGAAGTCGCGGCCGTTATTCTCGGGGCCCCTTCCCGGACGGTCATGGGAGTTGCGTTCGCTATTATCGAAGGGCCTTCCGGAACGGTTGGATTCCCGAATGTCCGACGGGCGGTTCCTGTCGTTGCCTCTGCCGCGGTCGTCGCCTCTGCCACGGTCCTCATCGCGACCACGTTCGAATCGGCCGGGCCGCTCCGTTGCAGCGACTTCCGGGCGGCCGTGATTGACTGAAGCCCGGAAGTTACGATCGCCGCGAGCCGCTTCGAAGTGGCGAGATTGTTCGGAGGTCATGGAGACGTGGCGCTCGTGTTCAGCGCGGCGCTCATCCCGATCGGGCCGTCTGTTGACTCCTCCCGGGCCGCCATTAAAGCTGACGCGGGTGACGTTGCGCTCTTCGAACCTCTTTTCGTAGACATTGTGGATGACGGTTACGTTGACGTTGGTGACCGAGCGATTGTAGTAGTAGTTGCGGCCGCGCCAATAGCCGCCGTAGAATCCGCTGCCTGGATAGCCGAAACCGTAGTTAACGCCGCCATAGAAGCCCACTCTCGGTCCCCAATACCCGGCGTGCCACATGTAGAAACCGTTGTTCCAGCCCCAGTAGCCTGGCGTCCAAAGCAGGCCTGGTTCAGGGGCAAGCACCCAGGTGCCCGGGACCCAGAAATAGTCGTCATCACCATAGGCCCAATAGCCCGGAACCCAGATGTAATCAGGGCCGGGACAGATGGGTTGCGCATAGACCGGCAAGACCGGGGGACCGATGCGGACGGAGATGCCCACAGCAACTTGCGCTTGAGATGGAATGGGAATCGCCAGGATTCCTGCTGCGAGCAGAAGCGAGAGAATGAAGCGCGCGATACGCATGATGTTCACCTTTCTGGCATGTGCCGGGCGTTGCTGCGAGCGCGACCATTTGCCAGTGGGGGTCGCCTGCCATATCTAACCCGCAGCCAGGACAAAAGTCGCAAGCCTTAGGTGTAAGGGTCTGTAGAAAGAATAACTTAGAAGCAAACGATCCTGCCGACGTGATGCCGGGCGAGTGCTTAATTGATATCTGCTATTATGCGGGGCCTCCAGAAAAGAAGGGTGCGAGGGAGTTGGGGCCTGCTGAAGTTAGCTGGAGCTGGTGACAAGAAGGAGCGAGGGCGAATGAGCGCTGGACCGGGCGTGCAAATACAGCCAAGCCTTGCGACGATTCGAGAAGCGCAGAAACTTCTGGCGAAGTATTTTGCACCGACACGACTCATCCACGCGCCATTTCTGGGCGAACGCGTGGGGAAAAACGTTTATTTGAAGTTGGAGACAGAGCTGCCGACGGGATCGTTTAAAGTGCGCGGGGCGCTTTACGCGCTGGCGGAAAGGATGAAGAAGGGAACTGTGCGGGAAGTGGTGGCTTCGAGCACGGGGAATCACGGGGCGGCTGTGGCGTATGCGGCAAAGGAGTTTGGCATTGCCGCGAAGATTTTCTTGCCGGCGAACTGCAACCCGGTGAAGCGCGGGCGAATTGCGACGCTGGGAGCCGTGATTGTGGAGAGCGGCGGAGGCGATCTGGCATCGGCGTTCGAATTGGCGGCAGAGTACGCGAAGCAACCGGGCGTGTTCTTCCTGAATGATGCGACGGATGTGGACCTGCCAGCGGGGCCAGCGACGATTGTTTGCGAAATTCTGGAGCAGCTTCCGAAGGCCACGGCAATCTTCGTTCCGATGG
Source organism: Acidobacteriota bacterium (assembly GCA_003223295.1). Taxonomy (GTDB): domain Bacteria; phylum Acidobacteriota; class Terriglobia; order Acidiferrales; family UBA7541; genus Acidiferrum. The sequence continues at coordinate 115,530 of QHYM01000099.1, read as the reverse complement.
GCGATACGGCACTGATTCGCGGGATTGCCGCAGCGGCGAAACAGATCGCGCCGAAGCTAAGAATTATTGGAGTGCAGGCGGAGCGCGCACCGGCGTATTACCTTTCCTGGAAGGAAGGCAAAGTCGTGGGCACGGAGGCGTGCGACACCATTGCGGACGGGCTGGCGACGCGAACTCCGGAAGCTGCGAACGTCCGCGAGGTGAGGAAGCTCGTCGATGACGTGGTGCTCGTCAGCGAAGAGGAGATGCTGCAGGCGATTGCTACGCTGCTTGTAGAGGAGCATGTAGTGGCGGAGCCAGCGGGGGCGGCAAGCGCGGCGGCGCTGCTGAAGTCGAGTGACGAGTGCGGCGATTGTCCGGTGCTGCTTGTGAGTGGAGCAAACATTTCCCGGGAAGTGCTGAGGTGGGCTCTGCAGGTTGCTTAGGTTAGTGCTGTGGTTGCGGAGTCGGACTTGGTTGCGAAGATTCGAGGGGAAGGGCAAAGGCGACGTAGACGCCGCCCGAATGAGATTTGGGATCCTTGCCGCCGCCTGCGGCGATAACGACGAGCTGCCGGCCGTTTACCTCATAGGTGGCGGGCGTGGCGTTTCCGGAAAAGGGGAGCGTTGTTTGCCAGAGCAGTTTGCCCGTTGATTTGTCGTAGGCTCGGAATTTCTTGTCGAAGTTCGTTGCGCCGATAAATACAAGGCCGCCAGCCGTGACGATGGGTCCGCCGTAGTTTTCGGTGCCGGTATCTGCTTGGCCTTTCGCGGCAAGCTCAGGATACTCGCCGAAGGTGATTTTCCAAACATATTCACCGGTATTCAAATCGATGGCACTGAGGGTTCCCCAGGGAGGTGTGACGGCGGGATAACCCTCGGGATCTAGGAATTTATGATAGCCCGTGAAGCGATACTTCGTCGCGGCAGGCGGCGCCGCGCTTTTCAGTTCTTTGTTCTCACCGCTCGTCAAGTAGTCGACTAGAGCAAAGATTTGATCTTCCGTGAGACTCGGAAGGCCGGGCATGCGGCCTTTTCCGTTCTTGATGATAGGGACGATCTGCGCCCAAGTCAGGCGGTCACCCACTCCGACTAGTGACGGAATGGAGGGCGGCGAGCCGGTCATCTTTTCGCCATGGCAGACGCCACACTGGCTCAGATAGATGGAGCGCGGACTATTTTTGCCGGTGTTGGGCGCGAGTGCGCCGGTCCAGGCCATTTCATTCGAATTGATGTAGATGATGCCGGTCTGCGGATCCACGGCTGGCCCGCCCCATTCGGCGCCGCCGTCGAAGCCGGGAAAAACCACGGTGTCGGCTCCGATAGAAAAGGGGAGAAATTGTCCTTCGCTGCGGAATTTCCGGAATTGCTGGAGCGCCCATTGATGCGCTTCGGGAGTACGGTTGGTCAGGAGGTCTGCCGTAAGAAGCTGGCGGGCAAAAGGCGCGGGGCGCGCTGGGAGCGGTTGCCTGGGGGACGCATGCTCTCCAGGGACAGTGCTTGCGGGATATTTGTGAACCTCGATAGGGAAAAGAGGGGCGCCATTGACGCGATCGAAGAGATAGGCAAAACCTTGTTTTGAGGTTTGCGCAACGGCGTCCACGGCTTTGCCATCGTGCTTTACCGTGAGCAGCACAGGAGGCGAAGGAAAATCGCGATCCCAAATGTCGTGATGAACGGCCTGGAAATGCCAAATTCTTTCACCGGTCTCCGCTTTCAAAGCAATCAGGCAATTGGCAAAGAGATCGTCGCCGGCGCGGTCCCCGCCGTAGAAATCAAAGGCCGCGGAGCCGGTTGGGACATAGACAATTCCGCGCGCCGGATCGAGCGCCATTCCGGTCCAATTGTTGGCAGCGCCGGAAGTGTTCCAAGCATTGGGTGGCCAGGTCGCGTAGCCGAATTCGCCGGGATGCGGAATGGTGTGAAACGACCAGCGCAATTTGCCGGTGCGAACTTCGTAGGCGCGAACGTCGCCGGGAGGCGCTGGCAGCGTTTCCGGCAGGCGGCCGCCGACGATGATGAGGTCCTTGAAGATGATTCCCGGACTGGTTAGATAAATCGATTGGGCGGTTGCCGGCTCACGGCCCAGATTCTCTCGGAGGTCTATTCGTCCCTGATTGCCGAAGCCAGGAATAGGCTTGCCGCTGGCGGCATCGAGAGCGTAAAGGAAATTCGATGCGCCGACGAGAATGCGTTTGTCCTTGGCGTCGCTCCAGTAAGTAAGGCCGCGGTTCGGCTGAGAGCCGTGAATGCCTGAGTCGAATTTCCACAATTGCTTTCCGGTTGCGGCGTCCAGAGCGAAAACCTTCTGGGTCGGGGTGAGCCCGTAAAGAACTCCGTCGACAATGATCGGGCTGGTTTGCAGACCGCCTTCTTCGCCGGCGTCGAAGCTCCAAGCGACGGTGAGTTGCTTGACGTTTTCACGATTAATTTGCGCACGGCTGGAATAGTGATTGTTCTCGGGCGCTCCACCGTAGACGGGCCAGTCTTGCTCGCCAGTCGGTCGGGGTTCTTGAACGGCGGGCGCCTGCCCAGCAACGGATGCAATCGTCAAGACGATCAGTACGAGAGCAAGGAGAGTCGCGCAAACAACAGTTTTTCCCAATTGTGCACTTCCCCTAAGGCCAAGAGAGGATAACACCGCTTCGTTCTTACCAGAGAACAAGCTGGTACGAGGCTTCCGGCGGAGGCAAGCGTATGCTTAAGTCGCCCAGGCATCACACTTTGCACTCGATGCCTATTTTCATTCGGGATTTGGGGGGCGCAGATGAATTGGATCACGCGGGAACATGTGAAAGTAGACCGGGTGGCCTGTCCGTGGTTGATCCGGAAGTTCGTGGACCCGAAGGCGGAGTTTCATTTTGTGCCTTCGCAAGAAGTGATGAGTCAGGCCAAAGCACTTGGGGCCATACCTTTTGATGTGCCCGATGTGGAGCTGGGACATCTTGGTAAGGAGTGCTCGTTTGAAGCGATTCTGAAGAAGTACAAATTGAACGGAGATGTGGCGCTGGTGCTGCTGGGAAAGATTGTCAACGGCGCGGACACGGACAATACGTTGTGGCAACAGCCGGAGGGCGCGGGCTTGAAGGCCATTGCCGAAGGGTTTCGCCACTTGCATTTTCGCGACGACCATGAAATCAATGCGGCCGAGTGGATTGTTTATGACGCGCTCTATGCGTATTGCCAGGAAATGGTTAAACGCGGGAAACCCAACGGAGCACTTCGCTGAGGCTGGTTTCGGGGGGGCGAGTATCAAGAAGAAAATCACAGACTCCCTGGGAATCGAGCGCAACGTCGCGGCGGCCTCCGGCGCGGTGTTGCTGGTGGGGCTGGGCGAAGAGCTCTGGAAAAAGTTTCTTCCCAAGTATTTGGAATCGCTCGGCGCGAGCGTTGCCGCAGTTGGGCTGTTCGGCACGGCGGAAGATTTCTTCGACGCGATTTACCAATATCCTGGAGGATGGTTGGCGGATTATTGGGGGCGACGGAGAGCCTTCCTGACGTTTCTCGCGGCAACCGTGGCGGGCTACCTCATTTATCTTTTCAGCCCTACCTGGCCATACCTTTTTCTTGGACTAGCTTTCGTGATGGCGTGGCAGACAATGGGTTCGCCGACCATTTTTGCGACCATCGGCGACGCGCTTCCGAAAGAGCGGCACGCCATGGGCTTCACGATTCAATCGATATTGAAGCGCATCCCGATGGTGATCTCACCGCTCATCGGTGGCGTGATGATCGGAGCCGTGGGGCTTGCGCGAGGCGTTCGAATCGGGCTCCTCATTACTCTCGCGTTGGCAGGTTTTGCCGCCGCTCTGCTGCTCGCCCTGCAATTGCCCAGAATGGGCCGCGACGCCGTGAGAATGGGAGGGGTTTGGAACTCTTTTCACCCGACGCTGAAGCGGCTGCTGGCTTCGGATATCGTGATTCGAATGTGCGAAGGGATGGCGGACATTTTCGTTGTTTTGTACGTGACGAACGTCAGCGGAATCACGCTTCCCCGCTACGGCGTACTTGTGTCCGTTCAACTGCTGACGTCCATCCTTATCTATTTGCCCTCGGCAAAGCTTGCGGAGCGCGTTGGCCGGAAAGCTCTCGTTGTCGCGACGTTCTTGTGCTTTGCGTTCTATCCGGTTGCGGTTATTCTCACGCACAGCTTCGCGGGCCTGACTTTTGTGTTTACCCTCGGAGGGCTCCGCGAAATCGGTGAGCCCTCCCGCAAAGCGATGATTGTGGGCTTCGCTCAGCAACAATTGCGTGCGCGAACAGTGGGGCTGTATTACCTGGTGCGGAGTCTATCGATTTCGCCGTCGTCGGTAATCGGAGGGCTGCTTTGGAAAGTGCGGCCAGAAACTCCCTTCGTTACAGCCGGGATCATTGGGCTCCTTGGGACATTACTTTTTGCGCTATCAGTGAGGCAACAAGACGCCGGATAGCGTGAAAATAGTTCAACTCCCGTGAAAAAACTGCTCCCAAGCCCGAGACGCCTTTTGGTGGGATGCCTCATTGTGGCGGCGCTCGCTCTCCCGAAGCGTACTTTCGCGCAGGCACAGAGAAATGAAACCAGGCCCGCTATTCAAACGACATTAATTACGGCGGAAGCAACGCGCGTCGAGCGTGCGCCGAAGCTGGATGGCACCCTCGACGATCCACTGTGGCAATCAGCGCAGCGGGTGGCGGAATTCCGTCAGCAGGAGCCGGACGAAGGCCAGCCCGCCACGGAGAGGACGGAAGTGCGAATTTTCTACACGCGGCACGCCGTCTACTTTGGAATTCATTGCTACGATTCCGACTCTGGCAAAATCGTGGCCACCCAACTGCGGCGCGATGTCAGCCAGGACCTGGATGATCACTTCGAGATCCTGATTGATTCGAATCACGACCGGCGTGGAGGATATGTTTTCCAAATCAATCCACTGGGCACACAAATGGATGGCCTGGTTGTGGAGGAAAAGGGAATTGGGGAAGGTACTGACTTTGATTCAGGATGGGATGGCGTCTGGATTTCCGAGGCGCGGATCACTTCGGATGGCTGGACGGCGACCGTTGAGATTCCATTCACGACGCTGAACTTCACGCAATCGAAGAATGTGATTTGGGGGCTGAATTTCAAACGCTTCATTCGCAGGAAAAATGAAGAAGACCTCTGGAGCGCGTATCGAAGAACGTTTGGAATCACCAAGGTTTCGCAGGCCGGAGAACTGACGGGCATCACGGACATCGGGACAGGAAGGCTCTTTGTGGTCAAGCCGTATGGGCTGGCGCAATATGATAAACAGGGCAGTCAGAATGCCAAATTTCCGCTGACGGGCGGACTCGACGTGAAATATGGGCTGCGGTCCAATCTTGTCTTGAACCTTACTGGAAACACGGACTTTGCAGACACCGACGTGGATCAAGTGCAGTTCAACCTGACGCCCTTCAAGATCTTTATTCCGGAAAAGCGGCAATTCTTTCTGGAGAACGCGGGCGTATTCGATTTCACTCTGGGAGCTGTCGACCAGTTGTTCTTCAGCCGTCAAATCGGGATCGATCCCGTAACCGGGCAGCAAGTACCTATCAATGGCGGAGCCAAATTGACAGGAAGCATCGGACGATTGTCGCTGGGCGTGATGGAAGTAGACACACGCTCGAGCGGCCCGAATCCCTACGCGAATTACGCGGTTGTGCGGATGAAGGAATCTTTGTGGGGCGGGTCGTATATCGGTGTAATGGGAATTGACAAGCGATCCGGCAACGCGCTCGATGCTTATAACCAAACCGGCGGTGTGGACTCGCGCCTCGTTTTTCTTAGGAATATCGTCTTCCGTGGACACCTCGCCGAAACCCAGTCGCCGGGAAAGCTCAGCGGCGACAGCGATGTTGGGGCCGATCTGACATACACCTCGAACTGGCTAGAGGCAGTAGTAGCGCGGAGAAAAATCGGACCCAACTTCAATCCGGAATTGGGGTTCATTGAGACGGCCGACTCAGATCGCGAATATGCCGACGCCACTTTCAAAACGCGGCCGAGAATCGCAGGCATCCGCGAACTGCAATTTGAAGGCTTCATGTTTCACGCGCCCGACACTCGCGGCATTGTTCAGACGCAGGAGTGGCAGGGAACCTTTCGGGCAGAATTTAACAACGGGGCCTACACCGACGACGATATCGCGGATGTGTTCACGCAGCGAATCACCACGCCGCTCAACATTTACAAGAGCATGGTCATTCCGATTGGCGTGTATCATTTCGCGCGGCACCAGCTTACTTACGGATCGAGGCTAGACCGGCGGTTTACCTACAATTTCTTTGAGCGTTTCGGTGATTACTATGGCGGGAAGTTGAATGAGTTTCGCGTAAGGGCGAATTATCGACCCAACGCAAGATTCTCTGCATCTCTGGTTCAAACATGGAACCGCTTCCGCCTGCCACAAGGCAATTTCTCCGTGGACTTGGCGAGTGTGCAAGGCAACTATTCCTTTTCCCGATTCCTGAGCCTCAGCAGCACGATCCAAGTGGATACGGCGAACACGCAGGCGGTCAGCGCCAACATCCGGCTGCGCTATAACTACCGTCCGGACAGCGACGTTTTTGTGATTTACAACCTGGGGACGCAGTTCGTTAGCCTGGCGGCCGCGAACCCGCAGCAGATTCGCGAGACGCGTTTCGCGATCAAGTTCACATACTCCTTCATTCCGTAGCCCTCCCTAACGAAGGCCGACAAACCGGGAATATGTGTCGATTTCCTGGCAGCTTTCGGTAGAATTCCAGCGCTCGATAATTGTTGCTCAGTTGCTGGAGGCCTCGATGAACGTGCATTTCCGCTTACGATCCTTTTGCTTCGCCACCGTCATCTTTTGCGCGACGGTTGCCAGCGTTTCTTCGGCAAACGCGCAAGAAACCTACACGCCAACGCCAGAAAACCTGAAGGCACGTGCATGGTTCCAGGATGCGAAGTTCGGCCTATTCATTCACTGGGGCGTGTACAGCGTGCTGGGCGATGGAGAATGGGTGATGGAAACGCGGCCCGTCAATCGCACCGACTACGCGAAGTTGCCGAATTTCTTTAATCCCACGAAGTTTGATCCGGCGGCGTGGGTGGCGCTCGCCAAAGCGGCGGGAATGAAATACATCACCATCACATCAAAACATCACGATGGATTTGCAATGTTCAATTCGAAGCTGACGGATTGGAACGTCGTGGCCCACACGCCCTACGGGAAAGACGTCATCGGCATGCTCGCGGCGGAATGCCACAAGCAAGGGATCAAGCTGTTTTTGTACCACTCGCAACTGGATTGGCATTCGGAGGACTACTTCCCGCGCGGACGAACAGGACATCACGCCGGGAGGCCGGATTCCGGTAACTGGGGCGCGTATCTGACCTTCATGGACGGGCAATTGCGCGAGTTGCTGACAAACTATGGAGATATAGGCGGCATCTGGTTCGACGGCATGTGGGACAAGCCGGACGCCGATTGGCATCTCTCGCGGACGTACGGGCTGATTCATCAACTCCAGCCGCAAGCCCTGGTCGGCAGCAATCATCACAAGAACCCCTTTCCGGGTGAGGATTTCCAGATGTTCGAGAAGGATTTGCCCGGCGGGCACACGACGGGTTTCAACCCGGACCAAGGTGTGAGTGCTCTGCCCCTGGAGACATGCGAAACGATGAACGATTCCTGGGGATTCCGCATCACGGATGATCATTACAAAAGCACCGCAGATTTGATCCGCTACCTGGTGCACGCCGCAGGGATGAACGCAAATTTTCTCTTGAATGTCGGCCCGATGCCTAATGGTGAGATTCAGCCAGAGTTTGTGCAGCGCCTTACGGAAGTGGGGAAATGGACCAAGCAATACGGCGAGTCCATTTACGGAACGCGCGGCGGCCCGGTCGCAGCCGGGCCGTGGGGCGTGACGACACAGCGTGGTTCGACGGTCTACGTGCACGTGCTGGACTGGAATCAGCCGGTGTTGGCGCTGGCTGGGATCCCGCGGAGCGTTCGTTCGGCGAAATTGTTGCGCGATGGAAGCAGCGTGGAGTTCAGCACGGTCAAGGGGGGATTGGTGCTGAAACTGCCGGAAGCGCAATCAGAGGAAGTGGACCGAGTGATCGCATTGGAACTGGAACCCGCCAAGTAGCTGCACCTGCGACTAAGGATTGGGCGCAGACTCAGCGAGTTTCAGCACAAGCACTTGGCCATTCGAATGAAAGCTGCCGCCCGTTGCCGTCTTCGCTTCCTTCAAAGGGTTATCGGGAACGAAGTGCGAGATTTCACTGACGAGGCCCGTAGAGGCCAGAGTTTTCTCCACGTAATCGCGCTCTAAGTCAATTTCCGGGTCGATCTTGTGCGTGACGCCGTTGTTGCGCTGATCGCGTTCAAATCCCGTGTCATGCGTTGCCGCCCCAACCCAGAGCGTTTCTCCATGCACTTGAAACGGAGCCTTCCAAATGCGCAGATGGTTGCGCGTCCTCACCACGCTGATGGGTTCGGCGTGCGCCCAGCCATAATCCTGCGCGCGGCCAAAGAGGTAAAGCTGGCTCATGGGCATGGTGAGATATGACTCTTTCGAAATGCTCTCAATCAGACCGTGCAGGACGGTGTCCTTGACGTCGGCGTCCACTTTCACCCATCCTGCCGAAGTAAAAACCTTCTGCATGGCCGATTCCGAACCAAGAATCAGAAAGTTGACCATGTCGCCGGGATTGCCTTGCTTGTCGCTGACGCGCCGCGGGATTTTGGAGAACAGCGCGTTATCGATGCCGGGGATAGACTTAACCTGTTTAGCGACTTCACGCGCTTTCCCGCCATCCGGAGCATAGATTTCCACTCGCACAACATAGGTGCCGCTGCCGGCGTCGTCGCTCGGCTGGTTGATTCCGAGCGCGAGACGCCCAGCGATGGGCGCAACCACATCGCGGTGCCCGCCAACCAGAAACGGCTGCGCGATGTCTTTGTCGCCGATACGTCCAATCAGCGCACCGCGACCTGCCTCATTGAAGGGCAAAACGCGCAGGAGATCTCGAAAGCCGCGAGCGAGGCCGTCAGGCCCATTGTCTTCTTTGGCGTCGCCAAACCGCAGCTTGCCGGTGGCGGTGACAACCACGTGCTCGCCGGGCTGCACGTCGATGCCTGTGTCTACCCAGGATTGGTCGCCAGCGAGCTGTACCTCTTGCGAGACGCGCACTTTCCCGGAAGGGGCTGGTGTTTTCGAACTGTCCTGCCGTGCGGGGGCGGCTTCGCGAACAAGCTGGGCGTGTGCAGGATCCGGCAAAACCGCTGCCGCGAGCGCAAATCCCAATGTAATAAAAATTGCTTGCCTTGGAATGCGAGCCATTAAAACGCCCATCCTGTGCCACGGGTGCGACAATTTCCACTCTTAGCAGATGCGATTCCATGAGGCAAGCGTTGCACTAGCTCGCGCGAAGGCGCCGGCCTTCACTCGCGATTCCAATGTGTGCGATTCCTTGACGGGAGCGGGAGCGCAACGGTAGATTGAAAGGATGCCGCAGCATTGCGAGAGGACATTGACCGCTCCAAGATGTTCCCTTCCATGCTGAGAAACGCCAAAGGTGGAAACGAAGAAAGCGAATTGCCCGAGTGAGGGCTGCGGCAGCCGGAATGAAAGAACTACGACGACTAACAGCGATTTTGGGACTTTGCGTTACCGTTGCAGGGCAGGCTGTTGCCCAGACCGCCCCGCAGGCCTCGGCGCAACCACAGTCTCAAGTGCCGCCGAAAGCGGAGCCGCCTGCTGCGGCTTTGCGCGCACAAACTTCTCCACCAAACGCAGTGACCGTGGACGGCGGCGAGGCCATGTTCACCACCATGTGCGCGCTGCTTGCCGCGGGCTTTGAATCGAACGTCAGCTCGGACAATTGGACGGCCTTTCGTGCGCAGATGCGCGAGCGCTTGCGCCAGCAGCAAGGGCCTGCGGTGGAAGCCGTGCGTCAATTCTACCGCCAGCACGAATTGCGCGATCCCGGAGCGACCCTCTCAAGGTACCTGTGGTTTGGCCTAGTGTCTGGGCCTGCTCCTGGGTTTCAGCCGCTCTTGCGGCGCGACGAATTGCCCCCCGAAGTGATCGCCCTTCTGGGATTCAGCGAACTTCTATCCAGTTATTACCAGGAACAAAAAATTGGCGCTCTCTGGCGGCAGGTGCAGCCGATTTACAACCGTGAAATCCAGCGCTTGCATGAACCCCTGACACAAATTGTATTTACCTCGACGGGATATCTTCGAGAGATTCTCGATCCCTTCGGCCATCGCAAGTTCACCATTATCGTCGAGCCGCTAGTGGGGCGGATTACCAACGTGCGGAATTTTGGCGACCACTATGCCCTGGTGCTGAGCGGGGGAGAAGACGTTCCCCAGGAAGTGGTGCGCCATGCGTTTCTGCATTTCATGCTTGATCCGCTCCCGCTGATGTATCCCCACGTAGTCGCAGTGAAGCGCCCGCTCTACGAAACGGCGGCAAAAGCGCCTCGCCTCGTCAGCGACCTGAAGGATGATTTCCCCTCGTATTTCGCGGAATGCACCGTCCGTGCCGTGGAATTGAGGATGAGGCGGATATCGCCGGGAGAACGGGAAGCGGCATTGAGCCGCAACGATGCCGATGGGTACGTACTCGTGAGGCCGCTCGTCACAGCCTTGGCCAATTTCGAGAACTCGGAACCGTCGATGAAGCGCTTTTTCCCTGACTTGGTCAGAAGTATCGACGAACGCGCAGAGGCCAAGCGCCTGACAGCGGTTCAATTCGCTCCGGCCGACGCGACGCAAACCGATGATGCTGCGGCGGAAGTCGTAGCGCGTCCGAAAAGAACTTTGCCAACAACAGTGCCCAATGACGCGGAGGTTATCGCCGCCCTTACCGAGGGCGAACGGCAGATTGCCGCAAAGAATTCTCGCGCGGCCGAGGCCTCCTTCAAGAAAGTCTTGACCAAGTATCCCGATCAGCCGCGCGCCTGGTTTGGAATTGGCGTGGTGGCCTATATGGATCACGACGCGGCCAGGGCCAAGCAGGTCTTTGGCCGTTTGACCACTGGGGAGCACGCAGCCACAGGCGACCCCAGAGTCCTGGCTTGGTCGCATGTTTACTTGGCGCGGATTTATGATTATGAAGGGAATAATTCCGTGGCGAAAACGGAGTATGAGTCGGCGCTGGCGGTAGAAGGCGGACCGGAGGAGGCCAGGCAGGCTGCGCAAAAGGAGCTGGCCGCATCTACAAACGACAAGCAAGTGGTCCGGCCATAGATGACTTGATCTCAGTCTGTTACAAGCGTTTACCTTCGGGGAAGCAATGGGACGAATAGGAGAAAAGGAATGAGAAGGAAATCGAATCTTTGGTTCGAAGCTTTGACCATAGCCGGATTATTGCTCGGCTCTTGTGGAATGGCCGCAGCGCAGGGCAGCCAGGGTTCCCAGAGCGGCCAGGGGGGACAGAGCCAGCCGCCAGCCCAGTCCAGCGACAAACCCAAAACGCCGGATGTTACCCCGCTGTCCTTGGATAGCGCGCCGCCGCCGGTGAACGCCGAGGAAGACGCGGCGTTCAAAGCCTTTCAGGCTGTCCCGACGAGCGATCCAAAACAGAAGATCCAAGCGGGAGAAGCCTTCCTCCAGAAATACCCCGAGACTCGTTACAAGTCCGGCGTGTACGGCGTGCTGGCTTTTGTTTACTTGCAAGACGGGCAAGTGCAGAAAATGCAGGAATACGGGGAAAAAGAAATCGCCCTTGCTCCCAATGATGTGTCCACGCTTGCGCTCCTGGCCCAGACTCTTCCTCGCAGCATCCACGCGGGAACTCCCCAGACGGAGGCTGCACAGTTGCTGGTCAAGGCGGAGCAGTACTCAAAACAGGCGATTGAGATTACGCCGACAATTCCTAAGCCAGCCAACATGACCGATGAACAATTTGCCGCCGCGAAGAATCAAGATCTGGCTATGGCTCATAGTGGGCTGGGGTTGGTCTACATTCGCCGGGGAAAGAATGCTGAGGCCATCACGGAGCTCGATGAAGCTGTAAAAGTCGATCCGAATCCCGACCCCGTGAATTATTACCTGCTGGGCATGGCCAACAAGAGCACTTCGCATTTCGACGATGCCGTCACCGCTTTCAATAAGTGCGCGACCATGGCTGGCCCTATGCAAGCCACGTGCAAAGCCCAGGCGGACGACACAAAGAAGAAGAGTTCTACGGAGTTGAGCGCGCCAAAGTAAGCCGGGTGGCCCGCGTACTATGCAAGATGCCTTGCGGATTGCTGATGCGGCGTTAGAGGAGCGCCTGGGCCACAAGTTCTCGAATCCGGAGCTTCTTGATCGAGCACTGACCCACAGCTCGGCGCTACCGGAGTTGCGCGGAGCAGGTACAGATGCGCCGGGGGATTTGACGCATCTGTCGGATAACGAACGCCTGGAATTCCTGGGCGACGCCGTCCTCGAGTTGCTCGCGAGCGAATACCTCCTCGCGGCATTTCCCGGATGGGCCGAGGGACAACTTTCCAAGAGCCGGGCCCGTATTGTGAACGCAAGTTCCTTGGAAGCGGCGGCCCGGCGACTGCGGCTTGGAGAGCATCTCCGGCTCGGACGCGGCGAAGAAAAAACCGGCGGACGCGAGAAGCAAACGCTGCTCGCGGATGCGTTCGAAGCCGTGGTGGCTGCCGTTTACCTGGATGCGGGGCTCATTGCCGCCAGGGAGCTGTTGCAGCGGAATCTGTTTGAGCAGGCGCTTGAAGAGCGCGGCGAACGCATCGCGGAGTCGGATCACAAATCGGCGCTGCAGGAATTTCTCCAAGGGCGCGGACAGGCGCCTGCGGAGTATCGTCTGGCGGGAGAGAGCGGGCCGGATCATCAGAAGACTTTCGAGATCGAGGTGTGGGTTAATGGAGAGTGCCTGGCGAAAGGCGCAGGCAGCACAAAAAAAGAGGCGGAGCAACAGGCCGCGCGAAGCGCCCTGGAACAACTCGAGCGGACAGGAGTGAAAGGCTGACAAAGCATGTCTGAACAAACACTGGCGCCAGCCCAGGAATCACAGCCGGTGACTAAACCAGAGGAGCACCGGGAAGAGACCACTCTTTCCGAATATCTCGAATCACTCCTCGTTACCGTAATCCTGGCCTTGTTCGGAACCACCTTCATTGTGCAAGCTTTCAAGATTCCCTCGGCCTCCATGGAAGGGACATTGCTCATTGGCGACCATTTGCTGGTCAACAAGTTCATTTTTGGCGGCACCGGCGGCTGGTACGAGAAATTGCTGCCCTACCGCCCGCTCCAGCGTGGCGACATCATCGTTTTCAAATTCCCCTATCAGGAACATCAGCACTTCGTGAAGCGCGTGATCGGGTTGCCGGGAGATCGCGTGAAAGTTGTGGACCAGGCTGTCTATGTCAATGGCAAGCTGCTCAACGAGCCTTACGTTGTTCATGATCCCGCCGCTCGCTACGACCCGTTGAACTACAACTTTCCCCCGCCGCCGAGCCAGATGATTGCTGGCGGTCTTCAGCCCGAATGGGCTCATGAAATGAAGAAATTCATGCGCGGTGACGAAATTGTCGTGCCGCCGGGGAAGTATTTTGCGATGGGGGATAATCGCGATCAGAGCTGGGACAGCCGCTTTTGGGGCTTCGTGGACCACGACGCCATCATGGGGCGTCCTTTCTTGATTTATTGGTCGGTCGAGGCAAAGAGCAGCGATTACACCGGGGAAAGCACTTTTTGGTCGCGGCTGGCGGGAGTATTCGATACGCTCGCGCACCTGCCGACGCGCACGCGATGGAGCCGGATGCTCCATACGGTGCACTAGCGGCAGCTTAGGTGGCTGACCGGCCGCACCCGGCGCTACCTTTTTCATAGAGACTCTCTTAAACTTCCGAACGGCATGAGCAAACTCAAGAAATGGTGGAAGGTTGGCCTGGCCATCGTCTTGGCCGTCGTTGTGTTGCAGGTGATGGTCTCCTTCCTGGCGCGGACTCATCGCGTGCATGCTTATCTTGTGGCGCATCTCGAGCGGTCCTTTGGACGGCCGGTCCAAGTTGGCAGCTTTGATGCGCGCATCTTCCCCAGCTTGAAACTGTACGCCGAGGAAGTCACTGTTGGCGAGGACGCTGCATTCGGCTACGAATATTTCCTTCGCGCGGAGCGCTTGAGTGCGGGCCTGCGATGGTCGGGTCTGCTGCGCGGCCATTTTCAATTTGGAACCTTGTCCTTCAGCAGGCCAAGCCTCATTTTGGTGCGTAACTTCCAAGGCCAGTGGAACCTCGAGCGGTGGCTGCCCCCGGCGAAGGCTGCTTCCGCGCAAGGGCCACCCATTTATGGGCCGGCCTCTCCGGCCCCTCCAGTGAACCACTTGCAGCGGATCGAGTTCGATGAAGGACGCGTCAATTTCAAGAATCAGAACGATAAATTGCCATTTGCTTTCGCGGGAGTTTCCGGCAGCGTCGAACAAGTCTCTCCCGGCCGCTGGCAACTTCAACTCGCAGCCCAACCATGGCGCAGCGGTGTTCTTCTCCAATCGGCGGGAACCATCCGCGTACGCGGCGATCTGGCAGGAACTTCCACTCGCTTGCAACCGGCGCAAGTCACGTTGCACTGGGGCGAAGCTTCGCTCGCCGATGTGTTCCGCCTTTTGCATGGCCAGGATTACGGCGTCCGCGGTCTCTTCACTCTCGACGCCACGGCGAAAAGCGCCGCGATTGCGGGGGATGGCCCCGGGGACTGGACCTATGCCTTGCAAGCGCGTGCGAGGCAGATTCACCGCTGGGATTTGACCGAACGTTCGGGCAATCCAGCTTTGAATGTGAACGTCATCGGGCGATGGAATGTGGGGACGGGGACTTTGCTTGCTGAGCAATTCGCCGTTGAAGGGTTGCGCTCGAACTTGCGCGGGAAGCTCCGCTACGTTTCGGAGAACGCATCCCCAATGGAATTGCGGCTGGATTCGATGGGCGTTCAAGCCTCGGATTTGCTCGCCTGGTATCGCGCCTTCCGTCCCGATGTTGGCGAAGGCATTACCGCCGATCCGTATTTTACTGGTGGGATGATTTTGCGCGGCTGGCCGCTCACTATTGAATCCGCCGCGCTTTCTAGCAACGGGGGCACAGTCAAGGTGCCGGGATTTGTCGAGCCCATCCGGATCGGTCCAGTGAACGGCGGCCGCGAGCGATCCAACTTTGTGATTGGCCCCGTACGCGTCGCCCTAGGCGGAGATGCTCGTGACGTTATCGCTCCTAAGAGACGCCGCGTGGCGCTGGCCATGGAGAATGCCGCGGATTTGACCCTTACGCAGGATTTGAAGACTCATGCAGGAAGCATCAGCATTGAGGGAGGCATTTCTCGGGTCGAAAACTTTCTGAAGCTCGCCGCGTCCTTGGGCCGGCAGGTGAATCACGGTTGGGAACTTACCGGTCAAGCTACCGCTGCCACGCAATGGGCGTGGAAAGAGCCGTTCAAAGGCCATTGGAGTGGAACCGTGGGGGTTAACAAAGGTTCTCTGACCGTCGCGGGTCTGAATCAGCCCTTGAATCTGGGAGAAGCCAGCCTGGGTTGGAACGATGGGCGTGATGCCGTCCGTCTTTTGAGAGTGGAAGGTTTTGGCGGAAATTGGATGGGAGTTATCGAAGAAAAGCCCACGACCGATCGGGAGAATTCCCCGAATTGGCACTTCGATCTGAACGTCGACCACTTGAATGCTGCCGAACTGGACCGCTGGGTAGGCCCGCGCGCCCGGCCAAACTGGCTTCAGCGGCTGCTGCACTCCTTCTCGGGAGAAGTGACGCCGTCGACGCCCGCTAGTGAGCTCGTGCGGCGTGTGGATGCCGAGGGTCGCCTCCGCATCAATCGCCTGACCATTGAAAAACTGAAACTGGAGAATGTCGTGGCCCAGGGCTCCCTGCGTGATTTGAAAGTGAATGTGCGCGATTCTCAAGCGGAATGGGCGGGAGGCCAAGTCCGGGCAAGAATCGACGCCAGTTTCCTGCCGCGCCCGGTTTATGAAGTCAGTGCGGATCTCGACCGCGTCAATCTCGCAAAATTGCCGGGAACCGGGCGCATGGCGGACCGTTTGAGCGGCGTGGCTTCCGGAAACTTGCAATTGAAGACCAAGGGAGTTGGGCGCGAAGAATTGCTCAAAAATGTGGATGGACACGGCGTCGTGAATCTGAAAAAGGTGGAGCTCCGCGGCTGGGACTTGTCGGCCAGCGTTGCCGACGGCGCTGCGCGCTCCGGGATTTCACGCTGGCCGTCGGGGGAATGCGCCTTCCTGATTCGCAATCGCAGCATGGTCTTGCAATGGTTGCAACTGGATGCGGGGCTTGAACAAACCTCTGTGGAAGGCACGCTCAGTTTTGGCTCGGACGCGGAGCTGAGTGTCTCCACCCAGCCCAGGGAAACAACCAAGGTACGCCAAAAGAAAACTTCCGCAACAGGGCATGTGTTGAAGATTTCCGGGCCGCTCGACGGGCTGCGCGTCACCGTGGAGAAGATCCCGGAGCCGCAAATCGTGAATTGAGCTTTTTGAACGTCCTCGTTTTTGCTTTCGGCCATGTTCAACTGGATTAAAGGAGAAAAGGATGAAGCGTTCTGCCTTGGCAGTAGCCGTGGTTGCTTTTGCCTTCTGCGCGGGCGCAAACGCCCAGAAATCCTTCACGCTGGAACAAATTCTGAGCGCTCCATTCCCGTCGGATTTGACCGCAGCAAAAAACAGTAATCGCGTGGCCTGGGTTTTCGACCAGCAAGGCAAGCGAAACATTTGGGTTGCGGAAGCGCCGGGGTTCGCCGCGCGACAGCTCACTAAATACAACGAGGACGATGGCCAGGAACTCTCCTCGCAGGCGCGGAACAAGCCGTTTGGACCGTTCCCTGGGCCGCCGGTGAGCCCAAGCGGATCGACGCCGGCCATTCACCCGACGTTTCCACGCGAGGAACCATCGCCTACACCAAAGACGGCCAAATCTGGATCGTGCCGCTCGATGGATCGGAGAAACCGCAGCAGCTCGTCGTGCGCGGCCAGAATTTCGGTCCGCACTGGTCTCCGGATGGCAGCAAGCTCGCCTTTGTCTCCGCGCGCGGTGATCATAGCTTCATCGCCATTTACGATGTCGCCTGGAAATCCATTTCTTTCATCGCACCCACCGTGGATTCCGACAGCAACTTTGTCTGGTCGCTCGACGGCAAGCGCATCGCCTTCGTGCGCCGCCCCGCCCAGGAGCGCGACGCCCCACAAGGTTTTTTCATCGCTCCGGACAAGCCGCGCCCCTGGTCTATTTGGGTCGCCGACGTTTCCACGCGCACCGCAAAAGAAACCTGGCACAGCGCCGCAACGCTTCAAGCGTCGTTTCCTTACATGGCCGAAGATACCGGCGGCGGTGTTCTCAATTGGGCTGCCGAGAATCAAATCGTGATGGCCTCGGAAGAAGACGGCTGGCAGCATTTGTACGCGCTCCCCGCCGACGGCGGTGCGCCCAAACTCCTCACGCCCGGCAACTGTGAAGTCGAGCAGTGGTCCTTCACTCTCGACAAGAAGACTGTTCTCTTCAACTCCAATTGCGGTGACGTGGATCGGCGACACCTGTGGGCCGTCGGCATTTCTTCCGGCTCGCCGACTCAATGGACCCGCGGCGAAGGAATCGAATGGAGCCCCGTGATGCTAAGCGATGGGCAGACGTTTGCCTATTTGCATTCCGATGCCACTCATCCTGCGCGGGCGCTCATCAGCCACTTTGGCGCGAGCATGATGCCTCCCTTGGCACCCGACACCTGGCCCAAAGATTTTCCTTCCGACAGTCTCGTCACTCCCCAGCAAGCCATCTTCAAATCCACCGACGGCCTCGAACTCCACGGCCAATTGTTTGTGCCCGCTGGTTTGAAGTCTGGTGACAAGCGTCCAGCGCTGATTTTTCTTCACGGTGGGCCGATTCGCCAAATGCTTCTCGGCTGGCACTACATGTACTACTACTCGAATTCCTATGCCATGAATCAGTATCTCGCCAGCCGCGGCTACGTCGTTCTCGCGCTCAATTACCGCAGCGGCATCGGCTACGGCCGCGCCTTCCGCGAAGCGCCTGGCCGCGCTGGTCGCGGCGCAACCGAATATCAAGATGTTGTCGCCGCGGGAAAATTCCTGCAAAGCGGTTCCGACGTCGACCTCAAACGCATCGGCCTATGGGGCGGAAGTTATGGTGGCTATCTCACCGCGCTCGGCCTGGGACGCAACTCCGACCTCTTCGCCGCCGGCGTCGATCTTCACGGCGTCCACGATTGGCCCACCGACAACTGGGACGGAAAAAATATCCCTGCCGAGCTCACGAAATTGGCCCACGATTCCTCTCCCGTCACAGCGGTGAGTACCTGGAAGTCTCCCGTCCTGTTTATTCACGGCGACGACGACCGCAACGTCTATTTCACGCAGACCATCGACCTCGCGGCCCGCCTTCGCGAAAAAGGCGTCGAGATCGAGCAGCTCATCTTTCCTGACGAAATCCACGATTTCCTTCTGCATCGCGACTGGTTGGCTGCCTACCATGCCACGAGCGATTTCTTCGACCGCCGCCTGAAAGCGCCGGGAAAATAGAATTTGTTCTTCAAGGTAAGGAGCCGCGTAGATTGTTTCGCGGTATCCTCAATGGGGTATCCTGAATGTTGTGTGCAGTCTATGAACCGTAAATTACTCCTGGCCGTGGGCATTTTTCTTTCTGCCGCCCCCATCGCGCCCTCGCGCGATCAGCGCGCCAGCCTTCTTCCCAAGTTGCAGCCCGGACAAACGCTCACCTATCTGGTCCGCTACCGCAGCGACAAAAACGTTAAGACCGAGAGCAGCCTCGTCGTTCCTCTGGCTCCCACCAATTCACAGATTGACGCCCACGGTTTGCTGCGAATTGAAATTCTGGATTTGCAACAAGCGGGTGGCAGGCCCGCGATTCATGCACGATGCCAATTCCTCAGCGCGGATGGCAACATCTCCGCCACGAAGCCTGCCAGCGAAAAATCGCCATCCAAAGCGCAGCCCTTGGCGCCGGAAGGGAAGCCCATCGAATTCACCATTTCTCCCGATGGCATCGCGGAGAAAGTCACTGGCCTCGACACCCTCACTCCGGAGCAGCAACAAGTCTGGCAAGAGTGGGTAGCGCGGTTTGCCATGGCCTGGGCGATTCCCGCGCAGCGCGCCAAGGTTGGCGACAAATGGAAAGTCGAGCAGCCCGAGCAGGCTCCCTCCCCGATCGCTGCGCTAAGCTGGGCGCGCGACTCTTCCTACGTTCGCGACGAACCTTGTGGTCCCGCGCAGCTCTCTCTCACCGGGGAGGCAACTCCTTCGAACGGTCCAGTGGATACTTGCGCCGTGCTGCTCACCGCGGCGAGGCTCGTGCAGAAATCATCGCCGAAAGACGCCACTCCTGCAGACTTCAAGCTCCACAATCTGAAAACCATGGGCACCGCAAGGGGCTCGAACGAAATCATCACGTATATCTCGAACTCCACCGGCCTCGTCGTGCGCGCCACCGAAGAAGCCAGCCAGCAAATGGACGTCCTCGTCGCCAAAGCCGATGGCTCCAACGGCGTGCACTACAGCGTCGCCGCCAAGAGCCAGTCGGAAGTCTTGCTCCTCACGCAAGCGCCGCCTCAGCCCTAAACCGCGCCTTATCCGTGTTTCCTAGCAAAAACCTGAATTTTGCCTGCAGGAGTATAATGAAAGTTTCTGCCATACCCGGCCAACCGGCAGGAGACCCTCTCGATGAAATTCAAGCTGCACAGCAACTACCAGCCTCGCGGCGATCAGCCTGCCGCCATCGATCAGCTTTTCTCCGGTGTCGAATCCGGCGAAAAGCATCAGGTGCTTCTCGGTGTCACGGGCTCTGGCAAAACGTTTACGATGGCCAAGGTCATCGCGCAATCCGATCGCCCCGCCCTCGTTCTCGCGCACAATAAGACTCTCGCCGCGCAGCTCTATCACGAGTTCAAGTCTTTTTTTCCCGAGAACGCCGTCGAATATTTCGTCAGCTATTACGATTACTACCAGCCCGAAGCCTACGTCCCCTCCGCCGATCTTTACATCGACAAGGAAGCCACCATCAACGACGAGCTCGACAAGCTGCGCATGAGCGCCACGCGTTCGCTCTTCGAACGGCGCGACGTCGTCATCGTCGCCTCTGTCTCCTGCATCTACGGCCTCGGTTCGCCGGAAGCCTACTACGGCATGCTCGTGATGCTCGAAAAGGGCCACCAGACCTCGCGCGAAGCGCTCCTGCGGCGCTTTGTCGACATTCAATACGAGCGCAGCGAAGACCTCCGCCGCGGCACCTTCCGCGTTCGCGGCGACATGATCGAAATCTATCCCACCTATGAAGATCAGGGCTATCGCATCGAAATGTGGGGCGATCAGATTGACACGCTTCGCCAGATCGATCCGCTCACCGGCGAAGTTCGCGCCGGCCAGGAAGATCTCTCGCGCGTCCCCATCTACCCGAAAACGCATTACGTCATGCCGCAGGACCAGCGCGATCGCGCCATTGTGGGCATTCAGGAAGAGCTCGATTGGTGGAAAAAGGAACTCGAGAAGCAGGGAAAATTTGTCGAAGCCCAGCGCGTCGTGCAGCGCACGATGTTCGATATCGAAATGATGCGCACTATCGGCTATTGCCACGGCATCGAAAACTATTCGCGCCATCTCAGCGGCCGCTTGCCCGGCGAAGCCCCGCCGACTCTGCTCGACTACGTCCCGCAGGACTATTTGCTCTTCATCGACGAATCTCATCAGACCGTCCCACAAGTGCGCGGCATGTTTCATGGCGACCGCTCGCGCAAGCAAACGTTGGTTGATTACGGTTTCCGCATGCCCTCCGCGCTCGACAATCGCCCGCTCACCTTCGAGGAGTTCGAGCATCGCATGAATCAAGTCGTCTACGTTTCCGCAACGCCCGGTCCCTACGAACTCACTCGCGCCGGCGGCGTGATCGTCGAACAAGTGATCCGTCCGACAGGGCTCGTGGATCCCGAGGTCGAAATACGCCCGGTCAAAGGGCAAGTCGACGATCTGCTCGAGGAAATTCGCATTCGTGCAGAGAAAAGCGAGCGCGTGCTGGTTACCACGCTGACCAAGCGCATGGCCGAGGACCTTTCCGAATATTTCACCGAAGTCGGCGTTCGCTGCCGCTATTTGCACTCAGAAGTAGAAACGCTCGACCGCATCAAGATTCTCCGCGATTTACGCCGCGGCGAATTTGACGTGCTCATCGGAATCAACCTGCTGCGTGAAGGGTTGGACCTGCCCGAAGTGTCTCTCGTTGCGATTCTCGATGCCGATAAAGAAGGCTATCTCCGCAGCGCGACCTCCCTCATTCAGACCATCGGCCGCTGCGCGCGCCACATCGAAGGACGCGCCATTCTTTATGCCGACCGCCGCACCGACTCGATGAATCAAGCCATCGACGAAACCAACCGCCGCCGCGCCAAGCAGATCGAATACAACAAGGAAAACAACATCACTCCCGTTTCCATCGTGAAGTCCGTGGACATGGAGCTCGCTCGCATCGTCGAAGCCGATTACGTCTCTGTGCCCGTGGACGATGCCACGCTCGATGCGGCCGCCGCCGAAATCAAGAACGAACAGCAGCTTGCCCAAATGCTCCAACAGCTCGAAAAACAAATGCGCGAGGCCGCCAAAAAATTCGAGTTCGAAAAGGCCGCCCAGCTCCGCGACCGCATCCGCTCGCTCAAGCAAAAAGACCTGTCAGGTCTATTTTCAATTGATCGAGCCCCCGTGGCGACGGAGCCCGCCAGCTAAACCACGCCGCGCTTCAACTCCTCGAGAGGGTAAAACGTATCTCGCCAGACGATCCCGCCTTGCCGTAGTGTCACTACTGTCGAGCGCAGCAGCATGTAAAAGAACAATGCCGCCCCCACCGGATGCGTCAGCGCGTATAACGGCGATACGCGCATCACCCAGGCCACGCCGACATGGAAACTCAGCGCAATCAGAACAGCAATCGCGCTGAACGCCCGAATCCATCCGTGGCCGAAAACAACACCAACGAACGGTAGAATGTCCATCACCAATAACGCTGCCAATTGCACGGTCACGAGCCTAAGGTCGTATCCGGCTCCGGCGAAAAAGTTTTTTGTCACTCCGCGGACCAGATTGCCCACTCCTGCGTGCCAGCGCACCGCCACGAGATCTTGCGCCACGGCGCAACCGGAACGAAATCCCGCTTGCTTCACGATTTTTCCCAACTTCATGTCGTCGATCACTTCCATCGCCAGGCGCCGGTGCGTTCCGCTGGTCTCGTAGGCCGAGCGTCGCAGCAATTGAAACGCGCCCACTCCCACGTAGCGCGAAGACCGCCGATTGCCGACTCGCGAGGGATCTGCCGCCAGATGAAAGCCTAGTCCAAAAAAAGTGATTAGGACCTTCTCCCAGAACCCCACCATCTCCACGTCGCCCAACAGGGAGAGATGATCCAGATTCTGCGCTTTGACGAGTGAAACGACGCGGCGCACTACGTCCGGGTTGAACCGTACATCCGCGTCCGTGAACAGCAGCCATTCGCCCAAAGAAGCTTCGTATGCTTTTTGCAAAGCGTGTGTTTTGCCCAGCCAGCCCTCCGGAAGGCGCTCCTCATGCACAACGCGCAAGCGTGGATGTGTCGCCGCAAACTCATCGAGGATCCGTCCCGTTGCGTCTTGCGAACGGTCGTCAACCGCGACGACTTCCAAACCGGGATAATCAATTTGCATGAGTGTCGCAAGCGCGGCAGGCAGTTTTTCTTCTTCGTCGCGCGCTGCAAAGAGAATGGAGATGCGCGGGCACTCGGCATCAGGCGCGGGCGGGAAATCTTTCACCCACGGAAGGCGGATAGCTCCGTAGGCAACCCGGAGACCGTAGGTGAGCCAAAATAACGCGACGATTCCAAACAGCGCGATTCCTAAAAAATGCATGAAGATTGGTCTCGGCGTTACCCTCAGGTTATCCTAGCATGAGATGGAACAGAGCCTGGCCATCATCGGTGCAGGACGCGTTGGGCGTGCGCTGGGGCGCCGCTTGCGCGAGTTGGGTTGGAAGATTGGCGTGGTCGTTACGCGGAGTGAAGCCTCCTCGCGACGTGCGGTTCGCTTCATTGGAGCAGGGAAGCCGCACGCTGGCTTGACACGTCAAGTTCTTGGGTCGCGCGTCGTTCTGATCGCCACCCCCGATGACGCGATTTCCAGTGCCGCCCGCGAACTCGCTCGCATGAGCGGCGAAGAGTTGCACGGCAAAGTCGTTCTGCACACCAGCGGCGCGCAGGATGCGCGCGCGCTCGCGCCCGTGAAAGAGTGCGGAGCAGCTGTCGGCAGCATGCATCCCTTGCAGACTTTCAGCGGAGTTGGCGTGCCCGCGCTGGAAGGAAAAGTGTTTGCGGTGGAAGGAGATGTCATTGCGGTGCGCGTGGCCAGGCAAATCGCGAGAGCGCTCGGCGGATCGCCCGTGCGCGTCGCGGGAGAAAAGAAAATCTTGTACCACGCCGCGGCGGCCTTGGCTTCCGGGCACGTTCTGGCCTTGGTCGAAGCCGCCACTCAGTTGCTCGTTTCGCTCGGCATGAACCGCAGTGAAGCAGTGCGCGCTCTCTTGCCGCTTACACGCCAGGTTCTGGACAATTTCCAGCGCGTGGGACCGCGAGCGGCGTGGACAGGGCCCCTCGATAGAGGCGATTATAAGATTGTGGAAGCGCACCTGCGCGCCTTGCGCGATTCGCAGGAAGAGACCGCGCAAGCCTATGAAGCTCTTAACCGCCTGGCCGCCCGCGTGCTGGCGCAGGATCCCGCGGGGACTACTGCGGAGTTGGAAAAGATTTTTGCTGCACTGAAACCGAAAGCCAAAGTTCGAGGGGGATACGGGTGAATCGACCGCACATCGCAATAGAACACAAGAAACTAGCCAACGGTTTGCACGCGGTGGTGGCGCCGGATTCCACGGCGCCGGTCGTGACCGTTGGTGTGTACTACAAGATTGGGTTCCGCCTCGAACCGCAGGGACGCAGCGGTTTCGCTCATCTGTTCGAACACATGATGTTCCAGGGTTCTGCTAACGCGCCAAAAATGCAGCACATCAAGCTGATTAATTCGAGCGGTGGCGTACTGAACGGTTCCACGAGCTACGATGTAACGAATTATTACGAAGCCGTGCCTTCGAACGCCCTCGAACGCGTACTGTGGCTCGAAGCGGATCGCATGCGCGCCCTGAAGGTGGATGAGGAAAACTTAAAAAATCAACGCGACGTCGTGAAAGAGGAAGTCCGCGTCAACGTCATGAACGAACCCTATGGCGGATTTCCTTGGCTTGACATGCCTCCTGTGGCGTTCCGCAATTGGGCCAACGCCCACAATTTCTACGGTGATTTCGCGGACCTCGACGCCGCCCACCTCGGCGACGTTCAGGCCTTTTTCAAAACTTACTATGTCCCGAATAATGCCGTGCTTCTCCTTCTTGGTGACGTCAAAGCTGGGGAAGGCATGGCGCTGGCCGAAAAGCATTTCGGCGGCATTCCCGCCGGAGGGGCGCCGGCCTTCGCGGATCCCACCGAGCCGGAACAAACCGAAGAACGACGCGGCCACGTGGTAGAACAATTTGGCACGCTGCCGGCGATGGCCATCGGCTATTTGATGCCGAAGCGTCGCACGGCGGACTGGTGCGCCATGGCCTTGCTGGATCAGGCGTTGCACGGTGGAAGGGCTGGCAGAATCCACCGCGTATTGGTGCAGGAAAAGCAGATTGCCGTTGACATCGAGGGAGGCGTCGATGACTTGTTCGGCTACAACGGGCCGACGCAGATGACAACCAGGATTATGCACAAGCCGGAATACTCGAGCGAAGAAACTCTCGCCGCTTTCGATGCTGTGATTGGCGAAGTGCGGGAAAAGGGAATCAGCGCTGACGAATTGGAACAACTGAAGGTGAAGTGGCGCTCCGATTATTATGCAACTCTTGAAAGCGGACGCGGCGGCTACATGCCGAAATACGGGCTGATGCATTTGCTCGCGTGCTTTACTCTCTTTGATAACGAGCCGCAGCTCGTGAACACCATTCTCGACGGATTTCTTGCGGTGACGCCCGAAGAGATTCACTCGGGGGCGAAAAAATATCTGCGCAACGAAAAACGCGCGATTGTGTTTCGGACTCCGGCAAGGGCCGGTGTCAAGGAAGCGGCGTAATGGCCTCCCGAACCGTGGAAGTCGCAACCGGTGTGCCACCGCTCGCTCCGGAGCGCGAGGTCATCTGGCCGAAGCGCGCGAAAAAACAGCTTGCCAACGGTTTGGAAGTGATTCTCGCGGAGTCGCATTCCATTCCCAAATTTCATGGCGAACTTCTTCTCCGCTCCGGCAATGCTACGGTTGCGGATCGCGCTCCCGGGCTTGCGGAAATGACCGCATCTGTCCTCCGATCCGGTACCCGGAAGCGCGGCAGCCGCAAGATTGAAGAAGATCTGCGGCGCATCGGCGCAGATCTTTCCACGCAAGCCGGCTCGGATGTCAGCGCAGTTTCTTTTAGCGGCTTGTCGGAGTTTGCGGAGCCGCTGCTGGATCTGGTGCAGGAACTGGCGAGGGAGGCATCGTTTCCTGAAGCTGATTTCGAACGCGAACGGCGCCAAAAGCTAGAAGAAGTGAAACTCAATCGCACGCAACCCAGCTTTCTTGCGAACGAGCGTCTGCGCAAAGTTTTGTTTGGCGCTCACCCTTATGCCCTCGTTTCACCGACAGAAGCGCAGGTCGCTGCGTATAAGCGCGAAGATTTGCAGTCGGTCTATCGCGAATTTTACACGCCGCAAAATGCGCTGCTCCTTCTTGTCGGCGATTTCGAACCGCAAGAAATGCTGAAGAGCATCGAAAAAGTGTTCGGTCCGTGGAGCGGGAAAAAACCGGAACCAAGAACCTTTCCCGCGCCTGCGAGTCCGCGCGGACGCCGCGTCTACCTTGTGCACGTGCCCGGCGCGGTGCAGACGCAAATTCTCGCGGGCTGCCACGCCATCACGCGAAAGCATCCCGACTGGATCAAGCTGGGGCTGACCAACAGTCTCTATGGCGGCGCGTTCAATTCGCGGCTGGTGATGAACATCCGCGAAGACAAGGGCTACACTTACAGTCCACGCAGCGCGGTGAATGCCTTGCGCCAGCACGGTTTCTTTTCTGTTTCCGCCGCGGTGCGCAACGATGTGGTGGCCGCATCGCTCACGGAAATGTTCTACGAACTGGACAAGCTGCGGTCCCTGGCGGTGCCACCCGCGGAACTTGCCGACGCGCAGAATTATTTGAGTGGCGTTTTCTCGCTGAGCCTTGCGACGCAGGATGGATTGCTCACGCAATTCTCCAACGTAGCTCAGCACGAGTTGCCGGACGATTACCTGGAAACGTATCGCGCCAAGGTGCGCGCCGTTACGTCCGAAGACTTGCTGGCGACGGCGAGAAAATATCTCGATTCCGCGAACCTGCAAGTCGTGCTGGTCGGCGACCGCGCGCAAATCGAATCGCAAGCCGCGCTCTTCGGCGAACTCGAGATCTTCGACGCCCAAGGCAACCGCATTTAGTCGCGACGACAGGTTACTATGTTAAGTACTTATCTTCTGTATAATATCGCGCTATGGCGTGGTGTTCTCCATCTCTGCGCGTCCTCCTTTGCCGCTGGTTGATTCTTTTCCTCTCTGCGGCAGCAAGCGCGGGGGAAAAGAAGCCGGCGAAACCCGCAAACATCAATACGGCGAATGCCGAAGAGCTTCAGCAGGTGCCGGGAATCGGCCCGTCAACCGCGCAAAAAATCTTGCAAATGCGCAAATCATAGGGCGCCTTCAAAAGCGTTGACGACTTGCTAGCGATTCGCGGCCTCGGCGCGAAGCGCCTCAAAAAAATGCGCAAGTACTTGACCGTTGCAAGAACGAATTCACCGAACGCGCCTTCCAACAAGCCTGCTGCTGCTCCATAAAAACCGCTAGAGAAACCATCAGAAAAACCGAATGAGAGATTCCTTCCGACAGGGTCGGAATCTTCGATCACTGCGCTGCGCCCCGTTCGGAATGACGGCTGCCCAACTGCTATGCATGGAGCTGCAGTAGGAGAGAATATGCAGTTGAGATCCTTCAGCAATCCTTGTCGGATTGCTTCAGGATGACGCATTTGTGATGGGCTTTGTGGTCATAGGATTTGGTGTGTCGGCTTGCGTTGGTCGATACGGAAAGGGACTTGATCGGCGATGGTGATGCCGTAGCCTTCGAGGGCGACAACTTTTTTCGGATGGTTGGTGAGCACGCGAATATCCTTGAGGCCGAGGTCGATGAGGATTTGCGCGCCGATGCCGCTTTCGTGCTGGACCATGCGCTGGCGAGCAGGTTCGCGATCGAGCTGGCCGCGCTTATGAAAATGAATTTGCGGGAGCGTGCCGGGCTCCTCGGCAGGATCGACGGAAAAGCCCCGGCCGGTGTGATGGAGGTAAAGGAAGACGCCGCGGTTTTCCTTGGCGATGGCCTCCAGTGAGAGCGCCACGAGTTCGCGGCAATCGCAGGTGGTGGATCCGAAAACGTCGCCGGTGAGGCAGTGCGAATGAACGCGCACGAGCGCGGGCGGAGTGCCCTCGAGGTTGCCCCGAACGAGCGCGATGTGCTGGTCATGATCCACGTCGCTTGAATACGCGATCATCTTGAACTCGCCAAAGCGCGTGGGGAGTGTGGCTTCCGCGACGCGGCGAACGTAGCGCTCGTGCTGCATGCGGTAGCGAATTAAATCCGCCACCGTCAAGATCTTGATGTGGTGTTCCTTGCAAAATTCGATGAGCTGCGGCACGCGAGACATGGTGCCGTCCTCGTTCATGATTTCGCAGATGACCCCGGCAGGGTAGAGCCCGGCGATGCGCGCGAGGTCCACGGAAGCTTCGGTCTGGCCGGCGCGGACGAGCACGCCGCCGGTGCGGGCGCGCAGCGGGAAAACGTGGCCGGGGCGGGCGAGATCCTGCGGCTTGGTCTTCAGGTCAATGGCTGTAAGGATGGTGACAGCGCGGTCGGAGGCGCTGATGCCGGTGGTGACGCCGACGCGGGCGTCGATCGCTTCGGTAAAGGCGGTGCCGTGGACGGAAGTATTAATGGGCGACATGAGCGGGAGGTGGAGGTCGTCGCAGCGGTCCTCGGTAAGCGGCATGCAGATGAGGCCGCGGCCGTACTTGGCCATGAAGTTGATGGCGTCGGGAGTGATTTTCTCGGCGGCCATGGTGAGGTCGCCTTCGTTCTCGCGGTCCTCGTCGTCAACGAGGACGATCATGCGGCCCTGACGGATTTCTTCGACAGCTTCTTCCACGGTGGCGAAGGGTGAGTTCTTTTCAGGCATAGGGAGAGTCTTTGGTCCTCAGTCGTCAGTCCTCAGTCCTCAGTTTTAAGTTATAAGTGGAAGAAAAGAAAGAAGCAAGCTAGCCGTGGCTGCGGACTCGTGACTGGTGACTGGTGATTCGTGGAGCAGAGGAATCTGCCCACACGCTTGCAGTCCCCTGGCAAGCGCGGCGGGAGATTGCCGAAATTACGGAGCGTGACCCCTTCCCCCCTGTTTTTTGTAAGTGGTGCATCTAAAGGTTTTAGCATTTTTGTAAGCCGTTTAGAATCGACGGTGGCTCTGTTGACATCCTTGGCACAACACGGGTTTAGGGGATCGCTCTTTGATGTACGTCTGACTTAGGAAGTAGACGGGTTAGCGGAAACTGGCTTTTGCGTGCTCAACCCAAACGGTTAAGGAAAGGTTGTCCTCGGTAGCCGGCCAGTTTGAATTTTGGCCCCTATTGTCACGATTAAGAAAATCCAAACTGACTGATCACCTTGTTCTGACATCTCCGCGATCCCGCGGTATACTCGGGCCATGCGACTACTTGTCGATATCGGCGCTCTCGCCGAGAAGGAGGTGATCCAGTGAGGTACGGTTTACGTTGACGCAGTAGAGGAGGCGCTTGTGAAGTTGCCGAGCGCCTCTCTCCTTTTTGTCCCGCCCGTATGACTTGCGATTTGACAAATTTGTTCCCGGATGGAGAAGCCGCTGCCGCTGGCGGTGATTCGCAAGATTACGACGTTCCGCGTTCGAGAGAGTATCGAGGAAGACCGGAAATGGAGAACATGACGGAAGATTTGTCGAAGCACCACCGTCCGATTGGGATGCTGCTGGCGCGCACCTCCCGTGCCGAGGACCTGGACCGTTATCGCCTCAGCGCGGAGCAAATCGAATTCTTTCGCGAAAACGGCTACCTGAAAGGGATCCGCATTTTGAGCGTCGAGCAGGTGGAAGCTCTGCGCGGCGAACTCGAGAAACTGATGAATCTGGGGCACGCGGGGCGGGATTTGTTCCACGAATATCATTCGAATGAATCGACGGATCCGAATCGCGTGCTTTTTCACGCGCTGGGCGCGTGGCGCGTGCTGCCTGGGTTTCATGATTTGTTGTGGAATCCCGCGTTCCTGGTGCCGGCTTCGCAATTGCTGGGCGGCGCGGTGCGCTTCTGGCATGACCAGCTTTTCTGCAAGCCAGCGCGGCATGGAGGAGTGGTGGCGTGGCACCAGGATTATTCGTACTGGACAAGAACTACGCCGTTGGCGCATCTCACGTGCTGGATTGGGTTGGACGACTCCACGCGAGAAAACGGCTGTTTGCATTATGTACCGGGAAGCCACAAGTGGCCGGACCTGCCGAAGCCAGTATTGGCCGGCGGGCTGGAAGAGAGCCGCCGCAGTCTGCCCGAGGAGCTGCAGGAGAAGTTCAAGCCGGTGGCGATTGAGATGAAAAAAGGGGAAGGCTCGTTTCACCACGCGCGAACCATGCACGGCTCCGGCGCGAACGATACGCCGCTGCCGCGGCGCGCCACGGTGATCAACGTGTTTCTGGATGGCGTGATGTCGAATGCAAATGAGCCCTTGCTCGAAGGCGTTCCCGTGATTGCTCGTGGGGAGAAGATGGGCGGACAGTTTTTCCCGCTGTTGTTCCAACAGGAAGGTTAGCGACTATTGGGCTGGGGAAGGGAGCAGATCAGAAGGTGGCAAGCTCCTAGGTTCCCTCGACTTCAACCAGGATTGCAGGGCGGAGCGCCCTTGCTCGGTGGGCTGATAGTTCTGATCCAGCAGGCCGCTGATCACGAGGCGATTGACGATGGCCAAGTCGGGAAAACTTTGACCGAGTTGAATTGTTCCATTTGGCCAGGACCACAACTGCTCGCCGTTCAAGAAAAGCTGGAAGGTTTCCGCTTCGCGTTCGTTCAGAGTTCCCATAGTCGCGGTGTTCCGTGCACTCCAACTGCCACGAAGGCATTCGTCAATTCGTTGATTCTCATAGTGCTTAGAGCGGAATCTTGCGCTAGGTGTGCAACGTCTTGCCATCAAGAGTGAAAACGTTTGCACTCCCAGCCAATGGAGTGCGCGCATCGGCAATGAAGGGAGGTGGCATGTAGGCTTGAAGAAAAGAATGGCAGGGCCCGAACAAGCCGTAACCTTGCCTTAGGGGGAGATGACCAGCGGCTCAGAGATTCTTGAGAGCGCCGGGGAGGATGCCGCGAAGCGAGTAGGCACCCGAGCCGGTGATCAAGAGGCCTAGGGCGACGAGCAAGACGGTAAGGGCAAACTCCATGCCGCCTTTTCCGATATCGAAGCCATGCGCCAAGTGAACCAGGTAAATAGCACCGATCATGACAATGATGATGCAGACCGATCCGATACGCTGCAAAACACCAAGGAGAATTGCCAGGCCCCCGGCAAATTGCGCCAAGCCCACCAGATAGCCTGCCGACACGGGAAGATGGAGGTAAGCGGCGAAGCCCTGCGGACCTGGACCGCCAAAAGCTCCAAACAGAATGGCGCTGCCGTGGTAGAGAACGGGGAGCGAGCACGCTACGCGGAGGATTAGAAGAGCGAGATTCGATATTGAAGAGCTTTCGGGGGCCGGCATGGTTCCATTGCTCATGGGGACCTCCTTTGAGCGAGACGGAGTATGTAACAAAACAAAGCGGAAAGGCCAAGAGGTTTTTGAGAGCTAAACGAGACCGGCAGAGCTGGATCTAAGGAAGGACGTGGATTAAAGCTTTGAAGAGAACGGCGCCGAAAAGGGCCGCGCCGGGGATGGTGAGCACCCAAGCGTAAAGGATGCGCCGGGTGATGCCCCAGCGCACGGCGGATAGACGGCGAGTCGCGCCGACGCCGACGATAGCGCCGGTGATAGTGTGCGTGGTGCTGACGGGAATGCCGAAGATCGCGTTGGCGACAATGGTTAGGCCGCCGGCAGTTTCGGCGGAGAAGCCGCCGAAGGGAGTCAGTTTGGTGATGCGCTGGCCCATGGTCTTAATGATGCGCCAGCCTCCGGCCATGGTGCCGCCGCCCATGGCTAGATGGCAGCAGATGATTACCCAGAAGGGGACGGGGAGTCTCCCTCCCGCCGTGGTGTGAAGCAGGCCGCCGCTAACCAGGGCCGCTGTGATGATGCCCATGCCTTTTTGGGAGTCGTTGGTGCCGTGGCCAAGACTAAAGAGCGCGGCGGAAAAAAGCTGCAATCTGCGGAACCAGCGGTCGACTTTCAGCGGGCGCTGGTTGCGGACGATCCAACTGGCGAGAGTCGTGAGAAGAATGGCAAGCACCATGCCAAGGATCGGCGACAGAAAAATGAAAAGAACGGGCTTGATCCAGCCCTTGAGAATCAGCGCCTTGAACCCCACGTAAGCCACTGCAGCGCCGCCGTAGCTGCCCATGAGGGCGTGCGAAGAACTGGTGGGCAAGCCGAGAATCAAAGTGGTGAGGTTCCAGGTGATGGCGCCAAGGAGGCCGGCGAGAATCACCTGCTGGTTGATCAAGTCGATTTGGACGAGGCCTTTTCCAATGGTGCTGGCGACGGCCGTGCCGAAGAAGAAGGCGGCAATAAAATTCCAAAAGGCGGCCCAGGCGACGGCGCGGAAAGGGGTCAGGACGCGTGTGGAGACCACGGTGGCAATGGAATTGGCGGCGTCATGCCAACCGTTTGAGAATTCAAAGGTGAGGGTCAGGAAGACGACGATGATGAGGAGCGAGAAACTGGTCATCGTCGCTCAGGCGCTCTTGAGGATGACGCCTTCGATGACGTTGGCGACGTCTTCGCACTTGTCGACGGCGGTTTCGATGACTTCGTAAATCTCCTTCCACTTGATGATCTGGACGGAGTCCTTTTCCTCGTCGAAGAGCTGGGCGATCAGGGTGCGGCAGACGCGGTCACTGTCATTCTCGTAGCGATTGATCTCGATGCAGTGCTTGAGCGCGCTGTCCGGCGTTTCCAAGGAGCGCACCGCGGCTTCGACTTCGGCGGTGGTCGCAACCAGGATTCTGATAAGGTCGAGCGTGCCGGGGCGAACCGAATCGACGCGGTAGAGAACGAAGCGACTGGCGGCGGCGTCGATGAGGTCGATGATGTCATCGAGCTGGCTGCAGAGCTCGTGGATGTCTTCGCGGTCGAAGGGGGTGATGAAGGTCTGGTTGAGCTTGGTGAAAATGGCGTGAGTGATCTCGTCGCCCTCATGCTCGAAGGCTTTAACAATCTGGACCTGTTCGGGTACCCCGGTGTAATGCGTCAGCATTTTGAGCAGGGCCTTGGCCCCGTCGTTGATGTTGGCCGCTTGCTTGGCAAAAAGGTCGAAGAAACCCTCTTCGCGGGGCAGGAAGCGCTGCAAAAGTCCAGGCATGTTGTGTGGCTCCCCCCCTGAGGAGTCTGCGGCTGAAGCAGGGAGAGTGTAGCGGAGGAGGGGAGCAGAGGCAAGGAAGAGGGTGGGGCTAGCGCAACGAGAGGGTTGTCAATCCGCGTCTACCCAAGCGGCTCGACTCAATGAAATCGTAAACAAACCAGCTGATTAGCCATAGCAGAATGCCGAGGCCTCCGAGAGGCCAGAGTCCGAGAAATACGGTGATGAGGCTGAACGCCGCAAGCGAGCCAAATGCCTTCCACCACATGGGGATTTCGAGTTTCTCCTTTGGTTCTTCCCGAATGGCCAATTCATCGCGCGCAGATTTCTCTGCTTTCTTTGAAGAGAAACCCTCGATTAGAGAGAGAACGCCCCAAATCAAGAAGCAGACGCAAAAGGCTTTTTCTGTATTTGCGAAGGAGCTAAAAATACGAAGCAGAATGGCAAGAAATAGTGATAGTCCTGCTATTTTCGATAGGAGTGGATTGGGCCTGACGGGGTTGTTGTATTCGAACATTCAAGGCCTTCAAAAAACAATGAGTACTCCGGGTGCAAAAGTATGTCAACCAGACGTCACTTGTTCATTGGCTGATCGGTGGATGGAAATGGTCCGCTCAGGGCCTTCCGGAGAGAATCGCGAGACTCCTCGAACTGTCTGAGAAGAATCTGGGCCAACTTCGCGACACGGGCGGGGGAACGATCTTGCTGGACCGCGTGCTGGATATTGTCGGTGATCGTGCGGCTGGGGA
Source organism: Acidobacteriota bacterium (assembly GCA_003223295.1). Lineage (GTDB taxonomy): Bacteria > Acidobacteriota > Terriglobia > Acidiferrales > UBA7541 > Acidiferrum. The sequence continues at coordinate 82,163 of QHYM01000099.1, read as the reverse complement.
TGCCCTGCACTATAAACTTCTGCGACACGGCCTGGGCCTCTTCCACCGTGGCCATCCGTGAGAGCGTTGGGGGCTTGAGTTGCAGCGCGGCGGTGAGATATTCCTCTGCAGTCCAATTCTTATCCAATCCATTCCGCAATATGGCGATTGCGCGGTCATAGCTCTCTGCCAGCGCCTTGCGGCTGTTGGATATTCGGGCAAGCAATTCGTCCGACCCAAACGTGCTTCCATCCTCCCAAACAGCAGCTACTAGTTTTGCGTCCGGCATGGGCGCGCCCTCGACATGGGGAATGCCGATCTTATGGCTCAGGCCCTTGGGAATAGGGGCAAATAAGCCCCCTATTCGTGTCAGCGCGTCGTGGATCAACGTTTGTGAGTTGTCGTCCGCTGATTTTGGTTCTGTCTGCACGACATAGGCAGTCATCGAAAACTGATATGAATTGGTGATGATGACGAGTGGCCTATGTTCTGCGGCCTCCGCAAATTCAAGTTGCGCCGGCGCTCTCTCGGGGAAATGCCGAGCGAAGCGTCGGTCGAGGTCTGTCGGCTCGCCGGGTATCTGTGCCGGGAGCTGGACTAAGCAGAAAAGCAGGACAGTTCCAGCAACGGCTGGAGGAACGGAGTGTCGAAGAGTTCCCATGCACAGAACTCCTGTGTTGCTAATGTCGGGACCGCCGGTATAGCCCAACAAAAGCAAAAAGGGCGGGCCGGGGAACCGGACCGCCCTTTGGCGTTGATGGAGGTTTGAGTTGGGTCTTAGTACATGCCACCCATGCCGCCAGCGCCGGGAGCACCGGCAGCAGCAGCCTTCGGAGCTTCTTCCTTGAGCTCGGCAACAAGCGCTTCGGTGGTGAGCATCAGGCCCGCGATGGAAGCTGCATTCTGCAGCGCCAGCCGGGTGACCTTTGCCGGGTCGATAACGCCCATCTTGACCATATCGCCGTAATCGCCGGTTTCCGCATTGAAGCCGAAGTTCTCTTCCTTCGATTCGCGGATTTTGCCAATCACGACGGCGCCTTCCGAACCGGCGTTGTGAGCGATCTGGCGGGCTGGCTCTTCAAGCGCGCGCTTCACGATGCCCGCGCCAACGGCCTCGTCATCGTGGAGCTTGAGCTTCTCAACCGCGGCCAGGCAGCGGATGAGCGCTGTGCCGCCGCCGGGAACGATGCCTTCCTCGACAGCCGCACGAGTGGCGTGCATGGCGTCCTCAACGCGAGCTTTCTTTTCCTTGAGCTCGGTTTCGGTGGCTGCGCCAACCTTGATGACGGCGACACCGCCAACGAGCTTGGCAAGGCGCTCCTGGAGCTTCTCCTTGTCATAGTCGGAAGTGGTGTTTTCGACTTGCTGGCGAATCTGCTTGACGCGGCCTTCGATCTCCGAGGGCTTGCCCGCGCCTTCAACGATGGTGGTGTTGTCCTTGTCGATGGTGACCTTCTTGGCGCGGCCGAGGTCTTCGATCTTCACGTTCTCGAGCTTGATGCCGAGGTCTTCCGTGATGGCCTTACCGCCGGTCAGGGTTGCGATGTCTTCCAGCATGGCCTTGCGGCGGTCGCCGAAGCCCGGGGCCTTGACAGCAGCGCACTGCAAGGTGCCGCGGAGTTTGTTGACCACGAGAGTCGCGAGCGCTTCGCCTTCCACTTCTTCCGCGATGATCAGGAGAGGCTTGCCGGCCTTGGCGATGCCTTCGAGCAAAGGCAGCAAGTCTTTCATGGAGCTGATTTTCTTTTCGTGAATGAGGATGCGGACATCTTCGAGCACGCATTCCATGCGGTCCGGGTCAGTGATGAAGTAGGGAGAAAGGTAGCCGCGGTCGAACTGCATGCCTTCCACGACTTCGAGGGTGGTCTCCATGGTCTTGGATTCCTCGACGGTGATGACGCCGTCTTTGCCCACCTTCTTCATGGCCTCGGCGATGATGCCGCCGATCTGCTTGTCGTTGTTGGCGGAAATGGTGCCGACTTGCGCGATCATGTCGCCCTTGACATCCTTGTGGAGCTTCTTGATTTCCTCGACGGCGACTTCGACAGCCTTCTCGATGCCGCGCTTGAGAGCCGTGGGGCTGGCGCCGGCGGCGACCGTCTTGACACCTTCGCGGAAGATAGCCTGCGCGAGCACGGTGGCAGTGGTCGTGCCGTCACCGGCAACGTCGGAAGTCTTGGAAGCGACTTCGCGGACCATCTGCGCGCCCATGTTTTCGAGTGGATCCTTGAGCTCGATTTCCTTGGCCACGGTCACGCCGTCCTTGGTGATGACGGGCGCGCCGAACTTCTTTTCGATCACCGCATTGCGGCCCTTGGGGCCGAGGGTAATCTTCACTGCATCGGCAAGAGCGTTCACGCCGCGCAAGATCGCCTGGCGGGAATTCTCACCTGTAACAATCTGCTTCGCCATACTGGTTATTCCTCCTGATATCGAAACTCGAAATGCGAAATTGGAAAACCGAAACTAGAAAAACGAAACCTGAAACGAACTACTTGCGTGAACCGGCAGCCTTGGCGGCACCGCTCAGCTTCGCCAGAATCTCTTCCTCGCGAAGGATGAGGAGCTCTTCGTCTTCGATCTTGATTTCCGTACCGCTGTACTTGCCAAAGAGGACGCGGTCGCCGGGCTTGACGTCGAGAGGGATCAACTCACCCTTCTCGCGCTTGCCAGGGCCGACGGCGATGATTTCGCCCTCCATAGGCTTTTCTTTTGCGGAGTCAGGGATGATGATGCCACCCTTGACGGTTTCTTTCTCTTCAATGCGCTTCACGATGACACGGTCGTGGAGCGGGGTTAGATGCACTGCCATCTTTGAAAAACCTCCGTAGGTGATCTAGCGGCTTTAATGTGGTGTTGGGAGCGGAAGAGTGTGTTAGCACTCCTCGCAACCGACTGCTAATATAGCATGAAAGCATGCCATGTCAAGCATTTCCCTGACGTTTTCATAGAATCCAGCTTCAGCGGGACGTTAGGCTAAGCCTTTCTATTACATATAGTTACATGGTGCAAGAAAAACCTTGCACTTGGCGATTGCCTTGCTTTCGTGCAGGGAGTAGGATTCAGGGAGTTTCCTGAAGCGCTTCTTCACCCAAGGTTTTTGAGGAGCAGACTAGTGGGTCCGCTGCTCTATCTCCGGTTGATTGGCTACACCCTAGGCACGCTGATTCAGCTTTTCTGGATGGTGGTGATTCTGGGGTACCGTCGGCAGCGCAATTTCGAGCGCGTGTTCTTTTTTCTGTGTGTGGCGTTTTTTCTTTTCTATGGTGGGTCGCTGCTCGCACTGAACTCGCAAATCCACTACGCCCAACCACCCGCGGGGGTCGAAGCCTTTGCCATCGTTATCATCTCAGCGGGGCTGTGTATGTCCCCCGCCCTGCTGCTGCATCTGCACATGGAGTACGCGGAGACGCGCGGTCTGCTTCAGGTCAAGGCATGGAAGCGCGGTGTATTGGCGCTCTTTTATCTTGCTGGATTGCATCTGGTGCTTCATCGCATTCCGCTGCTTCTGAAAGAGGCGCACTTCAACTTCATAGCGCCCGGAAGCTTTTTGGGGCAGGGCTTCGCTATTCTGCTGGTCATCTCGCTGGCTTGGTGTGCCGGGTGGGAGCGGCGCTTCGCGACGACTGCTCCGGACAGGGCGCAGCGCTATTTTCATTGGATGCTGCTGGTGTTTTTCGTCATGGCCTTGCTTTCCGCAGGCATGTTGCATCTCGCCCAGCTTCCCATTTCGACGCAAACCAGTGATGAGCTGGCGAGCGCCTTTTCATTGCTCCCGATCGTGCCGTTCACGGTGCTCATTGACTTGGTGTACCGGAGGAACTTCCTGCAGATTGGGAGGCAGAAGAATCTGCTCTATGCAGTCTCCGCGACTTTCCTGGCGTTGCTCTACCTAAGCTTGGTTCGGCGCCTCGGCCTGTGGTTGGAGCCGCTTCTGCCACCGGAGGCTTCGGCTTCCATCCTGTTGTTCGTGCTGGTGATTTTCATTGAGCCGCTGCAGCGGGTATTGGGGCGAAGCCTAAAAGAGGCGGCGCAACTGGAAATGGACCGGGTACAGAAGTTGATGGCGAAAATCCAGCAAGAGGCGCGGCAAGGGAATATGGCAAGGCTCGTGAGTTTTATTGAGCGGAGGACCAAGGAGCAGTTCGAACTGCGTGAAGTTCGCCTGGATTTAGCAGACGGAGAAAACGTTCGAAAAGCGAACTCGAGTTCGGAAGAGCCTAAAGCGGCGCTCGCTTTCGATCCGCACGAATTCCGTATCCTGCGCGAGGGAAAAAACGAGGGGGTGCTTCACGCAGAACCTCATGGAGCAACAATCTCCGGAGAAACGCGGGCGGCGCTGGAGTTTTTGTGCGAGCAGTTGCTGGGAGCGCTGGATTTGTGCCGCCTGATTGAAGAGAAGCTGAGGTTGGAAAGGGAATTGGCCGAGCGAGAGCGATTGGCGCTGGTCGGGCAGATGGCAGCGAGCATTTCTCACAATTTGAAGAATCCGCTGGGCTCGATGAAGACGATTTTGCAAGTACAACTGGAGAATCCGGAGCTGCCGGAATCGATTCGCGCCGAGACGAAGATGGTGCTCGAGGAAATTGGCAGGCTTTTGGCAAAATTGAATCAATTGCTGCAATTCAGCCGGCCGGCGCTGCGCCTAGGGAACGGCACGGCCCTGTGTGATGCGGCGGCGGTAATTGAGGAGGTGGCCACGGTCTTATCGCATGAGGCGGCGCGGCGCGGGCTGAAACTGAATGCGGCAATTTCTGGAGGCAGCGCGCGTGTTGCCATAACTGCGGAAGCGCTGAATGACATTGTGTCGAACCTGGTGGTGAATGCACTGGAGGCTACGCCGCGCGGAGGGCACGTGAGGGTGAATGTCGTGCGGGAGGACGGAAAGTTGTGTGTGGTTGTGGAAGACGATGGGTCGGGAATCCCCTCGGAGTTGCGCGAAAAGATTCTGCAGCCCTTCTTCACCACGAAATCGCAGGGAACGGGATTGGGTTTGGCGATTGTGGCGCGGCGCGTGGCGGAGTTTGGCGGGAAAGTGGATTGGGAGAGTCCAGTGAAGAATGGGCATGGGACGCGATTCAAGGTGACCCTGCCCGAGGAAGAAACAAGGAAGCAGTGACGCAACGACGTAAGGAAGCGAAATCATGAAGACGATACTAATTGTGGATGATGAGCCGGCGGCGCGATACGGCTTGCGGCGGGCACTGGAAGCGAAATATCGAATCGCGGAAGTGGATTCCGCAGAGGCGGCGCGAGAGGCGCTGCCTCGCGAGCGACCGGACTTGGTTCTACTGGACGTGGTGCTGCCGGGGCAGGATGGATTGTCGTTTTTGAAATGGATGCGCGGGCAAGGAAGCGATACGCCGGTGCTGATGGTGTCCGCGCTGGACACGGCGAAAACGGCGGTTGAGGCGCTGCAGCTTGGCGCTGCGGACTATCTAGTGAAAGGATTCGAATTGGATGAGCTGCGGCAACGCGTGACGAATTTGCTGAAGCTGGCGACGCTCGAAAAAGAAAACGATGATTTGCGCCGGCGTATGGCCACTGAAGGCCAGTTTGGGCAAATGATTGGGCGATCGGCGGAAATGCGGCGCGCGTTCGAAATGGCGGACCGGGTGGCGCCGACGGGCTCGACGGTGCTGATACTGGGAGAGAGCGGGACGGGAAAAGACTTGCTGGCGCAGGAAATTCACGCGCGGTCGCCGCGCGCGGGGAAGCCGTATGTGGCGGTGAATTGCGCGGCGCTGCCGGAAACACTGATCGAATCGGAATTGTTTGGCTATGAGCGTGGGGCGTTCACGGGCGCGGCGCAGCAAAAAAAGGGGAAGTTTGAGCTGGCTTCGGGCGGAACAATTTTTCTGGATGAAATCGGAGATATGAATCCGGTGACGCAAGCGAAAGTGCTGCGCGTGCTGGAGAACCGCACCATCGAACGGGTTGGCGGGACGCAGTCAATTGCCGTCGATGTGCGGGTGATCAGCGCGACGCATCGGAATCTGGGAGCGGAGATTCGTAATGGGAAATTTCGCGAGGACTTGTTCTACCGGCTCCGCGTGGTGACGGTCGACCTGCCACCGTTGCGCGCGCACAAGGGCGACATCGCGCTGCTGTCTGAAGCCTTTTTGCAAATACACGGTGCGCAGCTAGGAAGGACGGCGCGACTGAACCGGGAAGCGTTGGCCGCTATTGAAAAGTACGATTGGCCGGGCAATGTGCGCGAATTGAAGAATGCGCTGGAGCGCAGCGTGGTGCTTTGCCGCAAGGAGGACATTGGCGTGGAGGATTTGCCGGCGGAGGTAGTGCACGGCGAAGCGATTTCCGTGAAGCACGACGGCGACCAGCCGGATAATGGAATGGGCGAGCGGGATTTTCGGGAGGCCAAGCGAAAATTTGAAGTGGCGTATTTGATGAGACAGCTGACGGAGCATCGCTGGAATGTTTCGCGCACGGCGGCGACGATAGGGCTGCATCGGCAGAGCTTGCAGGAGAAGCTGCGGGAGCTAGGGATTCGAAGGCCGGGGCGCGAACCGCTGGAAGAAGAGTGAAACGTGGCCGAAGAAACCTGGGTCGGCGGCGCAATCTATGGATATGTGATGGCCGGAGGGGGAAGCACACGCTTTGGTTTCGACAAGGCACGCGCCGAATTGAACGGAGAAACCATGCTGGCGCGGATGTGCAGGCTGGTGAAGGACGCGACCGGATCGGTGAGCGTGGTGGCGCCTTTTGGGCGCTATGCGGACTCTGGTGAGCGGGTTGTGGACGACCACTGGCCGGGCCAAGGACCGCTTGGTGGCATTATTACCGCTCTGATGGATGCCCACGCGCGAAATCGAGGGGATATTTGGCGCCTGATCGTTGGCTGCGACATGCCGTTTCTCACGCGCGAGTGGCTTGCGTATCTTGCTGAGCGCGCCCTCGCCAGTGGCGCCGCAATAGTTGTGCCGCAGTCCGCGCTCGGGCTTGAGCCGCTCTGCGCGTGCTGGCACACGGGCGCGACCGGCAAGCTGCAGCACGCGTTTGAAGACGGCGTGAGAAAAGTGACCGAGGCCATGAAACGCGTGAGTATGGAAGTTGTTGACGAAAGCGATTGGAAACGATTTGATAAAGCTGGAAGGCTTTTCTGGAACATGAACACTCCGGCAGAGTACGAAGAAGCGCGGCGGATCGTGGAAGCGGAAGGAAGATGACCGATCTGCTGAACATCAACCGCGGCGGACCAACGAAGCTGAATTTCCCCAGCGAAGATGCATCCCACCTTGTGGGGCAGTCCTACGTCGACCCTCGTTCGGAGAACTTTTTCGAGTTTCGCGACGTGTGCAAGGCGTTCGACGAGCGGCCGGTGCTGGATCACGTCAGCTTTACCGTGAAGCACGGAGAAACCTGCGTGATCATGGGGCGCAGTGGCGTGGGGAAGTCCGTCACGCTGAAACACATCATGGGCTTTCTGAAGGCGGATGCGGGACATGTCATTGTGGACGGGGAAGACGTCACGAATCACACTGAGGCCGAGTTCGCGGAGGTACGCCGCAAAGTGACCATGGTGTTTCAATCGGGCGCGCTTTTTGATTCGCTCACGGTGCGGGAGAATATTTCATTTCCGCTGGACGGCCAGCCGGGGCTGACTCCTGAAGACATCGACGAATATGTTTCAAAAATCGCCCACATGCTGGAAGTGGACCACGTGCTTGACAAGCCACCGACCGAGCTTTCGACCGGCATGAAACGCGCGGTGGCCATCGGGCGGGCCTTCGCGCAGAATCCCGAGGCGATTCTGTACGACGAGCCAACGACCATGGTGGATCCCATCATGGCGGGACACATGGGCGACTTGATTTTGCGATTGAAGCGCGCATTCCATAAAACATCAATCGTCGTTACGCATGACACGCATTTAGCGAAGAGGCTTGCCGATACTGTCGTTTTTCTGCAAGAAGGCCGCGTGACTTATTTTGGGCCGTGGGCCGGCTTTGAGAGCTCCGACGACCCTTTTATTGTCCTTTTCCGCAAAGAAGACGAGCTCATTCCTGCTCTGGATGTGACTCTGTGAGCCCGGCCGCGAACGGCTCTCCCGACTCCATCACGCAGCTTCGCAAAGAAATGGGGTTCTGGGACGTTCTGCTCTTCAACATTGCCACCGTCCTGGGGCCGCGCTGGATCGCCGCCGCGGCGCACAACGGCACATCCTCGATTAGTTTATGGGTGCTGGCCGCGGCTTTCTTCTTTCTGCCCATGGCGTTGATCATCAACGAGCTTTCTTCACGTTTTCCCGAAGAAGGCGGGTTGTATGTTTGGTCCAAAGAGGCGTTCGGAGATTTTCATGGTTTCGTCGCTGGATGGAACTACTGGATTTACACCGTTTTTTATTTTCCCGGACTACTGCTCGCCAGCGTCTCCATGAGCGCTTACGTGCTTGGCGGTAAAGGCGTCGTCTTGTCGCAGAACCGCCTCTACCTGGAGATCGGATCGTATGCATTGCTGCTTGTTGCCGTGTGGCTGAACATTATCGGTCTGAACGTTGGGAAGTGGCTGCAGAACGCGGGAGGCGTTTCGACCTACTTGCCGCTGTTGATGCTGACGGCGCTTGCGGGAAGTATGTGGCTGCGACATGGTTCGGTGACGCGGTTCACGTGGTCCAACATGATGCCGGTGTGGAACTGGGACACCGTGAATTTCTGGTCGCAGATTGCGTTTGCGTTCACAGGGCTCGAGCTCGTTTCGGCGATGAGCGGAGAAATCCGGGATCCCAGACGCACTCTGCCTCGCGCCGCGCTCGGTGCTGGTGCGCTCATCGCCGCCATGTACATCACAGGGACGGTTAGCGTGCTGGCTCTGGTGCCGTTGGGAGACGTGGATCCGAAGAGCGGCGTGTTTCATGCAATTACAGTTGCCTCCGTGGCTTTGAAGATTGGATTTTTCGGGGTATTGGCAGCAATGCTGGTCACTGTGGGGAATGCGGGGGGAGTGGGAAGCACGGTAGCGGGCATCGCCCGGGTTCCATTTGTTGTGGGAGTCGATCGTTATCTGCCAAAAGCGTTTGGAAAGATTCATCCGCGCTGGGGCACACCGTATGTTTCGATTCTGGTGCAAGCTGTCGTGTCCGCAGTGGTGCTGCGCGTGAGCCAGATTAACGAAACGACGCGCGGCGCCTATCAGGTGCTCATTGATGCGGCGATCATTTTGTACTTCATTCCATTTCTCTACATGTTTGCTGCTGCAATAAAGCTGGCAGGAAGAAAGGACCGTGCAGAAAATCCGCACGCCGTTCTGGTTCCTGGCGGGAAGCTGGGGGTGTGGATAGCTAGCGGGCTTGGTTTTGTGGTCACTCTGCTGTCGATTGGCGTTTCCTTGTATCCTCCGGGTGAATCAGCAAATCGCGGGGCTTTTCTCTTTAAAGTTGTGAGTTGGACCGCAGGTTCGCTGGCGCTGGGATTGATCCTTTATTTCCGTGGGGCGCGCTCGAAGCAGCCAGGAGCGACTTGAGCCTCAGCGGTTCCTTCTGAAATCGCATACAACTTTCGTGTGGCATAATCGCTCTGCGATGCAGGCTTGTGCCGCAGCGCGGGAGGGCTTATGAAACGATTCGGACTGTTCGTTCTTCTAGCCAGCCTGGTAGTTTGCGCTTCCTTTTCAGCTCAACAAGGGCAAAATGCGGGAAAGACAGTGTTGCGCGGATGGCTTTCCGACGAAGGTTGCGCCGGTGGAAGAGCTTCCTCGGATGTGTACACGGGAACAAATCCCGATTGTGCCAAGAAGTGTGTGCACGAAGGGAAGAGAATTGTCTTCGTCGATTCTGACCACAAGTGGTTGCTGACGATAACCAACCAGGACGCGGCAACGGAGAGCATTGGAGACTACGTGGAAGTCATCAGCACTGTGGATGAACAAAGCAAAACGTTGCGCGTCGACTCCTTGAAGCTGCTCGAAAAAGGCCGCGCAATGTGCGACGTACCGGCCAAGAAGAAGTCTTGATTGCTGCCTGGGGCTTCTAGAATCCCTGCCGGACAAGCTCCTCGATCGTGAGAGGGGAAGAAGGGCCAGACGCGCTGCGCGATTCGAGGTAGCGCTCGATATATTTTCCCAGGATGTCGCCTTCGAGGTTGACGGCGTCGCCGGGCTTGCGATCGCGGATGTTGGTGTGATCGTAGGTATAGGGAATGATGGCAGCCTCCGCGATGTCGTTGTGCCAGCGCGCGACTGTGAGGCTGATGCCGTCAATAGTGATCGAGCCTTTCCGAACAATGTAGCGGGCAAAATCCTCAGGTACGCTTACGCCATACCACCAGTTTTCGCCTTCAGGCGTCAGGTGCGTCACACGCCCGACCGTGTCGACGTGTCCGAGGACAAAGTGGCCGCCGAATTCTTTGCCTGCCGTAAGAGGCTGCTCGAGATTGACGCGCGAGCCGACCCGAAGGCCGACGCTTTCGGCGCCGAAGGAAGTTTTGCCCAGCGTTTCGCCGGAGAGATCGGCGGCGAAACGTCCGTTGTGGATTCCCACGATCGTCAGGCAACATCCATTCACCGCGATGCTGTTCGCGACAGCGAGCGAAGGCCCGAGGGATGGCGCATGAATGGTGACGCGGCCGCCATTGCGATGAAGATCGAGAGCTTCGATGGTTCCCTGATGCTCGACGATGCCAGTAAACACAGTTGCTTGCTCCGCCCCTGCGACGAGTGTACAGCATTTCGCGCGGAAGGCCGAAAGCACTAGACTGGAGCCGAAAAGCTTGCTGCGTCTGTCGGAGGTCTTGCGATGAAGGCCTGTTTTTTGCCAGCGCCGGCGAAAGTGGAAACGAATCCGCTGGAATTTGCTGAAGTCGCTGTTCCGACGCCGGATGAAGGAGAAGTGCGGGTGCGCGTGCATGCCTGCGGCGTGTGCCGCACGGATTTGCATGTGATTGAGGGCGAATTGCCGCCGCGCAAGTCGCCGGTCATTCCCGGCCACCAGGTGGTTGGCACGGTCGAAAAGCTGGGCAAGAATTCACAACGTTTCGAGATCGGAGCGCGCGTCGGGATTGCCTGGCTGCATAAGACCGATGGAACTTGCGAATACTGCCGCGCAGGAGCGGAGAATCTGTGCGACAGCCCGGAGTTCACCGGCTACAGCGTGAACGGCGGCTATGCCGAGTACATCGTCGCGCCCGAGAATTTTGCTTACGCTATTCCGAAAGGCTTTCCCGACGAGCAAGCAGCGCCGCTCCTTTGCGCAGGAATCATTGGATTTCGATGTCTGCGGCTTTCGGCCATCAAGCCTGGAGGAAGTCTGGGCTTTTACGGCTTCGGAGCGGCCGCGCATGTGGCGATTCAGGTGGCACGGCACTGGAACGTGGAAGTCTACGCTTCCACGCGCGATGCGCGTCATCAGAGGCTGGCAATGGAACTCGGAGCGAAGTGGGCGGGCGGAACATTTGATGAACCTCCAAAGAAGCTGGATGCGGCGATCGTTTTCGCGCCCGCTGGAGAAATCGTCCCTGCCGCGCTCAAGGCGCTAAAGAAGGGTGGCCTTCTGGTGCTGGGTGGCATTCACATGAGCGCGATTCCGTCGTTCAATTACGATCTGTTGTATCAAGAGCGGATGATGCGCAGTGTGACTAATAACACGCGCCAGGATGGCGAGGATTTTCTTCGCGTTGCTGCGGAAATCCCGATTCAGACGCGCGTGCGGATTTTTCCGTTGCGTGATGCCAATCGTGCGCTGAATGCCCTCAAGAATGACGCCATTCCTGGGGCCGCGGTTCTTCGCGTGAGCGAGTGAGTTTCTCAGTTCGATGAAGAAGTAGATGCGACTTTCACGGGAGCTTTTGGTCGCTCGTCTCCGGGCGCGATTTCCGTCAGTTTCTGGTAATAACGCTTGGCGACCACGCTGCTTCCGGAAGCTTCCGCGGCGCGCGCGGCACCGTAAACAGCATTGAAGCGGTTCGGTGCCACCTTGAGCACGGCTTCATATTCCGCGAGAGACTGTTGCGGCTGATTCTCCAGCGAAAACAGTTCCGCCAGCATTTCTCTGGCAGGCGTGATGGCCCCGGGCGTAACCGCGTCCTTGTCCATGCTTTCCTCGAGCTCCACGGCGGATCGCATCTTGGAAATAACCTCATTCTTGTTGCCGGTTTTTTCCGCAATCCACGCCTCGACCTCTCGCCGCTGCACTTCGATCTGATTCGCCCAGTAAACATTGTTCAGCTTCGAGGTCGCGTCGCGCAATGAAGCAAGCGTCTGCACGGCGTTGGCGGCGCGCTCCAGATTTCCTGCGCGCGCGCTTCCCTCACCAATGGCTGCCCAAGTGATGGCTTCGGCCCACGGCACCGCGCCTTTTCTTACGGTTAATTTACTGGCCTGCTCCCAATTGCCCAGCTCGATCGCCGCGCGAGCCGGAATGGCGGCAAACGCGTAGTCGCCCGTCAGCGTGAGCCCCGGAACCGGTGACAGAGTATTCACCTCGTCCAGCACGGTCATGGCCTGTTTCACGCGGCCGCTTTGCAAATACGCATATTCGAGATAATCCAGGGCATGGAGGTGCTGGTCACGAGCTTCACCGTTCTGCGAAGTAGGCTCCGCCGCGGCCGCGAGCTGCGCCGACTTGATATTCGAGCTGATGGATTCGTCCCAGGATCCGACACGCGTGAAAATGTGGGAAGGCATGTGGTTGGCATGAGCCGAAGCGGGCGCAATTTTGGCGTACAGGCGTGCGGCAGCAAGGCCCTTTTCTGCGAGGACCGCATTGTCATAGCAATGGATGATGTAGTGGGCGATGCCGGGATGGTCGGGCTGCTTCGGGAAAATGGGTTGGAGGATCTCACCGCAACGGCGATGATTCGCGAAGGTCTTGTCCGTCTTGGGAGCGACGATGTAAAGCGTGAGTGCATGAAAAATCGCGGCCTCCGTATCGTCGGGGTAAGCGGCTTGCAATTCGCCCATCTTCTTCTCGAAAGCTAGGTCATGGAGAGAAGCGCCTTTGCCGCGGTCATAGGCAGTAGTGTCGTTGACGTCTTCTGCATACACTTCCGCCAAGGCGTCAATGTACGCCTTCTCGCGCTTCGTGGTGGCCACGTTGGAAGCTGCGATTCGTTGAGCTTTTCTAAGCGCTGCTCTGCCCGCGCTGGTGTCGCCGTTCTTCCACAAACCATGGTAGTGCGACATGGCCACGCCCCACTGCGCCATTGCGCAGGATGGATCCTGTTTGGCGATTTCGCCGAACGCTTCTCGCGCCTGCTCGTACTGGAAAGAGTGCAGCAGGGCCACGGCGCGGTCGAAGCTCAGCTCAACCGTCTTGGTGCAGGAAGTCAGGAAATGGACCGAGCCCACCTCTTCCGCGGAGAGTTCGTGATGGTGTTCTTGGGCGGCCAAAGACAGGGATACAGAACAAAGCAGAACGGCGAAGAAAATCGGAACGCGGCGCATGAAACTCACTCCTTGCTCTATTACAGAAGTGTCAAACCGGGGAAAGACAAATTCCAAAAGTGCTTGATTGGAGTATGTTCAGGTTAAACCAACAAGTCAATCCTGAAAAACGTCACTCAGGTACGCTTCGACAGCGATGTCGGGGCCAAATTCCTGGGTGCGGATATTGCGCAGGTGTGGAAGAACTAAATTGGGAGCCAGGGCGAGGGGCACCGTGTTTTCTCCTGCAATTTTCGGCGCGTAGAAGAGAAAGAGCTTGTGAACGATGCCACCAGCTAGGGCCGCGCCGTTCAGCGTGGGACCGGCCTCCAACAAGACACTGAGAATTTCGCGGCGGCCGAGCTCGGCAGGAACAGATTGCAAATCGATGCGTTTGTTTCGCGTTTTGACTTGAACAATTTCCACGCCGGCGTTCTGCAATTTCCGCGCCTTGGGGGACTTGAGCGAAACCGCGGTAAAGACGAGGAGATCGTCATCCGCCGTCTCGACGATACGCGATTTCGGCGGCAGCCGCAGTTTCGAATCGAGCACGACGCGAAGCAGGCGCCTGCGGCGCGGCAGGCCGCTGCGATCCGTCAGCAGCGGATCATCTGAAAGGATCGTCCCGATTCCGGTGAGCAGTGCGTCCGACGCGTGGCGCATGCGCTGGACTTCGGCGCGCGACTCCTCGGAAGTGATCCACTCGGATCCACTACGTTTGCCGGAGTTCTTCGTCTTTGTTTTTCTTGATTGCGGCAGAGCGAGCTGCCCATCGAGTGTCAATGCGGCCTTCAATATTACAAAAGGTTTCTTCGTTCGAATCCAGCAGGCAAACGCCTCATTCAGGCGCCGCGCCTCTTCTTCGCAAATGTCGGTGACTACTTCGATGCCTGCCTGGCCCAGCCGGGCGAAGCCGCGGCCGGAATTGAGGGGATTCGGATCTTGCATCGCGGCGACGACGCGCTGCACACCTGCCGAGATGATCGCTTCAGTGCACGGGCCCGTGCGTCCTTTGTGATTACAAGGCTCCAGAGTCACATACAATGTCGCGCCGTGCGCCCTTTCTTTCGCTGATTTCAGCGCCACGATTTCCGCATGGTCGCGCCATTCGTGTTGATGAAAGCCTTCCCCGACAATCTGGCCATCTCGGACAATGACGCAGCCCACAGTGGGATTTGGGCTGGCCAAACCCACGCCTTTGCGTGCGAGCGCCAGCGAGTGTTGCATGAAGCGAGTGTCGTGTTCGTTCACGATTTAATCGAAAAGGGAATTTGCGTACGCTTCGGCGTCGAAGGGCACCAGGTCGTTGATCTGTTCGCCCGTGCCGACAAAGCGAATCGGCAGGCCCAGTTCGCGTGAGATGGCCACCACGATTCCGCCTTTGGCCGTGCCGTCGAGCTTGGTGAGAATAATTCCTGTTACGCCGACCGTCGAAGTGAATTCGCGCGCTTGCGCCAGGCCATTTTGACCGGTGGTCGCGTCGAGAACCAGCAGGACATCGTGTGGCGCGCCGGGAATCACTTTGGCGGCTGTGCGCTTCATTTTTTCGAGCTCGGCCATCAAGTTCGATTTGGTGTGCAGCCGGCCCGCAGTATCCACGATCACCACATCGGCCGCGCGCGCCTTGGCCGCGGCCACTGCGTCGTAGACCACGGCGGCGGGGTCAGCGCCGGATTTCTGTTTGACGACCTCTATGCCATTGCGCTGCGCCCAGATTTCGAGCTGCTCGATGGCCGCGGCACGAAACGTGTCCGCGGCGCAAAGCACCACGCTGCGGTCCTCCTGCCGCAGCCGGTTGGCCAGCTTGCCGATGCTCGTGGTTTTGCCCGCTCCGTTCACGCCGACGATGAACATCACGCGCGTCCCGGCATGGTTTGACGAAGTCGCGGCGCCGCCCGCGCCGGCCACGTCCGGTCTTGCCGATGCGTTCAGAATGCGAACAATGTGGGACTTGATTTCGCGCTTCAGCTGCGCGGCGTCAGAAAGCGCATTGCGATCCATTTTTTCGCGAATCGCGTCGAGAATTTCGCGCGTGGGCTTAACTCCGAGATCGGCAGAAAGCAGCGCCGTTTCCAGATTCTTGAGGAGCGAGGGATCGATCTTACGTTCGCCGAGCAGAATCGTGTCAACGGTCTCGGAGAGCGCCGCCTTCGTCTTGCTGACGGACTTCTTCAGCTTCTCGAGAAACGTCGGCTCTGGCTCGTTTTTTCCAAACAGCGAGATCATACAGTCGCGCCCATCTCAACTAACGCAACTTGAAATTGTAGCAGATGCGGCTGACGAACTAAGTGGTCTCCCAGTGATCGGGAGCAGGAGTGTTCTGGCAATCAGCCACAGCAAGGCAGCGAAGATTGACGACTATCCCGAGTAAGAGAGAAAGGATTCCCATGACCACCCATGTGTTCCAGACAAAGCTCGTTTGTAGGGGGACCGAATACTCCTCTCTGAAAATCCTACGGAACGTGCCTGGAACGAAGAAGCACAAATAAAAAGGCATGCACAAAAGGGAGGCCACGAGGGTGGTGATGCCTACTATGCGCCGAGAGAAAAACGTCAGGAAGAGTGACAGAAAGAAGAGAGTGCATCCGTAGTCGGCCATCTTGAAAAGAGGACCCGTGAGCCAGCCTCCGCTGAACTCTGAGGCCCCGACATCATCCAGATGTGCCCACGCAACAATAAAGCACAGAAGGCAACTGGCGGCCTGCCACATCTCCAGCTTTTTGCTTCTCTTCATTTCGGGCCCTTTTACAAGCTTCAATCTCGTCGGCTAGCAGGTCAGACGTGTACTTCCACTGCGCTGAGCCGCAGCTTGCCATGCTGAACGGCGGATTCAAGCGCGTTCACGACGACCGCATCGAACTTCGTGCTGGCCAGTGCGCGAATGCGTTCCATCGCATAGTCCAAATCCATCGCTGTCTGGTACGGGCGGTTGGTGGTCATGGCATCGAGCGTATCTGCCACGCCGATGATGCGCGCCATCAGCGGAATCTGCGCACCCGACAATCCATACGGGTAGCCGCGGCCGTCAATATGCTCGTGGTGCAATTCGATGCCCGGCAGCATCTCCTTCAGTTGCGAAACCGGGCGCATGATGTTTGCGCCCTTCACGGTGTGCTGTTTCATCAAGCCGAATTCTTCGGGCGTAAGCGCGCCGGGCTTTTTCAGCACACGATCTTCGACGCCGATTTTTCCGACGTCATGCAGCAGCGCGGAAATGCGCAACTTGTCTAATTCCTCGGTGGACAGCCCGAGTTCTTGTCCGATCAACGTCGAATACTTCGCCACGCGCCCCGAGTGACCGCGCGTGTACGGGTCTTTTTCGTCGATGGCCGCCGCGAGCATGCGAATCGAGCCGATAAACAGTTCGCGGTTTTCTTCCGCCGCTTCTTTCAGCCGTTCGATGAATTCCTCGATGTCGCCGGCCATCTTGTTGAAATTTTCGGCGAGTTCGCTGATTTCCAGCGCGCCGCGAGCCACCGAGCGTTGATGAAATTCGCCGCGGCTGATGGCGCGCGTGGATGCCGCGAGCCCGCGGATCGGTCCGCTGATGCCCACCGCAAAGAAATATCCAACCACGATCGCGGCCAGCACCACGATGCTGGCAAACAGCAGCGCCTGCCGGTTCATATCATTGACGCCGGCATCGCTTTCCGCTTCGTCCAGGCGCCGCTGCGCAATGACCGCCCAGTTCAGTTCGGGAAACGTGCTATACGTGCCGATCATCTCGACAGAATGTTTCTTGACGATGTCGGTGAACCGCATGGTTGCGGTGTTGCGAAGATCCCGGGGGAGCGCGCGAACCTGCGCAACCAGGGGATTGTCCCGCGCATCCGCGCCAGGAACAAAACTCTTTGTGTCATGATGCGCGACGATGTGACCGTCATGGTCCACGATAAAAACAGAGCGGCCACGCACGCTGGCATCCTGCAATCGCCGAAGGATGGGGTCCAGCAAAACCACGGCGGCCAGCATGCCCGTAAAATTGTCGTTCACGTCTTTCAGCGGAACAGCCACGACAAAAGCCGGCCGGTTGTCCGGCGCCAGTGCCAGCGGATCGCTACGGAATTTGGTGACCTGGAGCTGTTGCGATTGCAGGCAGGTGACAAACGCCCGCTGCAGCGCCTTGGCCACGAACGGGTCTTGCTCGGCGCGGAAGTTTCCCTGTGACGCGCTCGTGCCTCGCCCGGATTTGCCCACTGCCGTGAGGTAAATGAACGTGTTGGGGTTGCTTTCGACGAAGTTCTCGAGCAGGTGCGTCACCTTGGGTTCGGCAGCGGGATCTTCCACGTTATCGATGAGGCCCGTGAGGTCCAGAATTTGCCGCTCACTCAGCAGTTGCTGCGTCAGGTTGGATTCAAAGTGCTGGATTTCCTGCGCTAGGGAGCGCACCAAGTCGGTCTGCTGCACGCGCTCGGTATCGACGAGTTTGTCCTGGCTGAGCTGCAGCACCAACCGGTGATACAGGCCCAGGGGCAGCACGCTGACCATCAGGAGCGCGCCGAGGACGAGCCAGAGGATGCGCACCTGTCCTGCGCGCAGGCGTCTCCAAAGGGCCCAAAGAGATTGAGCGGTGGGCGGCATCTAACTCTCAATTCTAGGCTGCGACCAGGGTTCCGGGCGGACAACTAAGGAAGGGCGTCTCGCAACTGCAACTGGGACTTTGGTACTAGTGGACCAAAATGGGTTTGGGGAGCTCCTATTCGCGTTTCAGCGGCCGGTCCATGATTTCGCGGATCGCGTCTCTTGGTGATTTGCCCTTGTGCAGAATCGCGTCGACTTGCTCGGTAATGGGCATCTCAATCTCGTGCTCGCGCGCCAGCGCCAGCAGTGGCGCAGTGGTATCCACGCCCTCGGCCACCATGCGCATGCCCGCGAGGATTTCGGGAAGCTTGCGGCCTTTGCCGAACTCAATCCCCACGTGCCGGTTGCGGCTGAGGGCCCCGGTGCATGTCAAAACTAGATCGCCCAAACCGGCCAGCCCGCTCAGCGTTTCCGGGCGAGCTCCCAGTGCTACTGCAAGCCGCGCCATTTCCGCGAGGCCGCGCGTGATGAGCGCCGCCAGAGGATTCGACCCCAGCCCCAGTCCCTGACAGGCACCTGCGGCAATGGCCATTACGTTTTTTATCGCGCCGGCCAGTTCCACGCCCAGCACGTCGTCGTTGGTGTACAGGCGAAAGGATGGTCCGGAAAGTTCTTCTTGCAGCAGGCTTGCGAGCGCCGCATCCTGCGCCGCCAGCGCCACTGCCGTCGGCTGTCCGCGGGCGGCTTCCGCGGCAAACGACGGCCCCGATAGCACGGCGATGTGCTGCGAGGTCTCCACGGCTCCGCTTTTTGCCAGGACTTGCGCGAGAACCTGGCTCATACGCAGATGTGTCGCCGGTTCAAGGCCCTTCGTGGCGCTTACAAAAATCATCTCTGGCGTGACGCAGGGAAGAGCCCGCGAGTAAACGGCTCGCGCGTGCACCGAGGGCATCACGCCGATCACGATCTGCGCCGCTGCCAATGCCGCCAGCAGGTCGTGAGTCGCACGAATCCCGGCGGGCAAAGGGACTCCTGGCAAGTACACACTATTTTCCCGTCGCCGCTGTAACGTTTCTGCAAGCTCCGCGTTATGCACCCAAAGAGCGATCTCGTGCGGCTTTCGCGCGCGGGACAACACCACCGACAGCGCCGTTCCCCAGCTTCCCGCTCCAAGAATCGCGATCCGCGTCATTCCGCGTCCATTTTCTTGCCGAACGAGAATTTGGGCTCCTCATTTTCCAGCAGCCGCTGCAAATTTCCCCGATGTTTATAAATGATGAGCAGCGCCGTGGCCATCGTTCCAGACGTAATCGCCAGCGGCGGAGCATGATGTGGCGCCCACAGAAAATAAATCAGCAATGGCATGGCCGCTGCCGCGGAGACCGACCCGAGCGACACGTAGCGCCAGAAAATCGTCACAAGGATGAACAAAATCACTGCACCAAGACACGCGAGCGGGGACAATACGAAAAACATCCCCGCCGCCGTCGCGACTCCCTTGCCACCCTTGAACTTCAGCCAGATAGGAAAGCAGTGTCCCAGCAGCACGACCAATGCGGCGATCATCATCCACGTGGCGCTATCGTTCGAAAGCTTTTCGGCGAGCAAAACCGCTCCGGCGCCCTTCCCTGCGTCGAGCACCAATGTAAATACACCCGCCAACAGGCCCGCTGCGCGCGCGACGTTGGTTGCCCCGATGTTTCCGCTTCCCACTTTGCGGACGTCGCCGCCTCCAAAAAGCTTCGTGAGAATCAATCCAAACGGAATCGACCCAAGGAAGTAAGCGGCGACTGGAATCGCAAGAAGACTCATCGAAATGGGCAGCTCGGCCATGCGATGTTATTCCACACGCGGTGCGAAACAGAAACTCGTGAGCGCAGTGTACTCCGCTCCGGAGGGCCTCAGCTTGCTTTGAATCAGGCGAAACTCGTTCGTCCGCAACGAGCCAAACTCTCGCTGCGCGTTCTCTGCGATGGTCTTGCGCAGCGCTTCCGGCAAGTGGGCGCGTTCGAATCGCGCGAGAGTCAAGTGCGGTGAGAACTCCCGCTGGTCTCGTGGAATTCCCAGCTTTTCCATCGCGCCTTCAATATCCCCGGCGACGGTCTTCAAATTCGGTGAAGCCTCGATTCCCGCCCAGAGGACGCGTGGATGCTTTTCATTGGGGAAGAAGCCCAAGTCGCAAAACCTGAGTTGCACTGGCTCCCTGGAGCGAACGTCACTGAGCGCACTTCGAATCGCTGCGATCTTTTCCTCGGCGACTTCTCCTAGAAATTTCAATGTGACGTGAAGATTTTCCACGCGCACCCAACGCGGCTCTTTCGTAATGGCACGCACCGAGGCAAGCAAGCTGCCGAGATTCTCCCGCACCGCGGAAGGAATTTCCAGCGCGACGAAGAGGCGCACCGTTCAGGACCTCTTCGCGTCGTGTGCCGGCGGGTCACCGCCGTTGTAGAGAAAGTGCAGCCGCACCATGTCCAGCGCGAGCTGCGAAGCGTGCCAGCGAATCGCCTCCCGGTCTCCCGGAAAACGCACACCTCGCTCCTTCACTCCGCCCGCGTGTGACAACGCGATGTGCACAGTGCCAACCGGTTTCTCTTCGCTGCCGCCGCCCGGCCCGGCAATTCCGGTGACGCCCACGCCCAGCGTGCTCCCCACGCTGCGCCGTATGCCGTCGGCTAGCGCTTTGGCCACTTCGCTGCTCACCGCGCCCTTGGATTGAATCAGCTCCGCCGGCACATTCACCCAAGTGGTTTTCAGATCGTTGCTGTAACAAACCACGCCGCCCAGAAAATACGACGAACTTCCGGCGATGCTGGTCAGCCGTTCAGCCAGCAATCCACCGGTGCAGCTCTCCGCCGCGGAGATCGTGGCCTTGTTCATCGTCAGCAGCTGCGCGATCACTTCCTCCATCGAGGAACCGTCCTTCGAATAAATCCGGTCGGTCAGCGCCAGCTCGAAGCCCTGCACAATCTCATCAAGCGCTTTTTGCGCTTGCGCGGCGTTGTCGGTCCACATGCGCAAATGGATCTGGATTTCGCCCGGCGCCGCCAGAATCGTGGTGTTCACGTCGGAGTAGCGCGTGTAAATGGGCTTGATGCACTGCTCGAGAGCCGACTCTCCCAGGCCCGCGACGCGCAGTTCGCGGTGAAACATGCGAACTCCGGAGCGCCGCCTCTCCAGCCGCGGGAGCACTTGTTCCTGGTACATCGGTTTCAGCTCGCGCGGCGGCCCAGGCAGCAGCGCAACGCATCGTCCCTTGTCCTCCAGCCACAAGCCCGGCGCTGACCCGCGCGGATTTTCCAGCACTTCGGCGCCTTCGGGCACCATCGCTTGCCGCACGTTCACTGTAGGCATCTCCCGGCCCAATTGCCGGAAGCGCCCTTCGATGTAACGCAGGATGGCTTCGTTCAGAATCAGCTTGCGGCCCAGCAGCTCCGCGACGGTCTCGCGCGTCAGGTCATCTTCGGTAGGTCCGAGGCCACCGCTCGCGAGAATCAACGGCACGCGGTCCAACGCATCGCGAAACGCTTCCGCCAGCAATTCGCGGTTATCGCCCACAATCGTTTTGCGGACCACCTCGATGCCCAGCTTGTTCAATTCTTCCGTGAGAAACAGCGAATTCGTATCCAAGCGGTCCGGAGTCAGCAATTCCGAACCAACCGCGATGATCTCAGCTTTCATCAGTTCAATGATCCGGCTAGCGGCAGGCCGCGCACGTCCCAATCCAGAGTGAAAAGCGCGCCTGAGGTGGCAAGAATTGCGCGCCCGGAGGATTGCAGCGCCAAGCCCACTAATCCTGAACCGCTCAGTGCGATGTCGGCATGCGCCTGTGCGTCGACGCGCACGATGCCGCGCCAGCCTTGGTACGATGCCGCCACGTACAAATTCCCTTCGCGGTCGAACGCCAGCCCTTGTGGCCTCCCCAGCCCGCGGAAAAACACACTGACCTCACCGCCCTGTGTAATGCGGTAGACCCGGTCAAAGCTGGACGTTGTCGGCCCCGACACATACAGGTCGCCGTTGGGATGAAACGCCAGGTGGTACGCGGCCACCGACGGCTCGAGCGTCGCGAAAACAAAAATCTCCCGCTCCGGGCTGATCTTGAAAACGGTTCCGCTGCGGTCTCCCACGTACAGATTCCCCGTGCGATCGAACGCGATACCCGTGGCGATGCCCATGCCTTCAATCCATGCCTCGGAGCGGCCTTCAGGCGTAACGCGATGAATGGTCCCGTCATTCCTGCACGAGACGAAAAGATTTCCTTCCCGGTCGAGCGCCAGGCCCGTGGGATTCACCAGCGAAGTCAGGAACGGCTTCACGTCGTAGTTTGCCGTGATTTTGTAAAGCGAAACTGGAACGCGCTGGCCGCGCGGCCCAGAGAAGGTCACGTAGATGTTGCCATCGTGATCCACGGCGGGATTCGTCACCGGGTGCAAGTTGTCCGCGATTTGTATCCCAATATGGACGGGATGCGGCGGGCTCTCTCGCCCGTCGGACGCGACACGCACCGTTCCGCCGCTCGCGCCCTCCGGCACGCGCGCAATCAACCGGCTCTCGCTTGCCAGCGCCAGGCTCGCTTCCGCTTCCCCAAAGTGCACCACCGGACGAGCTTGCGCCGGCGAAACGAATCCGCGCCCATGAATCGTCATCTCCCCGCCAGGAATTGCCGCTGCGGGCGCAACTCTCTCAATGTGTGGAATGCCGTTCTTTTCAGCCGAGGAACCGAACCCGAATTTCATACCCAACCAATGTGAATCGTCAGGAGGCCAAAATACAACGCCACGCGCAGCAGGATTGCGGCGTACAGCCCCGCCATCCAGTCATCCGCCATGATGCCCCAGCCGCCGCGCAGTTTCTCCAGTCGGCGAATGGGCCACGGCTTCCAGATGTCGAATGCCCGAAAAAGTATAAAACCCAAAAGCAGGTATTTCCAGTTGGCCAGGCTCAAGGCAAAAAAAATCGTGTATGCGGAAAAGTCCATGTGCGCGGTCAGGTGAGGCAAAGCGATGGGGATCAGCGGCAGCAGCAGCGTCAGGTGCTGGCCTGCCACCTCATCGATGACCACGTTTTGCGGATCCTCAATTCTCGCATACGAAGCCACACGCGAAGCGCTCCAAACCCCGGCCATGGAGAGCAGAAGGAAGAGTATTCCGGTAATGAACAGCGGATAAGCCAGCGTGGCGTTGTGAATGTTTGTTCCTGGCGCGCCGAACAGGTTTTCCCTCAGAATCGTATCTGCCAGTGGATGCAGGGAAAATAAATCGCGGGCCGACTTCGGATGCAGAAAGAATATGGCCGCGAGAGAAGCGGTCACGACGCCCGCGAGCGACCCGAAGGTCCCGGGCCCTTTGCGGATGTAGCCGATTCCGAATACCGTCGCGAGCGCCAGCGCCAGGCGCGGCTTTTCGCGGGACGCTTCCAA
The DNA here is from genome assembly GCA_003223295.1 of Acidobacteriota bacterium. Taxonomy (GTDB): domain Bacteria; phylum Acidobacteriota; class Terriglobia; order Acidiferrales; family UBA7541; genus Acidiferrum. The sequence continues at coordinate 58,867 of QHYM01000099.1, read as the reverse complement.
TGCATGTGCAGCGCTAGGATTCGTTGTCATCGGCTTTGTCGAGATCGAGCAGGATCGCCTTGCGCCCGCCTTCCGCGGCGTCTTCTTCGTCGAAAATCGGATCGGAAACCACGTACTTCTCGCTGGCCCAGTTGCCCAGATCCTGCATCCGGCAGCGCGCGCTGCAAAACGGAAAGTCCGCATGCACCGCCGAGTCCGTCTCCGCCTTGCAAATCGGACATTTGTGCTTCATGGCGAAACGTCTTCTTCTCAGTGGTCTTCGACCGAAGAGTATAGCCTACCCCAGCACTCGCAGTGGCGCTCCGGTGGCAATTCTGTGAAGTTTCTCCGCCGGGGCAACCGCCGAAGTCGCCGGGAAGTTGCGGTCCGCTTTTTGTGCAGGCCGCAGCAGGATTTCCACCACTCGTCCAATCAAGTCGTAAGCATCGGACTTCGTGACCTCCACGCGCGCCACGTCTCCGGCCTCCGCAACTTTGCCGTCGGACAATTCGATGTCTGTCAAGTACAGCTTCCCGTCAATCTCAGGCGCCATCCCTTCGAGCCGCGCTTCCCACACCAGCGGATTGTCCTTCGAAGGGCCTTCCACCAGCGCCACAAATGTTTCCTGCTTCGCCGCACGATACTTCGCTCGCAAATTCTCCTTCGAGATTTTCTTCTGAATGGCCATCAGGCGGTTTCGCCGGTCCGTGATTGTTTCCGCGTCCACCTTTTTGCCCAGCGCGTGGCTTTCGGCGTTGTCCACGTCCGAGTACTCGAACACGCCCATCCAATCCAGCTTCGCGGCCTTCACGAAATCGCACAATTCTTTGAAGTCTGCCTCGGTTTCTCCGGGAAATCCCGCGATAAACGACGTTCGCAGCGAAACTCCCGGAATCGACTTCCGCATGCGTTCCAGCAAGTTCAGGAAAGCATCGCCATTCGAACCGCGCTTCATGTGCGCCAGGACGTTCCGGCTGGCATGTTGCAGCGGCATGTCAATATATTTCGCTAACCGTGGATGCGCCGCGATAGTATCCAGCAATTTCTGCGTTACTCGGTTGGGATATGCGTAAAGAAAGCGTACCCACAGCAACTCTTCCACTTGCGCGAGTTTGGCGAGCAGTTGTGCCAGCCCGTCGCGCAAACCTAGATCTTCGCCGTACGATGTTGTGTCCTGCCCGATTAGCGTGATTTCTCGCGTGCCCGCCGCAGCAAGGTTTTCCGCTTCGCGCACCACTGATTCGAACCGCCGGCTGCGGAATTTCCCGCGCAGCTCCGGAATGATGCAAAAAGTGCAAGGATGATCGCAGCCTTCCGCAATCTTGATATAGGCCGCGTGTTTTGGCGTGGTCACGATGCGCGGGGTGAAGTCGTGATACAAAAACGTCGGTGGTTGCGCCGGCAGCACGCGCAAATCGCCTTGCACTGCTTCCAGGATCCGTTCCACCTCTCCGGTGCCCACCACCGCGTCCACTTCCGGAACTTGTTCCAGAATTTGCTCACGATACCGCTCCACCAGGCAGCCCGCGACGATCAATTTCTTAGCGGCCCCGAATTTCTTGTGCTCCGCCATCTCCAGGATGGCATCCACCGATTCTTTTTGCGCCGCCTCGATGAAGCTGCACGTATTGACCACCAACACTTCGGCTTCGTCCGCGCGAGGCGTCAGTTCGTACCCGTTATGCGCAAGAATGCCCATCATCACCTCGCTGTCCACGAGGTTTTTCGGGCATCCCAAGCTCACAAATCCAACCTTAGTCATAAGTCATACGGGGCAAAATTACCCCTTAACGCAATTCTCAATTCTAGCATGCGCGTACAGTTAAGCCTGAATTTGCCGTAGCCCGCGGAATATGCGGTTGCCCATCGCCTCGGGTGAGGATTTAAGGGCGTGGCCTCGCTCTGTGCCTTGCTTTGGCCATCGAGTTGACGCTATTGGGAGGTATGTGGCCGTGTACGCAGAGCCGCGCGCACCTGCTCGAGCAGTTGCCCCAGCCGCGTGGTGTCGCACGGCGCGCCGCCGAAGCGTGCATGGACGTAGATGTGCGTGAACTCCTGCACCGCCGGGGCGAGCTGCGGCGAGTTCACCGCTGCGGCAAATTCGAAAGGCGTTTGCGCTTCGCCACGGAGCAACCCACGTCGTGACAACATTCGCAGCAATTCCCCATACAGCCGCGAAGCAAGCTGCGGGTCGGAACGAGTAGACGCGGACGCGCGGATGCGCAGAAACAAGCGAATCCGCCGGACCACTTCTGCTGGCACGTTGTACCGCAGCGCCGCGAGCAACAGCACCAGCATCACCGGCAGCAAGTAGCCCAGCGAGCCATGCTGGAGCTGCCACGATTTCAGCCTTCGCATGCTGTCCTGCTGCTTCCGGTCAAACCACGCCCTCGCGGACTCTCCCCAATTCTTCGAGCTACGCTGCAGGTTCTGCGCCAGCGCCATCTGGTGCGCGAAATCGTAGCCAATCACCCACTCATTCCACTTGATCTCCATCCAGTCGGCGTAGAGCCCCAGCCGACGCAAGAATCCGCCTCCGGTTTCCACACTCGACGGCGTTGGATCGAACACTTGCCAGCCGTTTCCGGGGAAATACACCTCGACCCAGCTATGCGCATCGCTGGCGCGTACGATGTAGTCGCCCGCGAGATCGTTGTATTCGCCCGGAAGGAACCCATTCACTTCACGCGAAGGAATGCCCAGTGTTCGAGCCATGATGGCCATGGCCGAGGCGAAGTATTCGCAATGTCCGGCGCGCGTTTCGAACAGGAAGTGCGCCAGGGGATCCTGTCCGGGTTTTCCCGTCAGGTTCAGCGTGTAGGCGTAGCGCGTGCGCAAATAGCTTTCGATGCGCAGAGCTTTGTCGAACGGAGTTTGCGAATTTGTCGTGATTTCACGCGCAAATTCCGGAATTCGCCGGTCGAGCCCGTCGGGAAGCTGCAAATATGTCGAAAGAATCTCGCTGGAATAGTCAGTTCCTGCAGTACGGAGTTTCGCTGCATCGCGCGGAGGCAAGCGCGAAATGCCGGCGTACCGGATGGCGGAGAAGTTGCGAAACGGAATCTTCAGTGTTTCCGTCTCGTCGGTAACAAGATAGTTGCGCTGCAACGCGGCAAACGAATTGGCCGCCCCGCCGGTGAAATTTCCTTGCAGAGACAAGGCTCTTCCTGGAACGAAAATCGCGTCTGTGGCCACTGGTTCAAGAAAAACGGTATAAAGGATTGTCTGTCCTGGAACGTTCGCCGCTTCTGGCGTGTGAATCCATCCGTCCGCTTTTGTTTGGAGTTTTTGGGGCTTGCCTGCGTTCGAACTCCAGCGCTTTCCATCGAAAGTTGTCAGCGCGATTCCTCTCCATCGCAACCACTCGTATCCAATCGGCTTGTCCGTCTCCACGCGCATGACAACCGTGGAGCTTTTCTTGATTTCTCCGATCTGGCCTAGTTCGACGTCCTCGGTGAAACCGGTCATGAGCGACGGGCTGAAGCTCACGCGTCCCATGTAGCCGGCGCTGAATCGCGGGAAAAAGAAGAAGAACATGCCTCCAAGAAGAATGGCTCCCATCGCCACGCTGAGCGCGGCAAGGCTTAAAGCGCGGCTGAGTTTGCGTTCCGTTTCACGGCGTGTTGGTGCGGGCGAAAGCGCTCCAGTTGCCCCGCGGCGCAATTCCAGTCCGATGAACGTGGAAACTCCGCACAGGAGGAACAGGAAAAAGAGCGTCAAGAACAGCGTGTCGACCGTAAGGATCGCTGCCGCCAGAATCGCTGCGAATGCCAGCATGCTGAGAAAAAGTGCGTCGCGGTCCGACGTCGCGCTGTAAAAGCGGGCCAGCATGGCAACGATCAGGAAATGCACCACCGCCAGCAGTAGTGCAAAAAGCGGCGGATTTGAAGGGCCGCCGGCCAAAAATCGCGACAGAAACATTGCATCCACCGGAAAGAACGCCAGGTATGCCAGCAGGCACCAGGTGGCGGCGCGGTGGGAGAGTTCGGCGGGCCGCCCGTGCCACCAACGGTAGCCCTTATGCAGCGCAAGGAGTGGACCAATCAGCGAAGTGAACAAATCCAGCTTGCCGGTGCTTGCCAGTGTGAGAATCGAAGTCAGAACGAGCAGCGAAAGCGAAGCGCGAAAAAAACGCTCGGCGGGCAGTGCGGGTATAGCCGTAGTTGTGGCGCTGGCGGCCATAGCAGATTTTCTATCCTAGCATCTGCGAGTGCCGCCACGCTTGGCGGTACTTGGGACGACAGCGAAAGGATAACGCTCTAGCGATTCTTCGCGCTGGAAGAGGCCGAGAGCGCTGCGCGAGCGACTTTTCGCGTGAGGTTGGAAACGGGAAGAACTGTGATTTCGCTCAGTGGAACGCGTTCGGCGCCCTTGATGCGAGGAAGCTTTTTGACACTGATGCGAAATGGTTCCACCGTGATGGCGCGGTGCGTTACCGTGTGGCGAACTTTGTCTGCCGCAATGAAATTCAGGTTGCCATTTTGGTTTTGAACCTGCAGACGCCGGAGATGCGTACGCAATTTTGCGACGGCATCACCGGCAACAGGGATCGTCGGAAAATGCCACAGGTTGGATGCAAGCGTCGGCACGTAATCCACAAGTGGTTCCGTGTTTCGCTCCTCGGGTGGAGGAAGCAACAGCGTGCGACCGTCTTCATCAGCAAAGACCGCGGCGGCCAGATGGATTTCCACGGTTGCGCGCTTCTTGCGTTTTTCAGGCAAGAGTTCCGCAATCCCCAGTTTACGTCCTTCGCAGAATTGCGCCACCGGGCAGAGAAGGCATTGTGGCGATTTTGGTGTGCAGACCGTCGCGCCCAGTTCCATCATCGCTTGATTCCACTCGCCCGGCGATTTCGTATCGAGATAGGCGTCCGCGCATTCCTGCAACTCTTGCCAGCGCCCTGAGGAACGCAAATCGCCGCGAGTCGTTCCCAATCGTGCAAGGACGCGCGCGACGTTGCCGTCCAGCACGGCGTGTTTTTCTTCGAACGCGATGCTTAAGATGGCGGCGGCGGTGTAAGCCCCAATTCCCGGCAGTGCGCGCACGTCTTCAAGGCGCGAAGGAAATTCTCCTCCATGCTGGGCGACAATCTGCTGCGCCGCCTTTTGCAGGTAGCGCGCGCGGCTGTAGTAGCCAAGCCCAGACCATAGCCGCAGCACTTCTTTCTCCGACGCAGCGGCAAGCGCATGAACAGTTGGGAAGCGTTCAAGAAAGCGTTCGTAGTAGGGAATCACCACCGCAACTCGCGTTTGCTGCAGCATGATTTCGGAGAGCCAGACGCGATACGGATCGCGCGTGCGTCGCCATGGCAAGTCACGCTGGAATTGGCGGAACCACGCGAGCAGTTGTTTACGAAATGGGGTGAGTTCTTGTCCCTTGAGCATGGCGCGTCGGGATTCTCGCACAAGTGGCCAGGGATGCGAGCGAATATCTTCTCGACTCCTATTGCGCTTCTTCGTCGAGGAAGACGATGAAGGAAGAACTCCACACTGCATGAGGAAAGAAGCCGCGAGGCTGGCTGGTGACGATGATTTTGAAGAGTTCCGGTGAAGATGCGAGTTCACCGATGAGTTTTTGCTCGGGATCGAGCGGAAGCGGCTGCACGACGGCAAGGTGACGAAGGATTTCGAAAATGTGTTTCTCGCCGGGAGCCAGCGGCGTATCGAAGTCAACGCTGCGGAACGCCAGCATCGCATTGGCTTGATAAAAGTGCCAGGCGATATTCGCGCACAGCGCTACGGCTCGCTCAAAGCGCTCGTCGATCGCTGAAGTTTGTCCGTTGCTTGCGGGTTTTTGCGCTGCCGCGGAATGCGGATCAAGCACCAGCAAGACGCGCGAGTCCTCTTCGCGCGTGAATTCCCGGACCATCAGCGAGCCAGAACGTGCCGTCGCTTTCCAATGCACCAGCCTCGCACTGTCGGTACGGACGTAGTCGCGCACTCCATACAGATCCTGGCCCCGCCCCTTGGTGACGCTTTCGAGCGCCCCCTGAAGAACGGGCAAGACGTCCCTGTATTCCGTCGTGGGGTCCACCGAAGGATAGACCAACGCCTCCGTTTTCAAGTTCAGTCGCCGCGCCTTCTGCAAAAAGCCAAAAGGAAAGCGCGTGACGATGCGGAAAGCATCCTGGCGATAAACGCCGCGCCGCTGGAAAGTTATGGGAACGATTTGCTGGAGGCGGTCCTGCCTGGGTAGATAGGGAAAGTACACCGGCTTCTCGAGAATTGCCGAGGCAGGCGCGCCTTTTTCCTGGACGGCCTCGACACGGAGCGAGAACGAAGGCAGCGTGAGCTTTTGATTTTCGAGTTCCACCTGAGCGCGGACCGGCTGCCCGGCGAAGATATGCTCGGGCAAAGTGAGGCGCATTTCGATGCCGGAGAGGCTGATGGAAGAGAGAATTCCGGACATCAGAATGAGGGCGATGAGGCTCGCGAGAATCAGGAAAAGAAGATTATTACCGGTGTTCAGCGCGGCAAGCGCCACCAGCAAGAGGCCTCCGAGATAGATCCAGCCTTCGCGGGAAACTCGGTATTCGATCCTGAAGCCGATCCACCGTAGCGGCGTGCGCCGAGCCAGAGCGGGCACCAGCGTAACCGCAACCCATCCTGCGATGGCTAGGGCCGCGAGCGCGGAAGTGCTGGCGAGAACAAGCTGGCCGAGCTCCGCGGCGGCGCTGGAATAAAGCGCTAGAAGAAGGGCGCCGGAAAGCGCGGCCATGGAGAGAAAAAACGCGCGGACACCGGGGCGGTCGGCCTTGGCCAGAAGGTGCGCGAGAGTGGAGCGAAGGGCGGCCATGACTCTAGATCTAAGTTTTCAGTCGCAGATTCTCAGTTCCAAATAAATGCGGAAGCATCTTGCCCCAACGTCACAACGGCACGGAAACGGACTCGACAATTTCGCGCAGGACGGATTCGGTAGTCTCCGATTTCTTCTGCAACGAGGCGTGACGCGAGCTGGCCACGACGCGATGCGCGAAAACGGGGACAGCGAGCTGCTTAAAGTCGTCGGGCATGCAAAAGTCGCGGCCATCGAGGAACGCGCGAGCCTGTGCGGCGCGCTGCAGCATGAGGGTGCCGCGAGGGCTCACCCCGAGAGCGAGCTGCTCCGTCTTGCGCGTGCGATTGACAATTTCAAGGGCATAGTCGTGCAAGCTGGAGTCCACTTTAATGTGGTTGACAGCCTCCTGCATGGCCAGCACTTCGCTCAAATCCGCGACGGGCTCGAGCGAATGCAGCGGATCGTCGCCAATGCGTTTGCGCAGGATTTCCCGCTCAGTTTCGTGCGACGGGTAACCCATCTTGATGCGCATCAGAAAGCGATCGAGCTGCGATTCGGGCAGGGGATAAGTGCCATGATGCTCGACGGGGTTTTGCGTGGCCACAACGAGAAACGGTTGCGGAAGCGGCTGCGTCTTGCCGTCCATACTGACCTGTGCTTCGTTCATTGCTTCAAGTAGCGCGGATTGCGTTCGCGGCGTGGTGCGGTTGATTTCGTCGGCGAGCACCACGTTGGCGAAAATCGGGCCGGGGCGAAATTCAAATTCGTGATTCTCCAGATTGTAGACGCTGACGCCGAGAACATCACTGGGAAGCAAATCGGAAGTGAATTGAATGCGCTGGAAGCTGCAATGAAAAGATTTCGCGAGCGCTTGCGCCAGAGTGGTTTTGCCCACCCCGGGAACGTCCTCGATGAGCAAGTGGCCGCGCGCGAGAAGGGTGATCAGCGCGAGCTGGATGGCGTCTTCCTTGCCAAAGATGGCGCGCGCGATGGAGCGCTGCAGCTGCGAGACGACTTGAGAGGTGGCAGTCGGCATGTATTGAAAACCCGGGCCCTTCCTGCTACAAATAGATGACGCTTCGCGGCGTCGCGGTTCCTTGCAATTGGGCGACTAGCTCAGTTGGTTAGAGCGCTCCCCTCACACGGGAGAGGTCAAAGGTTCAAGTCCTTTGTCGCCCACCATCTTTAGTTTCGCGCCACAACCATTCTAGCTAAAATCTCCGCATGTCAACCTTGCTTCGTACCATCGAGTTTCTAGGTTTGAGCGTCTGGCTCGGGAGCGACGTCTTCCTGAGCTTTGTCGTGGCGCCGGGGGCGTTCCGGATCCTGGGGAGCCGCGACCAAGCGGGAGCAATTGTCGGATATTCGCTTAGCGCTATGCACATCGGAGGAATCATTTGCGGCTGCGTCTTCTTGTTAGCGCGGGTGATGCGCACGAAGGCGTTCGCGAGCCTGGCCAGTCCGGCGGCGCTGTGCGTGGTGCTGATGGCTGTGCTGACGGCGATCTCGCAATACACCGTCAGCGCGAAGATGGCGGCGCTGCGTGTGCAAATGGGGTCGATTCAGGAGACGGCGGCGGATAGTCCGATGCTCGCGGAGTTCAGCCGGCTGCATCGAATTTCGGTTTCGCTCGAGAGCGGCGTGTTGCTGGCCGGAATCGCGGCTATGTATCTGATGGCGCGAGAGTTAACTACGTGGACCTGAGCTGTCTTCTCCTGTTCGGAGAGGGCCCTCCCCCCTGTTTTTTTGTAAGTGTTGATTCTAAAGAGCTTACTATTTACATACGTCCTTATAGAACGAAAAGTTCCATGGGATGTCTCGCAAGTGTTCATTCTAAATGGTTTAGGATTGCACCAAAACTGTGCAAATTACCTGTGACAGCAGCGAAGTGACGTTTACCTAAAGCTAATGATCAGGATAGGGACGGTCAAGGAGAAAAGGACGCCTCACTGCACGAGGCGGATCCTACCTCTACGCATTACTTGCCCTTGCGGTGGGCGTCGGCTGGCGGCCGCTTGCGGACTTTGGCAGGGCGGATTTTGCGCAGGGCGGCATGGCCGGCGCGTTGGCAGGCGCGCCACATGTACCAACTGGCGACGGTGCGGTAGGGGCGCCAGCGTTCGCCAAACTTCAGTAGTTCCTTGGGGTTGGGCATGTGCTTCTTGCCGTAGGTAATGGCCCAGCCTTTACGGACCCCGAGGTCGTGGATGGGAAGAACGTCGGGGCGGCCAAGGCGGAAGATCAAAAACATTTCGACCGTCCAGGCACCGATGCCGCGCACGGAGACGAGGCGTTTCACGAGTTCCTCATCGGATAGCTGATTCGCTTGTTCGAGTGTGGGGACGACGCCCTCGATGGTCTTTTTTGCCAAGTCTTTCATCGCAAGGATCTTTGCGCCGGACAATCCGGCTTTGCGTAGCGCCGGCTTGCGTAGCTTGAGCATCTCCTCCGGCGTGGGGATGCGCCCATTGGACCCCAGCGCTTTCACGCGGCCGAAAATCGTGGCGGCAGCTTTGCCGGAAATGGATTGATGCGTTATGGCTTCGACAAGGACCTCATAAGGGCCGTTGGCAGGGCCCTTTTCGACGCGGAATTCCTGCGTTTCTTTAATCAGCGGGGCAAGGAGCGGGTCCTTCACTGCCAGGGTGTCCATGGCGAGGCGCAAATCAAACGGCGGAAGTTCGTATTCCGTAGGCACGGGGAAGCTCCATTCTGGAGACGGGGCAAATAGATTAGCAAGTTCGCGCCGGGAGGCAAGTCATGAAGCATGTTAGAGAGAAGTGGCGGCCTGCCGGGAAACCTGACGGAGGCGGAGGGCCTTCTTGCGCGAGTAGCGCCAGCGGAGGAGGCTGATTACGACGATCAGGACTAGGCAGAACTCGACGAACAGCTTGCCGCCATCGAACCAGTCCACCGCGTCGTTTTTCAAGCCTGCGTCGGTGAAGAGGCTGTGAAAGAAAAGAGCGGCGGCAGCGAAATAGATGCTGAAGTGGAAAGACTTCCACAGGTAGCGGCCCAGCCGAAGACGCAGATAAGAAGTAACGACCACGAAGGCGAGGAGGTAGAGAGCGACGGCGCCGATGGTGTTTTCGAGCGGCTGGCTGGGGGAATAGATGGGATAGACGAGATCCATCAGGCGAAAGCGCGGGTCTTTGTTCAGAAGCAGAATGGCCGGGTGCAGGAGCGCCAGAGACAGGGCGATATAGCCGGACCAGTTGTGCAGGCGGAAATAGTTGAATCTGCGATGCGGCCAAGAGCGGTGGGGGCTGTAGCGGAAAGCCATGAGCATTCCGAGGAGGAGGTTCAGGGTAACCGCGCCGACCGCAACGAGGCCGACATAAGCGGAAAGGTCGAGGACGCTCACGCTCATTGGCGGCAAAGGGCAAGCATAGGCGTTAAGACGGCCCGAAACCATGCAAGGTTTCACGAGATGAGGATCGAAACAGTTTCGCTTTGGCAATTTACAACTGGAGGTGACTCTCAAATCGGGCGACCGTCACCAACCATGGTCAGCTATGTTGTCGGGCCGTTTCGCCTCCTCGGTTTTTTCGGTAAACTTGCGACCAAGAGGACTACGCGATGGAAGACAGTTCCGTGGCTGCCTGGGTGCGAGGACGCCCACGATTTGTACTGGCGGTCCTGACGATGGCTGCCGTTGCTTACGCGCTTGATAAGTCGTTCTTTCTTGGCCTGACAGCCAGCAAGTGGATTGGGCTGGCTGACCATGCCACCCTGATGAGCGAAACGCAAGACCAGTCTCGAAATTGGGGCATTGCGGCTTTAATATTGGAGGTTCTGGCGCTTACACTGTTCCTGCCGAGCAAGTCACGCCGAGACAAGCTTCAGCAGGGAGACGCAACTCTCTTAACTGCAGGATTTGAATCGCGATTTTCTGGTCTTTACATCACTCAATGTGCAGTACGTGCAGTAGTTTGTATCCTCGGAACTATTGCTTTCGCCGTGCTGCACCCGCTGGTTGCAAACCTTTTCAGCAGATAGGCGAACCTCCCCAGGAATCGGCTAGCGGCAGGTTGGGAGATGCGTGTGTTAGGATGAGGGATTTGTGCAGGCGGAAAATTAGCGGAGTGAAGGGGCGCGCGTGCAGGCAGGAATCATCGGATTACCACAGGTCGGGAAGACGACGCTGTTCCGGATCTTGACGAAGGCGCACGTCGAGGGGAAAGGCGCGGCGTCGGCGACGCACGTGGGTGTAGCGAAAGTGCCGGAGCCGCGGTTGCAGGAACTGGCGAAGCTCTACAATCCGAAGAAAATCACGTACGCGACGGTGAATTATGTGGACCTGGGCGGCATGCAGAAGGAGCGCATGCGCGAGGCGCTGGCGCAGTTGCGCGAAGTGGACTTAATCGCCCACGTGATTCGCGTGTTCGAGGATCCAAGCGTGCCGCATTCCGAGGGGAGCATCGATCCGCTGCGGGACGCGACGAACCTCGATCTGGAGCTAATGCTTTCCGACCACGATCAGATTACGCGGCGGCTGGAACGCGTGGAGAAAGATTTGAAAAAGAAGCGTGATCCCGTGCTGGAGATCGAGAAAACCGCGCTGGAGAAATGCAAAGCGCAACTGGAAGCGGAGAAACCGCTGCGCGAACTGGAATTGACGCCGGAGGAGCGCAAATCCATTGGGGGGTTTTTGTTTTTGTCGGCGCGGCCGGTGCTGTATGTGCTGAACCTGGGCGACGAAGAAGCAGACAAGTTGGACACGGCCGTAGAACGGCACAAGTTGGGCGCTTTGCAGGGACGGCCGAATGTGGCGCTGGTGGCGATCTGCGGGCGGCTGGAAGCGGAGTTGGCGGAGATGCAGGAGCAAGAAGCGGCGGAGCTGCTGGCGTCGTATGGATTGAAGGAACCGGGGCTGAACCGGCTGATTCGCGCGACGTATGACTTGTTGGGATTGATTCAGTTTTTCACGGCAGGAGAGCCGGAAGTGCGCGCGTGGACGATTCGCAAGGGCGCGCCGGCGGTGAAAGCGGCGGGAGCGATTCATAGCGACATCGAAAAGGGATTTATTCGCGCGGAAGTGGTGCGCTGGAGCGATTTACTGGAGGCTGGGAGCATTGCGGCAGCGAAGGAAAAGGCGCAGGTGCGGCTAGAGGGGAAAGAATACGTGGTGCAGGAAGGCGATGTGATTTTGTTCCGCCACAGTGGCTGAGGAAGCTAACAGCCGACAGCTCACAGCTAACAGCCAAAGGAGGAGATCGCATAGACCATGCAACACTTCACTAAATTGCTCGTGTGGAAGCGAAGTCACCAGCCTGTTCTTGCTATCTACGGCGCAAGCGTTGGATTTCCGCGCGCTGAGCTGTTCGGGCTGACGTCACAATTGCGCCGTGCCGCGCTTTCTCCAGCTGCTTCCCGCTATTTGAAGGAAGTCTCTGAGATTCTGCGGATGCTGTCAGGCCTGCGAACCACGATTACACGAGGTTCGTAGCACAATGCAGGTTTTTCAATTCTTTGTCTATCTTGCTGTCGGCTGTTAGCTGTCAGCTGTGAACTTCTTTCATGGGACATGACGTGGCATTTCGGACGGGGTTGGCGGCGCTGCTCGGGTTGGTTGCGGCGGCGGGGAATTTGCTTGGCGGATACTTCGTCGTTCGAAAGGAATGGCCAAGGCAGTATCTGCAATATTTTTTGGCGCTGGGCGCGGGATACATGCTGGCGGTAGCGTTCATTGAGGTGATCCCGGAGTCGGTGCGGCTTTCTGGCGAAGGCGCGCTGGTGTTCGTGCTGATTGGATTCTTCCTGGTGCATCTGTTCGAGCACACGATTGCACCGCATTTTCATTTTGGGGAAGAGACGCATCACGAAGAATTCAGCCATCATCATGCGGGAAGAACCGTGCTGCTCGGCATGACGATCCACACTTTTTTTGACGGCGTAGCGATTGCGGCAGGATTTTTGATTTCAACCTGGCTGGGAGTCGTCCTCTTCGTGGCGGTATTCCTGCACAAACTGCCGGAAGGATTCACGATTGCGTCGGTGGCGCTGGCGAGCGGGCGCGGCAAGCGCAACGCCATTCTGGGAGCCGGGTTATTAGGAGCAGCCACGATTTTTGGCGTGGCGCTGACGAGCGCGCTGCAAGGGCAACTGAAGTATGCGCTGCCGTTGTCGGGCGGGGTGACGGTCTATGTGGCAGCGACAGACCTGCTGCCTGAGGTAAACCGGGAACCGAACTGGCGAATGGCCCTGCTGGTGTTTGTGGGCGTCGCTAGCTTATTGATAATGCACCACTTATTCCATGTTTGAGCGTCGAAAAGCCAACTTAAACGCCCCATAAATTGCCCCGATAAAGCCTGTCCTACCAACGCTTTGAGAGCGTATACAATCGCAACTTTCTGAGACATCAAGGGTTTGATACAGTGTGGCGGCTATGGCCAGGTCGGACGTCCAACTGATGCTGGACGTGAAGGCGGGCGACGAGCAGTCATTCACACTGCTGTTGCATCGCTACAGGAGTCCCTTGGTGAACTTCCTGTACCGGATGGTTCGGAACCGGGAACAGGCAGAGGATCTGGCGCAAGAAGTTTTCTTGCGGGTGTACCGGGCACGCGAAGATTATGTGCCGAGCGCGAAGTTCACGACGTGGCTCTTCCGGATCGCCACGAACCTGGCGCTGAATTCGCTGCGAGACACGCGGTACCAGCGCATGGAAATTTCACTGGATGCGCCGGTGACAGTGGACGCGGAAGAGGGCGAAGAGAAGGCGCTGGACGTCGCCGAGAAGCACGCGAATATCGAGCAACACCTGGTGGAGGAAACGCGGCGCAAGATGATTCATCACGCAATTGAAAAACTTCCGGAGAAACAACGCGCGGCGGTGCTGCTGCACAAGTATCAGGAATTGGATTACGGAGAGATTTCGAAGATTTTGCAATGCTCGGAGAGCGCGCTGAAATCGCTGCTATTCCGGGCATACGAAACGCTGCGAGTGGAACTCGCCCCCCTCGTGGCGCAGCAAGGGAAGTCGTAGCCGGGGCCAGAAGGGAAAGAAAAAGTCATGAGCTGTGGTCGGATGGAAAACAAAATTCTGGAATATGTAGACGGGCGCTTGAAGGAAAGCGAGCGGCTGGAGGTGGAGAAGCACCTCGCAGCGTGCCCGGCGTGCCGCCTGCGCGTGAATGAGTTCCGCGCGGTGAGCGGTTTGCTGGACGAGCTGCCGATGATCGAGCCTTCAGCAGCGTTTGATTTGCGCGTGCACGCGCGTGTGGCCGCGGAGCCGGTGAAGCAGAGCTGGTGGGCATGGTTCATGCCGGCGCCGCGAGTGGCGATTGCTGCGTCGATGCTGGTGCTCGCGACCATTTGGGTGAGTACGCACTCGGCGAACAATCAGCCGCAGGTTCCGCCGGAGGATGTTTCGGTGCTGGAGAATTACGACGTGCTTTCGAATTTTGACGTGCTGTCGGAATTGCCGCAGCCGGTGCAGGTCGATGATGGCGGGCAACAGCAATAAGGTGAAATGAAGCTGCGATTCCAATTCGGCGAATGGGTGCTGATGGCGGTGTGTGTCGCAGCGATGGCGTTGTCGTGTGCCGCGCAGAGTCGCGACAAGAACAAGCCACCTCAACAGCAGAGACAACAGCAGCCGAAACCGCGGCAGCGACAGGCGCCAAGACAGGAGCGGAGGCAACCGCAGCAAGAAAACCGGAGACCGCAGAATATGCGGCCAGGCAACGATCGGCCACATAACAACGTGGCGCCGAGCCGGCAAACCGAATCGATGGGCATGATCGGAGGGAATCGCCCGCCCAATGCGCGCGGCGAGTCCGGGCAACGGCCGGAGTTCAATCCGAACCGGCCACCGAATGCGGGCAATCCTCAATCAAATGCCAGACGGTTCCAGGATCTGAGCCCCGCGGATAGACAACGGGTTTTGCAGAATCGAGAGAAATTCAACCGGTTGCCGCCGCAAAAGCAGCAAGAAGTGCGCGATGCTGCCCGAAACTGGGAGAGGCTGACGCCTCAACAGCAGACGCACATCAGGAATGATGTGCTTCCGAAGTGGCAGCAGATGCCGCCAGACAGGCAGAGGGCGATCCGGCAGAGACTCGGCGTGCTGCAGAATATGCCGGAGTCCGCGCGGAACCAGCATTTGAACGATCCGAATTTTACGCGCGGCATGAGCGAAGAAGACAGGGCTATGCTTCGCGACCTGAGCCACATGCATGTGGGCGCACCGGACCCGCCGAACGAGTGAAGCAGTTCTCCGTTATTAGTTCTAAGTCTTAAGTCTTAAGTTCAAGAGAAATGCAGTTCCCGCCAATTCGGTACTCCTGGTGTTCTGCCAATGCGTTGACAAGCTTCGCTCGTTCACGGCATGGTGACTAGTTCAGATTTGTCGCATCGCAGGAGTGGAGGAAGATTACTCTGTCTTGGCCCGCGCGCTTTCGCCCCGACCTTTCGATTCGCTTCCGCGCGATGCAACACCGCAACTTCCAGCTCTTTATCGCCGGGCAACTCATATCGCTCATCGGAACATGGATGCAAACCACCGCACAACTGTGGCTGGTCTATAAGCTGACCGGCTCGGCGGCGCTGCTGGGGATTTTTGGATTTGCGAGCCAGGTGCCCATGCTGTTTCTCTCGTCGCTTGGCGGATATATCGGCGACCACTACAACCGGCACCGCGGCGTGATCGCCACGCAGACGGTCTCGATGGTGCTTGCGTTTGTGCTGGCGGCGCTCACGCTGACAGGAGCGATTCGAGGCTGGCGCGGTGCGTGGGTAGTGGTTGTCATTGCTTTCCTGCTGGGCGTGGTGAACGCCTTCGACGTGCCCATCCGCCAGGCGTTTTTGGTGCAAATGGTGGGGAAAGAAGATTTGCCGAACGCCATTGCGCTGAATTCGTCGATTTTCAACGGGGCGCGCGTCGTCGGCCCCGCGATTGCGGGATTCGCGATTGCATGGCTTGGAGAAGGCTGGTGCTTCTTTCTGAACGGGCTGAGTTTTGTGGCCGTGATCGTGGCGTTGCTGATGATGAAGATTCCGAAGACGGAAATGAGGCCAGCCGACGAATCGCCGCTGAAGAGTTTGGTGCAAGGATTCCAGTTTGCGATGAGCGATCTGCCGATACGATCGACGCTGCTGTTGCTGAGCGTGCTGAGCCTCTTCGGATTGCAATACTCGGTCTTCATGCCCATTTACGCGCAGGATATTTTGAAGGGGAACGCGCGGACGCTGGGATTGCTGATGAGTTCCGCGGGAGTGGGCGCGGTGCTGGGGGCACTGCATTTCGCGGCACGGACGCATTATCGAGGACTGGCGCGGTGGATTGGGGCGACGTCGACGACCTGTGCGATTGGCTTGCTGATTTTCTCGGGAGCGAAGGCTTTCTGGTTGTGCGTAGTGGTGCTGTTCGTTGTGGGTTTCGCGGCCACTTCGCAGATGGCGGCAACCAATACGCTGATCCAAAATCGCGTGCCGGATGAATTGCGGAGCCGCGTGATGGCGGTATACGCGACGATGTTCATGGGCGTGCAGCCGATTGGCGCGCTGATCGCGGGAGGCGTCGCGAAGCGCATCGGCGCTCCGCACACTTTGACCGCGTTTGGGTCCATGGTGCTGCTGGGGAGTTTGGTTTTTGTTTTTCGTGTCGGGATGAGGCTGCAACAGACACCCGGTGAGACCACAAAGGCGGCTGCAAGCGACTGAAGTTGAATCACACAGGGTTCGCGCGATAGAGCCAATTGATCTTGTCTGCGGAAATTACCACCGGCGAGGCAAGCTCAGCCCCAGCAGTGCGCCCATCGTTTATTTTGGCTAGGACGGCGTCCACTTTCGGGCGCTGCGGAGCGAGAGAGCAGACGGGATCGGTCGCATTGGCGTCACCGGTGAGAAGCATCGCCTGGCAGCGGCAGCCGCCAAAATCCTGCGCACGGCGATCACAGGATTTGCATGGCTCTTGCATCCAGTCCTCGCCGCGGAATTTCTGGAATGCTTCGGAATGTTCCCAGATTTCACGTAGGCTGCGGTTCTTCACGTTTGCAAATTTCAAGCCGGGAATAACCGGCGCGGCGTGGCAGGGAAGCGCGTCGCCGCTCGGTGTGATGAGCATGAGCTTGCGGCCCCATCCGCCGACGCAGGGCTTGGGAAACTTGGCGTAGTAGTCCGGCACGACGAAGACAATGCGAGTCTTGCCGGAGAGGTGTTCTTCCGCGCGATGAAGAAGCTTTACGCACCGATCCAATTGTTGCCGTGTCGGCAGAAGATTGTCGCGGTTGGCAAAGGCCCATCCGTAATACTGCACGCTGGCAAATTCCACGCGGCCCGCGCCGGAATCTTCCACGATGGCGAGCATTTCCTCGAGTTCGTCAATGTTGCGGCGGTGGATCACAAAATTCAGTGTAAGGCCGATGCGATAGCGCTTGAGCCATTGAAGAACGCGCAGTTTGTGCTGCTGGGACTTCGTGCCGGAAATGTCGTTGGCGGTTTCTTCGCGCGCGCCTTGGAAGCTAAGCTGAAAGTGATCAAGTCCGGCTTGCACCAAGGCTTCGAGCTTTGCTTCGTCGAGTGGCAGGCCGGAAGTGATGAGGCTGACATAAAGCCCGGCGGAGCGCGCATTGCGGACGAGGTCGACGATGTCGGGCCGCGCGAGTGGCTCACCCCCCGTGAAATCGGCCTGGAGAACACCGGCGGCAGCCGCTTCTTTGAACACGCCGGACCAAATCTCGGTGGAGAGTTCATTCGAACGGGATTGCAGTTCAAGAGGGTTCGAACAGTAGACGCAATGAAGCGGGCAACGGTGCGTGAGTTCGGCGACGAGAGCGAGCGGATTGTTTATGGCGGTTGGCATGGGCAGCGAAGAGCGGCCCGCCCCGGAAGGCGGACCCTACACGTCAAAGTCGAGGGCACGTTCCTTCTGCAAAAGTTCGAGATAGCCGAGGATGTCTTGCTCGACTTTATGCGGCTCGGCCTTCGAGTAGAGCAATTGCAGCTCGCCAATGATTTGCGCCACGGTGTACTTGCCATCGCAGCGCGACACGATTTCCAAGCTTGGGCCATTGAGGCGCAGAGCGCGTTCGGGCATCAGCAGGACACGCTGTTTGTTGTTTTCTCCCATACGGCATCCCGCGGCGAGCCGCGGCCGGCTGTTTAAATCCACACTCATGCATTTTCCTTGGCGGGCAGGAAGGCGCCCGGAGGAGGCCAGCCGGGATTCACGTAGGCGAAATAGAGAGCGTCAAGTTGCGCCCACAGAATGTCGCATTTGGCGCGCAGAGCAGCATGGGCCTTGTCCTGTTCTTCGCGAGTGCGCGCGTGCTTCACCACCCATGCCAGCGCAAACTCCGCGTCTTCGGGGGCTTGCGTGAGGCGGCCGGTGAAGTAGTCGAGGCCGCCAGAAAGCCAGGGGTAGTGCTGGCGCATGCGATCCATGCGCAGAGCGATGAGTTTGTGCGAAAAAAGTTCGGTGAGAGACGAGGCAACGGCTTCAACATGCGAGCGCGTGGCAACGAAGTCAACATAGGCTTGCACGGCAAAGCGCGTGGCGGGAAGGATGCCGTCGCCGCGCAGAGCGTGATCGCGTGAAAGCCCCGTGGCTTCGACTAGCTTTAGCCACTTTTCGATTCCGCCTGGCTTCGCGCCCTCGCCGTCGTGGTCGAGGATGCGTTTGCGCCATGCGAGGCGAAATGCAGGATCCTCGCTGCGGGCAAGGATGGCTGCGTCCTTGATCGGAATGCGGCTCTGGTAGAAATAGCGGTTGAGCGCCCAGGCTTGGAGCTGGCCGCGCGTGAGCTTGCCTTCGTGCATCATCAAGTGAAACGGATGCTTGTGGTGATAGCGCTCTTCACCAATGGCGTGAAAACCGGCGATGAACTCGGCTTCGGAGAGCAGCGACTTTTCGAGACTACTGGTTGTTGGCGCGGCCATACTTTAGAGTTCGAGCTCCATGCCATCGTAGGCGATTTCGAAGCCGGCATCCAGCACGACGCGGTGCTCGGCGCTTTTTTCGTCAAGGATGGGATTGGTGTTGTTGATGTGAATCAAGATTTTGCGGCCTTTGGCGTTCGCAGGAAATTGCTCCAGGAGGCCGCCGGGGCCGGAGAGCGGCAAGTGGCCGATCTCGCAAGCGGACTTTCTGCTGCGGCCCGTACGCATGAGCTCGTCGTCGCTCCAGAAGGTACCATCGATGAAAACAATGTCCGAGGTTTCGGCAATAGACCTCCACGCGCCCGAAGATCCGGAAAGCGACGGCGCAAAGAAGAGGCGTTTGTCGCCTTGCTCCATGACGAAGCCGATCGTTGCTTCGTCAGGTGGAAGCGCACTCAGGGTTTCCTCACTGACGTAATCCGGATAGCAACCTCCCAGCGGCAGGGTCGTGCAGATGAAGTCCGCGGGGCCGGAGGAATCTTCCGTCAAATGACAGCCCAAGCGTCCTTTGCTCGACAGGGTCTGCCATTTCACGGGCGGATTGGAGCGCTCCAAGACGCGGAAGATGCGGTTTTCCTTTTGAAGGGCACACTGCACACCGCGCGTAGCGAAGACAAAAAAACTCTGAAACTCGCGCAGATGGAGCAGGCCCATCACGGAGTCAACGTCGGCGCTCGGCAGAAAGACGCCGGCAATCGGGGAGGGAGAAGAATCCTCGGGGGGTGCTAGCTCGCGGGCGGAGAGCACTTGCTGCCGTAGATCGGGAGAAGCGCAAAGCAGAAACCAGATTTTGGAGTCGGGAGAAAAGATAACCTGCGTCTGCGTGCGCGGACGAGCCTTGAGTGAGCCGCGGCGCAAACCGCTACAGTTTGGACACTGGCAATTCCATTGGGGAAAGCCACCCCCGGCTGCGGATCCGAGGACTTTTACGCGCATTTCGGTACGCCGGCCAGCGTGCTCGCCTGGCGAACAGAAAGTCTAGAGCTCGGCGTTGGCGTAGGAACTGATTTCGCAGTTCAGATCAATCTCTTCGTGCCGAGGAGTGGTCCATTCCATGGAAAAAGGCTCCTTACGAATATTGAAGACACGAAGAGAATAACACATGATCAGATAGAAGAGAATAGGAGATTCTGAAGAGTCTATCGGCGGCATTTTCCATTGGGGACAGGGAAGGGTTTGCAATTTGGAACAGCGGAGAAACTATACCACTACCGCTTGAAGTTCACCGACAAGCAAACCACTATAACTTGCAGTGAAAAGCATCGGTCTGGTTC
Source organism: Acidobacteriota bacterium (assembly GCA_003223295.1). Lineage (GTDB taxonomy): Bacteria > Acidobacteriota > Terriglobia > Acidiferrales > UBA7541 > Acidiferrum. The sequence goes on along the minus strand of QHYM01000099.1, from coordinate 38,954 downwards.
ATGCGGATTATCACAACTTTTTTTTGAGAATGCATGTTTTCTCTTGACAAGGGCGCAAAACCAAGTAGGATGTGGCGTAAAGTGGTAAGAAGTGGGTAGGAGTAGGGTCAGGTAGCGGGCGGTAGGGCAAAGTAGACAACTACCCAGAGTTGTGGCGAAAGTGGGCATTTTGGCCATTGTAAACCACATTTTCGCGTTCGATTCCGGCAATCGGGTCGAGCTGAGCGGGGCAAATGAAGCTGCGGGGCAACTGTCCAGCGAAGGTGGACGAGAAGGGTCGTCTGAAGATACCCGCCGTGTTTCTCGACCAATTGAAGGAGTACGGCAACCAGTTTTACATCACCAGCACCACCGGTGAAACGGCGCGAATTTATCCGATGAAGGCTTGGTCGGAGATTGAAGACAAGCTGGAGAAGATGCCGAGCACGAACCGAGCAAAAAGGAAGTTTTTGATGCGAACCAGCTATTACGGTCAGACCGTGGAATTGGATGGGCAGGGCAGGCTGCTCCTGCCGACTGTGCTGCGGGAATCGGCCCAGGCCAAGGGAGACGTGGATGTGCTGGGCAACCTGGACTACCTGGAAGTGATGAATCACACGCGAATGCTGGATCAGTTGAAGAATGAGCCGTACACGGACGAAGACGACAAGGCCTTGGAAGATTTGGGGATTTAGTTGGGGTAATGAGTAACGAGCTTGGGTGCGGCGCACACGCCGGTGATGTTGGGAGAGGTGCTCGAATGGCTGCGCGTAAAGCCGGACGGAACGTACATCGACGCCACGCTGGGAGCGGGCGGGCACTCAGCAGCAATAGCCGCGAAATTGACCTCTGGAAGGCTGACCAGTCTGGACCGGGACGCACAGGCGCTCGCCATGGGGCGGGAGCGGCTGAAGATCTTTGGGGCGAAGGTGACAGTGGCGCATGCACCGTTCTCGCGGATTGCGGAGGTCGCACAAGAGTTGGGGATTCCGCCGGTGGACGGGGTCTTGGCCGACTTGGGAGTTTCGAGCATGCAGCTTGATCAGGCCGAGCGCGGGTTTTCCTTTCGCGAGGCCGGTCCGCTGGATATGCGCATGAATGCCGAGGACGAATTGACGGCAGACGAAATTGTGAATCGATGGCCGGAGAGAGAGCTGGCCGACTTGCTCTACCGCGAAGCGGACGAGCACGATTCCAGAAAGATCGCCAGGGCGATCGTGAGAGCGCGACCGATACGAGACACCGCGCACCTGGCAACGACTGTGGCAGGGGCCCGAAAGCAATGGGGAAGGCAGAGACTGCATCCCGCAACAAAAACGTTTCTGGCGCTGCGGATAGCGGTGAATCGAGAGTTGGAGGAACTCGGGCAGTTTCTTTCTCGGACCCCGGTCACAATGAATTCGGGCGGTCGCTGGGTAGTGCTGAGCTACCACTCGCGGGAAGACCGCTTGGTGAAGCGAGCGTTTCAGGAGGGTGAGCGGGCAGGAACGCTCCGCGTGCTGACCAAACATGTAATCCAGCCCAGCGAGGAAGAGATGGCCGGCAACCCGCGTTCGCGAAGCGCGAAACTGCGGTGCGCGGAAAGAGTGTAGTCATGTCGAGCAAGAAAAAGGCAAGGGCAGTGCGGGAATTTCAGACCGTCAAGCGGATCGACAATTCGCGCCTGGTGCGGCACGTCGAGCCCGTGAAGCTGCGGTATTACTACCGCACGCTGGCGCTGGGCGGAATCGTGGCCGCTTTTTTCATGCTTTATATCTACCAACACTTTCGCTGCATCGATCTGAGCTTCCAATTGGAGGAAGTAAAGGCAAAACAGGTGGAAGCGGCGACGCTGAATTCTTCCTTGAAGCTGGAAATTGCCAGCCTGCGAAACCCGATGCGCATTGATGTGATTGCGCGCCGCCAATTGGGCCTGACCGAGCCACTGCCAACGCAAGTACGCGAATACGACGCTCCTGCGGGAGCGCAGGTGGCTGCTGCGAGATACGTACGCCAGAGCCGCTCGCAATAGCAGTTTGCCGGCACGGCGTCAAAGAATTTACACGCTCAGGGAAGCTCGAGGCGGAGCGCTGGCCGAACCGAACCCATCATGGCCCACAATCGCGCGCACGTCGTGAAGGCTGACCGCCGAGCGGGGACCAGCAGACGTGAGTTCACAGCCAACGAGCGGCTGCTCATGGTTGCCGCAGTAATTCTCGTATGCCTCACCGCGGTCCTCGGCAGGCTGGGCTACCTGCAACTCCTCCGTCACAGCGACTACCTGGTGCGCGCGGCGCGGCAGCAACAGCGCACCATTGAAATCACACCAAGGCGCGGCTCCATTTACGACCGCAACATGGATCCTCTGGCCATGAGCATCCCGGTGGATTCCGTGTTTGCCGTACCCATTGAAATAGGAGATGCGCAGCTCGCAGCGCAGTTGCTCTCACAGGTTTTGGGCATCCCCCGCGACGTTCTGGAAGCGCGATTGGGATCGGCGCAAAGCTTCGTCTGGATAGCGCGCAAAGTGCCGCCCGACAAAAAGGAAGCTGTCGAGGCACTGAATCTGAAAGGCATTTACTTTCAGAAAGAGAACCAGCGCGTTTACCCGAAACGGGACCTTGCCGCTCACGTGCTGGGCTTTGTTGACGTCGATGAAAAGGGCCTGGGTGGAATCGAATACGAGCTGGATAGCAAGATTCGCGGCAAGAGCGAAAAGATCGTGGTGATGGCCGACGCGCGGCAGCGCTGGTTCGACGGCGTGGAGGCACGGCGCGAACGCGGAGCCGACGTAATTCTTACGCTGGATGAAAAGATTCAATACATCGCAGAGCGCGAGCTCGGTGCAGCCATCACGAAGACGCGTGCTCTGGCTGGTAGCGTTGTGGTGATGAATCCCAACACGGGGGAAATTCTCGCGCTGGCCAATTGGCCGAAATTCAATCCAAACGTGGCGAACGGCGCGTCCGCGGAGTCGCGGATGAACCGCGCGGTTACAGCGCTCTACGAACCGGGGTCGACATTCAAGTTGATCACTTTGGCAGCGGCTTTCGACCAGGGCATCGTCCGGCCGGAGGAAGTGTTCGATTGCGAAAACGGCGCCGTGTACGTGGCGGGGCACCGCATCCGCGACCATAAGCCATTCGGATTGCTGACGGTCTCGGACATCCTTGCGCAATCGAGCGACGTGGGAGCGATCAAAATCGCGCTGCGTTTGGGAGCGCCGAAATTTTACGACTACATTCGCGCGTTTGGATTCGGCCAGCTTACGGGTGTGGATTTGCCCGGCGAAAGCAAGGGGCTGGTAAGGCGGCTGGAAAACTGGTCGGCCATCTCGATTGGGTCGATTTCGATGGGGCAAGAGGTGGGCGTCACGCCCATCCAGCTCATTAGCTCCGTTTCCGCAATCGCGAACGGCGGGATGCTCTACAAGCCGCATATCGTGGCGGAACTGCGCCGCGACAATAAGGTGTTGCCCACTGGGAGCGCTCTGGCTTCAGGGGAGCCGAGGCGCGTTATCCGTCCAGAAACGGCGGCGACCCTTCGCCGGCTGATGGAGGGCGTCGTTTTGAACGGTACCGGACCGCTGGCCCACCTCGATGGCTGGACGGCCGCGGGCAAAACCGGCACAGCACAAAAAATCGATCCAGCCACAGGCCGCTACTCCCACACGCAACTGATTGCCTCCTTCACGGGATTTGCGCCCATCAACAACCCGGCGGTGACCATCCTGGTGTCGCTGGATTCGCCGGTAGGACAGCATGAAGGCGGACAAGTGGCAGCGCCGGTTTTCAAGCGGATCGCCGAGCAAGTGTTGCCGTACCTGGACGTGCCCCGCGACGTGCCGGTCCAGCCACGGTTGATTCAAGTTGCGTACAAGGATGGAAATGCATCAAACTTAGCAGCGCTCTCGGATTTCACTCCAACGGATTTTACTGCCCTACCGGACCTACCCCCAGCCGAGCTCTCCGGGACAAATGCGAGGAGTGCGAAAGATCAAGTACCTGCAGTGACAGTGGCGGTGGATGAAGGCGGCGACATCCCCTTGCCGGACTTCTCGGGAAAGACCATGCGGGGAGTGACGGCGGCGTGTTTGAAACTGGGGCTGGATCCCCTTTTGGTTGGCAGCGGTCTTGCAGTAAGTCAAGCGCCTGCGGCGGGAATGAAGGTGCGGCGAGGGGCGAGGCTGACGGTGCAATTCGGGGCACCAGCGGCAAAGATCGCCAAGCCGAAACGGAAGCGCAGGCATTAGGATGAAGATGGCACTGCGCCGAGAAAAACAGGTGCGACATACCACCGCCGGGCGGGAAAAACCTCTGAAAACTTCTGTCCAAGTCGCCGGGTCGAAAATCGCGAAGAAACTGAGCGAGCTGTTTGACGGCGTGGAAGCCACTTTGCCAAATGACGCCGACGGCATCGAGATTCAGCAGGTGAGCTGTGATTCTCGCCGAGTGGAGAAAGGCGCACTGTTTTTTGCGCTGCATGGCGCAAAAGCGGACGGAAATACATTCATCCAAGATGCATTGAAACGCGGCGCCGTGGCCGTAGCCAGCGAGGGGGCGGCGCCCAAGAAACTTCCGCGCGGAGTTGCGTGGGTCCAGGTTCGCGAGGAACGGAAAGCGCTGGCGACCGCGGCGGCAAATTTCTTTGGCCATCCTGCCAATGCCTTGCAACTGGTCGCAGTGACCGGAACAAACGGAAAAACTACTACCACTTCGCTCGTCGACGCGATGGTGAAAGCTTCCGGCGCGCGAACCGGTTTGTTTGGCACCATCGCTTATCACACACCGCTCGGCGACCATCCTGCACCGAACACGACGCCCGAATCAGTGGACCTGCAAGGGTTTCTTGCCGAGATTCGCGACGCCGGAGGAAAGTTTGCGGTGCTGGAGGCGAGTTCGCATTCGCTGGCAATGGACCGGTTGTGGGGCTGCCATTTTCAAGCGGCGGTGTTTACGAATTTGACGCGCGAGCACATGGATTATCACAAGACGTTTGAGGATTATTTCGCGGCCAAAAGGCGGCTGTTCGAAGGCACCGGGGCGGGCGGGCCAGAAGTTGCGGTTGTGAATGCCGACGACGGTTACGGCAAGCAGTTGGAAGGGCTGGCAAAGAAGACCGTCACGTATGGACTAGAATCGGAAGCGGACATCACCACCAAGAAATTTCATCTCAGCTTCGAGGGCCTGAGTTTCACGGCGCAAACCCCCCATGGAAAAGTGCAGGTGACCTCGCGACTCGTCGGGCGAATCAATGTGTACAACCTGCTGGCGGCGGTCGGCGCGGCGCAGGCTTTGGGGCTTTCGAATGAAATCATCGAGAAAGGCATCCAGGATCTCGAGAGCGTTTCGGGCCGTTTTCAGCGCGTGGATCAAGGCCAGCCCTTCCTGGTGATTGTGGATTACGCGCACACGGATGACGCGTTGGAGAATCTGGTTCGCACCGCGCGCGAGCTTAATCCGAAAGGCCGCATCATCACCCTTTTCGGGTGCGGAGGATTGAAAGACCGCACCAAGCGGCCGGTCATGGGAGAAGTGACGGGACGGCTGAGCGACCTGACGATTCTGTCGAGCGACAATCCGCGCACGGAAGATCCGCTGAAAATCATCAGCGACATCATCGTGGGATTGCAAAAGACGGCTGGAAAATATTTGATCGAGCCGGACCGCGAAAAAGCTATCGGCATGGCAATGGATGAGGCGCGCGCCGGCGACATCGTGCTGTTGGCTGGAAAGGGCCACGAGAATTATCAGATTCTCGCGGATCGCACGCTGCAATTTGAGGATCGCGAAGTGGCGCGGCGCGCGCTTCGCGATCGCGGTTTTGAAGGGCCGCAAGACGGCTCCGGGTTTGGCACCTAGCGCGCTTGTTTCATCGCCGTGGCGAGGGCGCTCGGGCTCCGACGCGGTCGGGGCGAGCCAAAGACAGACCTCTCGAGAGGAGGAGCCCTCAAAACGTTGAAAAACGAACGAGCCGTGGGGTGTTGGACTAAGACCAATCTTTTGAGGAACTTATGCGGTGGACGATTGCACAGGTGGCTGGCGCTTTGGGTACTCGGCCGGGGGCGGGACTCGACCCCGTGGCCCGGCTGGCCGGTGTGTCGATTGATTCTCGCACGGTACGTGCCGGAGAACTGTTCGTGGCTATCCACGGACCGCGTCACGACGGACACGATCATGTGGCCGGTGCGCTGGAGCTCGGAGCTGTGGCGGCTGTGGTGGCGGAAGCGCAGCTCCCGCGGTTTACGGGCTGGGTGGGCGACCGCTGCATCCCCGTGGCCGACACTTTCGAGGCGCTCAAGCAATTGGCGCGGGCTGTGCGCGAAGCATGGGGCGGGAAAATTGCCGGCGTCACTGGCTCCGTTGGCAAGACCACCACGAAGGAAATTCTGGCGGCCTTGCTGGGCACGAAGCTGCGGGTCCTGAAATCCGAAGGAAATTTGAATAATGAGTACGGGCTGCCGCTGACGCTGTTTCGCCTGGAAGAAACGCATCAGGCGGCGGTGCTGGAAATGGGGATGTCGCGGCGCGGAGAACTGTCGCGGCTGGCGGCGATTGCACGGCCCGACGTTGGTGTGGTGACGCGCGTCTCTCCCGCGCATTTGGAATTCTTTGCATCGGTGGATGAGATTGCGCTGGCCAAGCGCGAATTGATCGAGGGATTGAACGGCCGAGGATCGACGGCGGTATTGAACGCGGACGATCCGCGTGTTGCGGCGTTTGGGCCTTATGCGCCCGGGCGCGTGCTGACGTATGGCATCGAAAAGCAGGCGTTCTTCATGGCGGAGGAAATTGAAGACCGGGGCGCGTTGGGATCGGCGTTCGATTACGTGAGCCCGGAAGGGCGCGTGCGGTTGGAGTTGACCGTTCCCGGTCGGCATGCGATTGCGAACGCACTGGCGGCACTGGCTGCCGCGAGCGTTTGGGGAATCGGCGCGGCAGAGGCGCAGAGCGTATTTAACACCCTGCGGGCTCCGGCCATGCGCGGGGAGCTGCTGCAGTTTTCGAACGGGGCGGCGCTGATCAATGACAGTTACAACTCGAGCCCGGCAGCGCTGCAGGCCATGATGGAATTGCTCGCGGCCACTCCGAATTTTCAGCGGCGGATTCTTGTGGCCGGCGAGATGCGCGAACTGGGAAGTGCCTCGCCGGAGTTGCACCGCGAGGCGGGGCAGCTTGCGGCCAAGACCGGGAAGATCGATTGGGTCATCGGCGTGGCCGGTGACGCTTCCCAAATCGTGGAAGGGGCAGTGGCGGCAGGCCTGCTGCGCGCGCGGACGAAGTTTTTTGAAACGCCGCCGGAAGCAGCCAAATTCTTGGAAACCTTGGTAGCACCCGGCGATTTGCTGCTGGTGAAGGGTTCACGCGGAGTGAAAATGGAACAGATTGTCGAAGCACTGATCGCCCGCAACGCTGCACAAGGAGAGTCTTCGCGTCAAGAGGTTCGGCACTAAATGCTCTACTACCTCCTCGTCGAGGTTCTGCGGCGCTCGTTTAGTCCGCTCAATGTCTTTCGTTACATCACGGTTCGAACAGTCTATGCCAGCCTGACCGCGATGTTCCTTGCGCTCGTTTTTGGCCCGTGGCTGATTCGCCGTTTGCGTGAACTCCAGATCGGCCAGTACATCCGCGAAGAGGGTCCTCAGCAGCATCAGAAAAAGGCGGGGACGCCGACAATGGGCGGCGTGCTGATCGTGCTATCCACCGCCATTCCGACGCTGCTTTGGGCCGATCTGACGAATCCGTTCATCTTGATTGCGCTCTTTGCCTTGGCTGGATTTGCGATCATCGGTTTCATCGATGACTACGCCAAAGTCTCGAAGCGGCAGAACCTAGGCCTCACGGCGAAGAAGAAAATCTACTTCCAAGTTTTGGTCAGTTTGATCGTCGGCGGTTCTTTGCTCGTGCTGCTGACGCGTAACGTTTACTCGACGCAATTGGTGATTCCGTTTGCCAAGCGAATTCACCCAGACCTCGTGATTCACGCCTTGATGAAGACTCCGTATTGGTGGCCCGTGGCGTTTCTTCCATTTCTCATCTTTGTCTGCCTGGTGATTGTTGGTTCCTCGAATGCCGTGAATCTCACCGATGGCCTCGATGGCCTCGCCATTGGTTGCACGGTCATTGCGGCGGGGGCTCTTACCGTGCTTACCTACGTCAGCAGCAACTTTCGTTGGGCGGCTTACCTCGACATTCAATACATTCCTAAAGTCGGTGAACTCACGGTTTTTTGCGGGGCGCTGGTTGGCGCATCACTGGGGTTCCTCTGGTACAACGCGCATCCTGCGGAAATTTTCATGGGAGATGTTGGTTCGTTGTCCCTGGGCGGAACGCTTGGGACCGTCGCCGTCATCATCAAGCAGGAGATTTTGCTGTTCTTTGTAGGCGGAATCTTTGTTGTCGAAGCGCTTTCCGTGATTCTGCAGGTAGGTTCGTTCAAACTGCGCGGCAAGCGCATTTTTCGCATGGCGCCCATTCATCATCATTTCGAACTGCTGGGCTGGAGCGAATCCAAGGTGATCGTGCGCTTCTGGATCGCCGCGTTGGTTTTCGCATTGTTTGCTCTGACGACGTTGAAATTGAGGTAGGAGATTCGGCAACCAAAATGTCCGCGTCCATCGAGCTTCGGAACAAGCGCGTGCTCGTCGTCGGTCTGGCCAGGACCGGGCTGGCCACGGCGTTGTTCTGTGCCGCGCGAGGCGCACGCGTGACCGCGACGGACGCACGATCTGAAAAGGAACTTGCTGATTCAATCGCTCCTCTGCGAAAGGCAGGAGTTGGCCTCGAATTCGGCGGCCACCGGCAAGAGCTAATCCGGGACGCGGATTTGATTATTCCCAGTCCCGGCGTGCCGGCGGACGCGCCTCTTCTCCAATCCGCGCGGGCGAAGGGCGTGACGATTTGGAGCGAGGTCGAGCTTGCAAGTCGCTTCCTAAAAGGGCGTCTTATTGGGATTACCGGATCGAACGGGAAAACGACCACTACGTCGTTGATCGAGCACATTTTGCGCAGCGCCGGATTTTCCACGATTCTTGCGGGCAACATCGGCACGCCATTGATCTCTTGCGTCGACAAAGCCAGCGACAAAAGCGTCACCGTTGCGGAGCTGAGCAGTTTTCAGTTGGAGCTGATTGAAACGCTTCGTCCAAACATCAGCGTATTCCTGAATCTCACGCCCGATCATCTGGACCGCCATCACACTCTAGAAAGCTACGGCGCTGCCAAAGCGCGAATCTTTGAGAACCAGACGGAAGCAGATAGCGCCGTCTTGAACGCTGACGATCCGGGCACGACTCCGTATGCGCTGACAAAACCGCAAGTGTATTGGTTCAGCCGAAGGCAGCGCGTCGTGCAAGGCGCTTTCGTGAAGGAAAACGAAATCTTGTTTCGCCGCGACGGAGTGGAGGAGCCAGTCCTCCAACTCACCGATATTCCGCTGGCTGGGGCGCACAACGTGGAAAACGTGCTCGCGGCAGTGGCTGCGACGCGTCTCGCGGGCGCAGAACCTGCCGCCATCGCCAAGGGCGTGCGGTCGTTTGCGGGGGTTGAACACCGCCTCGAGTTCGTCGCGGAAATTGGCGGAGTGCGTTTTTATAACGATTCGAAAGCCACCAACGTGGATGCCACACTGAAAGCGCTCGACGCTTTTCCGGGCCGCATCCTGATCATTTTGGGCGGCAAGGACAAAGGCAGCGACTACACGTTGCTGCAGGCGCCGCTGCGAGAGAAAGCCATTCTCGCGCTTTTGATTGGCGCCGCAGCCGGCAAAATCGAGAAGCAAATTGCCGGTAGCGTAGCCATCGAACAGGCCGGAACGATCGAACGAGCCGTCGAAACCGCCGCACACGCCGCACGCGCGGGAGACATCGTTTTGCTGGCGCCAGCCTGCGCCAGTTTCGACCAGTTTCAAAACTATGAGCACCGCGGCCGCGTTTTCAAGGAGCTTGTGCAGCAGCTCGAGCGACAGGCTACGAGCACGACTTCGGGAGGGCGGTGAACCAACGTGCCGAGACGGCCGGACAGTGACAGATGGCTCTTTGGCGTCACGCTCGCGCTCTGTCTGTTTGGCGCGGTGATGATCCTGAGTGCTTCTGCCGTGACGGCGGAGCAGTTGTACGGGCACTCGTACATCTTTCTGCTGCGGCAAGCGGCGTGGCTTTTGATTGGGCTTCTAGGAATGTTCGTCTTGATGCGCACGGACTATCACAAGCTCCGCCAGCCCGCGGTGATCTATCCGGTGGTTTGCGTTGTTTTGCTGATGCTGGTCGGCGCGTTCTTTTTGGATCGGTCCCACGCCACGCATCGCTGGATCCGTTTTGGCCCAATAGGAATCCAGCCTTCGGAGCTCGCCAAGCTAGCCGTGATTCTTTATCTCGCATGGTTTTTGGACCAAAAGCGACGCGGCAAGGAAGCGATGGAGTTCTGCAAAGAAGATTTTCTTCACACCATTCTGCCCGCGTTTGCGCCCGTCCTTGTTTGCGTTGCATTGATCCTGGGGCAGCCAGACCTGGGCACCTCAGTGGATATCCTGCTCTTTGCCACGACGATTCTGTTTGTCGCGGGACTTTCCTGGAAGTGGATTGCTACAGGATCTGCCGTAGCTCTGCCCGCGCTCTATCTGCTTATTACGCTGGCTCCATATCGAATGGCGCGGTTGCTCTCGTTCTGGGATCCCGGCTCCGACCCGCAAGGTGCGGGCTTCCAGTTGAGGCAATCCTTGATCGCGGTGGGTTCCGGTGGACTCACCGGCGTCGGCTTGATGGAAAGCAAGCAAAAGCTCTTCTACCTGCCCGAAGCGCATACCGATTTCATCTACGCCGTGATTTGCGAAGAACTAGGTTTCATCGGCGCGGTGATCGTGATCGCGCTGTTTGTCGTGTACGGCAGGCGCGGCATTCGGGCAGCCTTCGCAGCGCCGGACGCGTTCGGCCGTTTGCTCGCGCTGGGCATTACCACCATGGTCTTGTGGCAGGCGCTGATCAATTTCTCCGTGGTCTTGGGAATGGTGCCGACCAAAGGAATTCCGCTGCCATTCATCAGCTATGGCGGGTCGAGTTTGCTGGTGATGCTGCTGGGCACGGGTGTGTTGCTCAACATTTCGCAGCAGGCCACGGAATCTTGAGGATCGGGCGCGTCAAGTGAAATTGCTGATTGCAGGCGGCGGCACAGGCGGACACGTTTTCCCGGCGCTGGCCATTGCCCGCGAGTGGCTATCCAGAGGGAAAGAAAGAGAAGTCGTGCTCGTAGGAACCGAACGCGGAATTGAGATGAAGCTCGTGCCGCAGGCAGGCCTGCTGCTGGAAACGCTGCGTGTTGCGGGACTAAAGGGTAAGGGCGGAGCGATCCTGTTCAAGAATCTGACGATGCTCGTTCCCGCCATGTTTGACGCCAGGCGTGTGTTGCGCAAGCACAAGCCGGTTGCCGCGTTTGGAGTGGGCGGCTACGCGGCGGGGCCCATGTTATTGGCCACCTGGCTCGGGGGCGTGCCGAATATCATCTTTGAGCCCAACGCGGAGCCAGGCCTCACGAACAAATTGCTGGCGCGTCTTTCGAAGCGCATTGCCACCGGCTATGAAATTTCTGCACAGGCGTGGGGAGAAAAGGCGGTGGTTACGGGATGCCCGGTGCGTTCGGAGTTCTTTTCGATTGCGCCGCGCAAGCCCGGAAATCCCTTGCGCCTGCTCGTTACGGGCGGCAGCCAGGGCGCTCTGCCGATCAACCGTGTGTTTGTGGATTCCATGGACCGCCTGGCCACGCGAAAAAACGAGCTGCGCATCGTGCATCAAACCGGCGAGCGCGACCATGACGCGGTGCGTACCGCTTATGCGCGGCGCGAAATCCTGGCGGAGGTGGTGCCCTTTCTGACGAACATGCCTGAGCGCTTCGGCTGGGCCGACGTCATCGTTTGCCGCGCTGGAGCGATTACCGCCGCGGAAGTCGCGGCCGCGGGCCGCGCCGCCATTTTCATTCCCTTTGGAAGAGCGACGGACAGCCATCAATTGCGCAACGCGCAGGAAATGGCGCGGGCTAGCGCGGGGCGGCTGATTACCGAGCCCGAGTTGACGCCAGAAAAACTGACCGCCGAAATTTTCTCGCTTCTCGAGCAGCCCCAGGAAATCGAAAAGCTTTCTTCGAACGCGCGCGCATTGGCCCGCCCTCAAGCCACGCGAGAAATCGTCAACTTGATTGAAGAGGCCGCAAACGTGCAAGGCAAAGCAGCGAGGGCAAATCCATGATGGTCTCGTTTCGCAATTTTCAACGCATTCATTTGGTGGGCATCGGCGGCATCGGCATGAGCGGCATCGCCGAGGTTCTTCTTACGCTGGGCTACTCCGTTTCCGGGTCGGACGTAAAACTGTCGAACATCACCGAACGGCTGCAGAAATTGGGCGCGACTATTTACGAGGGCCACCAAGCCTCGAACGCCGATGGCGCGCACGTCGTCGTGACTTCCTCCGCCGTGAAACCAGACAATCCTGAAGTCATCGAAGCCCACAACATGAAAACTCCGGTGATCCCGCGCGCCGAGATGCTCGCGGAATTGATGCGCCTGAAATACGGCATTGCCGTTGCCGGCGCGCATGGCAAGACCACCACGACTTCCATGGTTGCCTCGGTGCTTGCCGCGGCCCACCTCGACCCCACGTTCGTGATCGGTGGGCGAGTCAATCAAGCGGGCACTACCGCGCGTTTGGGCAAAGGCGAATACTTTGTCGTGGAGGCGGACGAGAGTGACCGCAGCTTCCTCATGCTCGCGCCTGTCGTCGCAGTGGTGACCACCATCGACCGCGAACATCTCGATCAGTACAGCTCGCTCGAGGATATCCAGGATGCTTTCATCCAGTTTGTGAATCGTGTGCCGTTTTATGGCGCGGCGATTCTGTGTGTGGACGAACCCAACGTGCAAGCCGTCATTCCCAGCGTGAAGCGTCCCATCATTACTTACGGAACGTCGAGCCAGGCCGATCTGGTGATCAGTGAAATAAAGCTGGATGGTTTGGAGAGCGAATTCCGGTTGACCTATAAAGGCGATGATCTTGGCCTCTTTCGCTTGTCACATCCTCCGGGGATGCACAACGTACGCAATGCCGCCGCTTCCGCGGCCGTGGCCTTGTATCTCAATGTCGCCGCCGACCTGATTCGCGAGGGCCTCGCAAAATTCGCCGGTGTTGGCCGCCGCTTCGACATTAAGGGCGTGGTGAACGACATTACCGTCATCGACGACTACGGCCATCACCCGGCCGAAATCCGCGCGACGCTTGACGCCGCCCGCGGCTGCAAGTTCAACCGGCTGCTGGTCCTTTTCCAGCCGCATCGCTATACGCGGACGCAGCACCTTTGGGATGAATTCTGCCGCGCGTTCAACCAAGCCGATGTTCTCGTCTTAACCGATATTTACGCCGCAAGCGAGGCGCCCAAACCAGGTGTGACCAGCGAAGCGCTTGCCAATGCCATTCGTGGCGCCGGACATAAAAATGTTCACTACTCCCGTTCGCTTCAGGAGGGCATTGAGCTTTTGCTCAAGCAAGCGCGCCCGGGCGACGCGATTTTGACCATTGGCGCGGGCAGCGTCAGCCGCGCAAGCAACGAATTAACCACTCTTCTAGGAGCGGAGCATCCGGCGCAACATGCGCATTAGCGATCCCAACTTGATTGGACGTTTGACGGAGCTTCGTGTCGAACTGCGCCAGGGAGCAAAGCTGTCGGAACTGACTTCTCTGGGCATCGGCGGCACAACGGACCTGCTCCGCATCACAAAGCATGAAACTATTCCGGATTTGCTCCAGCTATTGGACGCAAACCACATTCCCAACAAATTTCTCGGCGGGGGTTCGAACTTGCTGGTGGGAGACGGCGAGCTGCTCTGGGTTGTCTTGCAACTCGTGCCGCCCGAGTCTGACGTCGTTCTGGAAGGCAATTTCGCTCATGTGGATGCCGCCGCGGACCTTGGCCGCACCGTCACCTTCTGCGCCAAGCGTGACCTGGGGGGTATGGAAGGCTTAATCGGAGTCCCGGGAACCGTGGGCGGGGCGCTGCGGATGAATGCCGGCGCCTACGGGATGCAGATCGGTAGCTATGTCCGCGAAGTGAAGCTCTACCGGGCCGCCACCCGGCAAATCGAAACCCTGCGGGGGCATCAAATTTCCTTCGAATATCGCCACACTTCTTTTGCGCCTGATGATATGATGCTCGCAGTGATATTGGAACTACCCTCCAAAACGTACAACGAAATTCTAAAAGGCATTCGTATCTGCAACGAAAAACGGCGCTCCAGTCAGCCGCTTGGGCAAAAAAGTGCCGGTTGCATCTTCAAAAACCCTCCTGGGGCCTCCGCGGGCCGCATGATTGATGAGCTGGGGCTCAAAGGTCTCTCCGTCGGCGATGTGCGAGTCAGCGACCGTCATGCCAACTTTTTTGTGAATGCGGGTCACGCCTCCGCCAAAGATATGTTGGCGCTGATCGCCGATGTGCGTGAGCGCGTCCAGAAAGCTTACGGCGTGGCCTTGGAGAATGAGGTGGTCGTTTGGAACGCCTGAAGCCCATGCAAAGGAACGCCACCGCTGCCGCTGACGCCAGCGAGCGTTACCGGCCGGAGCTGATTTCCGACGATGAACCGCGCTACCTTCGCCGGCAGAAGCCCGTCGAAATCCGCCGCAAGAAGCTGAGCGGGCGCGGCTGGACCTTCTACCGCCGGATCCTGGTTTTCACAGCCACGGGTGCTGTCGTTACGGTCGCGGCGTTTTACGGGACTCGATTCCTTCTTTATTCGCCGTCGATGCTGTTGCTGAAGCCTGAGCAGATCGAACTGACTGGCAATCACGTGGTCGCGCGCGAGGCCATACTGAAGCAATTCGCACAGGACCGCAACCACAGTGTTTTGCAAATTCCGCTCGATACCCGCCGGAGCCAGCTTGAGCAAATCCCTTGGGTGGAATCTGCGAGCGTGCAGCGCATTCTTCCCAACCGGATTCGCATCGAGCTCTCAGAGCGGACGCCCATCGCCTTTGCCCGCAATGCAAATGAGCTGGCGCTGATTGACGCTCACGGGGTGATTCTCGACCGGCCTCGCGATGCGGATTTGCAATTTCCGATCGTAAGCGGAGTCTCCGAAGACGTGCAGCGCGATCAGCGCGAGAAGCGTATGCAGTTGTATCAGGAATTCATGAAGGATATCGAATTGGTCCGCGGGGGATCATCCCAAAACGTCAGCGAAGTGGACCTGTCTATTCTCAAGGATTTGCGCGTGGTCATGACCGGCCTTGCGAGCGCAACCGATGCTCAGGCAGTGACGGTTCATTTCGGCTCGAGCGATTTCTCCGGCAAGTACAAGATGCTCGTGGACAATTTTTCGCAGTGGCAGGCCCATACCGGGCGCGTGCAGTCCATCGATTTGCAGTACACGCGGCAAGTGGTCGTGAATCCCGACACCAGTGCGGGCACGGTGGCCGCGAAAATAAAATAGATTCATCGCAGGAGCGGCGGCTTGGCGAAGAAAGACAAATACCTGGTTGGGCTTGATATTGGCAGCACTAAAACCTCTGTCCTGATCGCGGAAATCGATGGTGAGTTCGTAAAGTTTCTGGCGCTCGGCGCGGCCGAATCCAAAGGTCTGCGCAAGGGACTGATTGTGAATCTGGATTCCACGGTGAGTTCGATCCGGCGCGCCGTTGAAGAGGCCGAAGGCGTGGCCAACGTGCCCGTGGAAGAAGCGCTCATCGGCGTGGCCGGAAACCACGTGCGCGGCGTAAACAGCCGCGGTGGCATCACCCTGGGGCAGCGCCCGCGCGACATCGAGCGCGAAGACGTGCGCCGCGCCGTGGATGCCGCGCGCAACATCTCTCTTCCGGAAGACCGCGAAGTACTGCACGTCCTCCCGCACGAATTCATCGTCGATGCGCAGGATAGTATCCGCGACCCCATCGGAATGGTCGGCCAGCGCCTTGTCGCCAACGTTTACGTGGTGACCTCCTCCGTTGCGGCGTCGCAGAATCTCGTCACCGCGGCGAACAAGTCGGGAATCCTCATCAGCGACACCGTTCTCGAACCGCTTGCTTCGGCCGAAGCTTGCCTTACGCAGGACGAGCGCGACCTCGGTTGCTGCCTGCTGGACATCGGTGGTGGCACGACTGAAGTGATCGCTTATGGCGGCGGCGTGGTTCGTCACATCGGCGTTGTTCCCATTGGCGGCGACCACTTCACGAATGATCTTGCCGTGGGCTTGCGCACGCCCATTCCCGAAGCCGAACGCATCAAGCGCCGCCACGGCTGGGCGGCCTCGTCATTCATCAAAGACAACGGTGCGATTGAAATCGCCAGCGTCGGCGATCGGCCGCCTCGCACCATTTTCCCGCACATGCTCACGGACATCATCGAGCCGCGTGCAATGGAATTACTTTCGCTGATTCGCGACGACCTTCAGCGCGCTGGCCTCGACGGCCAGATTCCCGCGGGATTTGTTCTCGCTGGCGGTGGCGCGCGTTTGCGCGGCCTCGATGACCTCATCGAGCAATCCTTCCGTTTGCCGGTGCGCATCGCGGAGCCAAAGGGTTTGGCGGACCTGCCGGAACAGGTGGCTCAACCGGAGTACGCCACAGTGGTTGGACTGGTGTTGACTGGCGCGAAGGCGCGCCGGTCCGGTCAGAATCGCTCAGGGACCCTGGTATCCAAATTGAAATCCATGTTCGCAGGCGCCTCGTGACCCTGCCCGCTTGGCGCGGCGAACTTGGAGGAGGTCAATAGAATATGAACGCAAGAGACGCGGGAATTCGCATGAGTTTCAGCGAGGAACTGCAGCCGGCGAAAATCAAAGTCATCGGCGTGGGCGGTGGCGGGTGCAACGCGGTGAATCGCATGATTCGCGCGAAGCTGGAGGGCGTGGAATTCATCGCCGCGAACACCGATTTGCAGGCCCTGAAGCTCTCGCAGGCACCGGCAAAGCTGCAGCTTGGCGCGAAGCTCACCAAAGGCCTGGGCGCGGGCGCTAATCCTGAGGTAGGCCGCAAAGCCGCGCTCGAAGACACCGACAAAATCATTGAAGCGCTGGAAGGCTCGGACATGATTTTCATCACGACCGGCCTTGGCGGAGGCACGGGCAGCGGCGCCGCGCCCGTTGTCGCTTCGCTCGCCAGCGAATTGGGCGCTCTAAGCGTCGCCGTCGTTACAAAACCGTTTGCGTTCGAAGGTAAGCGCCGCATGATGCAGGCCGAGCAGGCGCTCGAGGAATTGATTGGCGCTGTTGACACGGTCATCGTGATTCCCAACGAGCGACTGATGGACACCGTCGAGCGCGGCACCAGCTTTTTTGATGCTTTCCGTATCGCCGACGACATTCTTCGCCAGGCGGTTCAGGGCATTTCTGACATCATCACCGTTCCCGGCATCATCAATCGCGACTTCGCCGACGTGAAAGCCATCATGCACGGCCAGGGTTATGCCGTCATGGGCACCGCTGTCGCTACGGGCACGAATCGCGCCGTTGATGCCGCGAACCGCGCCATTGCCAGCCCGCTCCTCGAAGACAATTCCATTCAAGGCGCGCAGGGCATTCTCATCAATATTTCCGGAAGTTCCAGCCTCTCGCTCCACGAGGTTCACGAAGCGTCGAGCGTCATCCAAAAAGCTGCGCATGAAAACGCCAACATCATTTTTGGAGCGGTGCAGGATGACACCATGAAGGACTCCGTCAAGATCACCGTGATTGCCGCGGGCTTCAAGGAAGCCAACAAGAAAAATGTCCAGCAGAAGCAGTCTTTCCTGCCAAAGACGTGGAAGGCCGGGCGCGAAATCATGGAGCCTCCCATGCAGCAGCCCGCCAACGTCGTGCATCAGGTCCAGCAGAATGTGCGCGAAGTCAGCCCGGAAGTTCCAGCCGACGATTTGGACGTGCCAACGTTCCTGCGGCGCCAGGCGCAAAAGGCCTGAAGCGCTCAATTCAGTTCGGCGCGGGGAATCAAGAGTTGCGCCCTCGCTTTTCGGGGAGTGCGGGGGACATCTAAGGAAGCTGCGCTACTTGTCCCGCCAATTTTCGTACCTCTGCCTCAAACCTTCTGTAGTCTCCGCTGGAATAAGGAAGCTCGGAGCTTAGACCGGAGTGGAATTCGTGTGCGTGAGTGCGTCGCGCCACATCGTTAAAGTTCGAAGCGCTAATGCCGCCGCCCGGAAGTATGGTGACGCGGTCGCGCGAAAGGTGAATCAGCCCCGCAAGAACTGCGGCGCCTTCGGGAGCGCCCGATGCGCCTCCCGAAGTGAGAATCCGCGTTGCGCCCGTTCGAATCACGGCTTCGAGCGTTTCGCGCAAATCGGCGCATTCATCGAACGCGCGGTGAAAAGTTACGGGCAACGGTCCCGCCAGGCTAACCAATTCCTGCGTGCGCTCGACATCCACTCGGTAGCCCTTGCCTAGGATTCCCAACACTACTCCATCCATTCCGGATTCTTTTGCATCCGCAATAGCGCGTTTCATGTCCTCAAATTCCGAGCCAGAATAAACGAAGTCTCCCGCGCGCGGCCGAACCATGGAAAAAATAGGGATGCGAACTTTCTTACGTACGCCGCACAACACTTCTTGGGTGGGTGTCAGCCCGCCAACAGAGAGGTCGGCGCACAGCTCAATTCTGTCTGCGCCTCCGCGTTCCGCGGCCAAGGCTTTGTCCAGCCCGTCCACGCTGATTTCCAGCAGGTATCTTCCAGCCATCCCTAAAGTCCACGCGAAGAATTCAAGTGTATGAGCGTACCTTGGGCCCAATTCCAGAAAATGCCGAGCGCTGCCGCGATGTTCCATCCCCAGAGGAACAGACGCATCTCCTTCGGGCGATACGCACGATTTTGCCACAGCAATGTTGCATCCAGCACAAACCAAACGGCGCCAAGCGCCAGGAATCCTGTAACCATCCAATCCCGAAAATAAAACCGCACCAGGATTGCCTCGACACAAAGAAACGCGGCGATCAGGAATTTCGCACGCACGCGGCCGATCATGGTCGCCGTTGTTCGCCGGCCGCTCAATCGATCCGGCTCAATGTCCATCACTTCGCCGAACACATGCGAATGCATCGCAAACAGTGCGCCAAACAAAAACGTCTCCCACGGAAGTTGGGACACGTTGTTCAGCCAACTGCTCAACACAAACACCAACAGGTAGCTCGCCTGGATGAGTACGTCGAAGGGTGGGTGGCCTTTCCATCCGAAGCGCGGCGCGTTGTAAAGCCCCACCGCTAAAAGCAGAATGGCGTACCACCACAGGATTCGTGGACCCACAAGCCAATAAAACGCGGCCAGGAAGGGAAGTTGCGCGGCAACGATTTGCCATCTCAAGGCGGCAAGCTGCTCACGTCCGCCACGCGAGCCAAACATATAGGTCCCTTTTCGCGGGTTCAGTTGATCGGCCTCCGCGTCAGCCAGGTCGTTCACTCCATAGAGCAGCAATCCTAGCGGAAATAATACAAAGATCAGCCCCAGCCAGAGTCGCCCGGAATGGATAAAGTCCGTGTGGCCAAGCGGCAGAAGATAGAACAGCGCAGTCGTGCTCCAAAGCCCGGGCCGCGACACTTGAACAAGAAATCTCGCGTCCGACCGCAGTCCTTGCCGCCCCGTCAAAGTGCTGACCGTCGCACTGGCATCCGTCATTTGCCCCGAACTCTCCGGCCCGCGCGAGAAGAGAAGATGCTCTCCCGGGCCGCGGCTGTGATAGGCTTAGCCACCGAAGACGCCAGATTGTACCCGGATTTTTGTCCGCGGTTGGTCCGCATTTGAAAAACTTCCGTAAGGAGACCGCCATGAAACCTCGCCTCGCTCACGTTCTTCTCCCGGTAATTCTCCTGATTGGATTCCTGGTGGCGTGCCAGAAGCCTTACCACCAAGCGGATGAGCGCTACATTTTCGTGGCCTCCAGCACCAGCTTGCCGTACTGGCAGGAAGCAGCGGCGGGCCTGGAAGATTCGGCTAAACAGTTGGGCGTTAAGGCAGAGCTCACGGGACCGGCTAATTTTTCACCAAATGAGGAAGTGACCGCTTTTCAGCAAGCTGTCGCGCAAAAGCCTGCTGGGATTCTGCTTTCTGCATCCAATCCCGATCTGTTCAGGGCGCCTATTAACGCTGCCATCCAGCAGAGAATCCCCGTAATTTGTGTGGATGCAGATGTCCCCGGCTCCAACCGCGTTACGTTCGTTGGCACGGATAACTTTCGTGCCGGCCAGGAAAGCGGGAAGCGCATGGCGGACCTTCTTTCCGGCAAAGGAAACGTGGTGATCATCAGCATCCCAAGCCAGTTCAATCTCGACGAGCGGGTTCGGGGTGTGAATGACACGCTGAAGAAATACCCCGGAATCAAAGTCACTAAGACCATCGATGACAAGGGCGATTCCCGCAACGCTTACGATGCCATTACCGCTCTCCTGCAAGGCAAAGATAAGCCCGACGGGATCATTGGACTCGAGGCCTCAGGAGGCGCCGGCGCTGCCGATGCGCTTCACCGCGTGGACCTCACCGGCAAGATTCCTATTGTTGCGTTTGACAAGGATCCGGGGACGCTCGATTGGATTGAGCGCGGCGCGATTACCGCCACGGTCGTGCAGAAGCCCTATGTGATGAGCTTTTACGGTCTGAAATTTGTGGACGATCTCCACCACAACGCCGTTCATGAGTTCAAGGACTGGAGAACCGCGCCCACTGCCCCAATCCCGGCCTGGGTAGACACGGGAACGGCGATTGTGGACAAGAATAATCTCGCTACCTTCCGCGAGAGCCTTGCTTCTCACAGCAAGCCGCCGATCTGAGATCTAGGAGGAGGCAGTCAGCGAAGCCCGAGCGTATTTCGAGCTGGCAGCGTCCAGGATTACGCCAGCCCCATCGAAGCAAAGGCAGTAATCGCAGCGCATCCCAGCGCAACGCCCAACACGATTCCTGCAAGAACGTCGCTGAGGAAATGCATCCCCAGCACGATCCGGGAAACCGCAATGTTTAGGGCGAGGAACACGAGCGCGAATTCCAGCGAGGGATAAAAGTAACTGATGACCAGCGCGATGGAGCAAGCTGTCATGGTGTGGCCCGACGGAAAGGAAAACTGATCGGGAGGCAGTACTTTCGACCAGCAATGGGGTTCGATCTGACAAGGTCGTGGCCGCTGGCTCAAATGTTTCAATGCCTTGAACAAGAAAACTCCTGCTAACGCTGCCGCCCCCGCTGCGCAGACGGCAGCAAATCGTCGCGGGCCGCCCAAGCCCAGCAGCAAGAAGCCCAGTGCGTACCAAATCCAGCCGTTCCCTAGGCGCGTCACCGTGATTGTCCAGATGCGAATCCACCGCGGCGCGCGCCACCGGTTCACCCGGTGCATCAACCGGTGATCGCGGCGCTCGATGTATCTCCACAAGCTGCGTGCCACTGCCATCCTCTTACCGCATTCGAATGGTCGAATGTAAACCGTCTGTCTCAACTTGCCCAATTGGCCTCGAGACGCGGATCGATGTCCCACAGCTTCCGTTTTCTCTTTCCGCCGTTTTCCATTGCCGCGGTCCATTTCCGGCAAAAGCGGACTTCGTTTAGCCAGTGCCCTCCGGAAAAGGCCGGCACCAGCAGTGCCAGCGGCGAGAGCATTGTCGTCCAGGGCTTGTCAGCAAACATCGATCCGATGATGCTGAAAACGTCCGCCGTGAGCCTGCCGTAGCTCCCGTGCTCTCCAGCCACGCGGCCCCATCCTGCTCGCAATCCTGCGAAAAACTCGTCGGCCGTCCTCGCCCCCGGCACTTCCGTGTAGGTAAGCCCCACTCCGGAAAGCGCATGCGCATCGCTGCCGGCGATGGCAATTTTGCCAAGACTCGCGGCCAGCTGCGCCGCGCCTTCATTACTTTTCCGCCACATCTGTCCGTTGCGCGCCTCGTAAGCCGGAACATAGGACTCGAACCACGCAAAGTCTTCCGCTTCGCGGCGGCCCGTCAATCCCGAAAAGACGTGGTTGACGCTGAAGAGCAGCTTCCGCTCCGTGAGATACATCAGAAGAGCGACAAAATCGTTGGCGCGGCGCTGAATATCCATGTGGTCGCGCTCGGTCAGGTTGTAAACGCCCATATGCATTTCTGTGCCGCTGGGCATTCGAACGGTAACCTCTTCGCTCAGAAAGAAATCCGGGCGGGACCGCAAGGCTTGTGCACCGTCAATCGAGTCGTGGTCCGTGATCGTGATGGCCGACATGCCTCTTCGCTTCAGAAGGTCGTAAACTTCAAGGGGTTCGCTGTAGCACTCCTGGCACAAGTGCTTCAGCCCCGGAGCGTTGAACATTCCGGAAGCTTTCGTGTGAACATGAAGGTCGCAGCGCATGCCCTAATTGTCGGTTTTGAATATGAACAACCTGTGAAGAGGCGGCAAAATCTAGGTGAATGCGCCCATGGAACTTATTGAGCACAAGCGAGTTACAGAATTATCCACATGGCATGGAGTGTGCTCTACTGCGCTGCTGGACTCCTATGGCACAATCTCCCCAATGAAGAAAATCCTGATCGTCTACCATGACGCGGGGGGAGGACATCGAAACGCTGCCGTTGCTTTGCAGACCGTTATTTCCCAGGAGTCGCGCGATTGGCGGGTCGAACTCGTACAGTTCCAGGATCTTACCGACCAACTTGACGTTCTGCGCAAGTTGACGGGGATTCGCATTCAGCAGCAATACAACATTCTTTTGCAAAACGGCTGGACTCTCGGCAGCACTTATCTTCTGCGCCTGCTGCAAGGGACCATTCGGCTTTTTCACAAACCTCTGGTGAACTTGCTCGAAAACCATTGGCGCGAAAATCGAGCGGACCTTCTTGTATCCGTCATTCCTCATTTCAATCGCCAGATTTGCGAAAGCTGGACACGCGTCTATCCAGGGCGGCCCTTCGTGACCATCATCACGGATCTCGCTGATTTTCCGCCGCGTTTTTGGATTGAACCGGTCAAAGACCAGTATGTCGTTGCCGGAACGGAAAAAGCCGCGGAGCAGGCGCGCGCGATGGGCCATGATTCCGCGCATGTTTTTCAAACGTCGGGGATGATCGTGCGGCCGGACTTTTATGCGGCGGACGATTCCGAGCCCGGGGAATTGCGCAAGAGAATGGGCTTGCAGGCTGATCGGACTACGGCCATGGTCCTCTTCGGCGGACACGGCTCGAAGGTGATGCTAGACATCACCGAGCGTCTGGATGCGGAAGATCTACCCCTGCAGTTGATTCTGATTTGTGGGCGCAACGAAGCACTCGCCACCAGGCTGCGATCACGGCAGTGGAAGATGCCTGTGCACATCATTGGATTTACAAGAGAAGTGCACCAGTTGATGCGCGCCGCCGATTTTCTGATTGGCAAGCCTGGCCCCGGAAGCATCGCGGAGGGCATGATTCGCAAGCTCCCTGTACTGATCGAATGCAACGCATGGACGCTTCCCCAGGAGCGCTACAACGCGGACTGGGTGAAAGAGAAAAACGTCGGCATCGTCCTGAAAAGCTTCAAAGATCTCGTAAGCGGGGTGAAGCACATGCTCGATCCTGCAACGCTCGCGGAGTTTCGCGGGAACGTGGCGGCCCACAACAACCGTGCCATCTTCGAAATCCCCGAGATTCTCGCCACGCTTCTCGGTGAAAGCAATCCGACGACTCGTCCTGCGATTCCTACTCCCTCCGCAAACGTCTCCCGCTGATTCCCTGACCAGTCAGCGGACTGCGTCTGGAAAAAGTCGACCCTCAACAATTTTGGGGAACAGCTGAGAGGAGTGGGCAAGAACTTGATACTTTGAGTTTAGAACCTAAGACTACTTCCGAAGCTCCGCGCGTTCCGCGCGTCCGGGATGCGGGAATCTTGGCCCGGCGTGGGAGTCGCGGGTCGGCGTGCTCATGTGAGGTTTCGCGCACCTCGTCGCCCACCAACGATAGGCATATTTCTTGGACTCGCACATCTTCACGCAGCCGCCGCGCAGTTTCGATTCCGCACAATGGCAGTAGCAACCGCCTGTTGCTAGACGCCGCAGCAGCGAAGGCGTATCGGCCAGCAGCGGCAGGGAGCAAGCGAACAAGCAAATAGCCGCGCGGAGCAGCCGGGCAGGAAGTCGGCGGCCCCCGAGTGTTCCATTGCGGAAGCTTTGCATGCCCCATTTTGCTCCAGGTTCCGAAGAAAAACCGATAGCGCGGAATGTTCGGGAGTTCTGTTACTGGGGTTCTGGAACCGGACTCGGTCTCAGCGCTGACTCTACCGGCGAGCGGGCCCAGGCCCGTGCGACCAAGGAAGGGGTTGCGATTTGAATTCTGAGTCCACTTTTCGTGCCCCACTTTTCGCAGCTAGCCTAACCCTAACATAAAGAACAGCTTAGGCAATTCCTCGCCGGTGCGCAGAGTTGCTCGCAGCCGTGCATTCTCTGCCTCCGTAGGCGTATTTCGTTAACGAAGCTGTATAGAGCGACAAGCGAGGGGAACGGGGCTTGCTTGTCACTCTTTGCAGGTCGTTCCCACCTGCCTCTAAGAGGGAAGCAAGGATGGATGACCCCAGGCGCTGGCGTGAAAACGACGCCAGCCCCCGACCCCAAGCGGGGGCCCCATTTCTTGCTCAATCCTTCCCCTGCCCCTGAGACCTTAGGGAACTGAAACCAACGGCAATTCGATAAAGCTCGCTTGCCCGGCCGCATGGTAAATCCGCTGCGTCGCCTTCCGATAATCTCCCGGCTTGGCCCAGAAAATATTTGGCACAAACGTCTGTGGGTTCCGGTCGTAAAGGGGGAACCAGCTCGACTGGATCTGCACCATGATGCGGTGCCCGGCCAGAAACACATGATTGGCGGTGGGTAACGCAAAGCGATACAGCAGTGGCTTGTCCGGTGTCAGCGCCTTTGGCGTTTCCAGACTTTCGCGATAGCGTCCTCGAAAAATGTCCGCGGAAACCATCAATTGATAGCCGCCCATCTGCGGCTGTCCGGCCACCTCGTCGGGATAAACATCAATCAATTTCACCACCCAGTCGGAATCGGTGCCGCTGGTGGATGCGACCACGTTGGCGATGGGCTGTCCGCTGATTTTCACTGGTTCGCGCAATTCGTCCGAAACAAATGCCAGGACATCCGGCCGCCCAGAAGCTTCGCGCTGATCGTCCACAAGCCACTCTGACCACGTCATACCATTGCGGTACCCAACGGGCTGGTTGGGACGCGCGCGGAAGGGCACTGGCTTTGCTGGGTCGGAGATGTACTCATCAAACGGCGCATCGTTTGCCTTCGGCGCGGCAAAGCTCAACCGCAGCCACGCAGAGAAATAAAGCGGCGTTGCGTGGATCGCGCACCCATGCGCACAACCGGCAGGCCACGCGGGCAAGCTCCGCCACTTGTTTGTGCCTGTCTCAAATGCGTTCACCGGCGCGACATCGGCTTTCGGCGCACCATCCTTCAAATATTGCGCGAGAAATGGCCCAAGAATTTCTTTTCGAAAATACAGCCCGGTGTCGCTGCTGAATTTCAATGCGCCCAGCGAACTGGCGTCTTCGATTTCCTGGCCGTGATGCCAAGGTCCCATCACCAAAAACACCTTGTCGTTGTTCGTGTCTTTCGGCTTGATGGCTTTGTACACCGCAATCGCGCCGTAAATGTCCTCCTGATCCCACAGGCTGTGGACCAGCATCGTCGGCACTTTCAACGGCTGCGCGCCAAGGATTTTATCCATCGCTTGCTGTTGCCAAAACGCGTCGTAGCTCGGATGCTCCAGAATTTTGCGCCAGAAGCCGACTTGTTCGACGCCGTGCTGGCGGCCAAGTTCTCCCGCCGAGCCTCCCTGCATGTATTCGTCGTAATCGTCAAAGTGGCTGATCCACCATTTCGCCTTGTTATCCCGCGTGGCTTCCTGCTCGTAGATGTACGGCAGGTTCTGCTGACGAAAGGCGCCGTTGTGGAACCAGTCATCGCCCATCCAGCCATCCACCATCGGATTCATCGGGACGGACACTTTCAGCGCAGGATGCGGATTTACCAGCGCCATCAAGGGCAGGAAACCATCATAGGAAATTCCGAGAATGCCGACCTTGCCGTTGCTCTCCGGGATATTTTTCACCAGCCAATCGATCGTGTCGTAGGTGTCAGTTGAATGGTCCACCGGCGTGGGATTCAGCGGGCCATGCAGCGGGCGGTTCATCACGTAGTCGCCTTCGGAGTCGTACTTGCCGCGCACGTCCTGCAGTACGCGGATGTACCCGCCCTCGACAATGACCTCGGTCGCGTTGTCGTAGCCGTACAAGATGGGACCGAGATGAGCGCTCTGCGCGTGCGAAGTAAGGTCTGTGGCGCTATAGGGCGTGCGCGTCAGTAGGATCGGTGCGTTCTTCGCGCCCTTTGGGACCAGGATCACCGTATGCAGCTTTACGCCATCACGCATGGGGATCATTACGTCGCGCCGCTCATAGTCGAAACCTGTGGTGGCAGGCACGAGCTTGGCGGGTGTTTCGTTCGCCAGCGTAGCCTGCGCGGATTGCGCCGAGGAACTTTGAGCCATCGCGCTTGCTGCCAGCAACAATGCGGCAATCGTGTCGGCGAGCAGCACAGACGTGTGACCGCGGACGGCTTGTGTCATCGAAACCTCTGTGTAAAGAAAAAAAGATTAGGCAGCTTGCTCGCTTGGGAACGGGGCTGCAAGCGCGGGCATTGTAGTCGGAGGCCCAGCATTGAGCAAGCGAGGGCGCTCGTTCAGCAGGGAATCAGACAGTGTCGCGATCATTCTGAACGAGCACGGCGGAAGTGTCAGCTGACTTTGCGCGCCACGGCAATCTTCGCTTGGCCAAGCGCATGAACTACTTGCGTGTCGCGCAGGCGCGAGGCGTCGTATTCGAACGACAATTGTTTTCTCGAATCGTCCAACCGAAAGCGTCGCAGGCCGTAGGTATTGGCGAATTCGCCGAGGCGGCGCAATTGCTCATCGCTAAGCGGGGACTGCAATTCATAAGTAGCTTCAACGAGTGTCATGCGGGGATTATAGCAGCAGCGGCGAAATCCTGATGAATTCGGATGTAACCTCAAATCATCTAATATAGTGCAATGTCCGATTTGCCCGCGAATCCGAAACCGCCAAGTGCAAGCCTGCCAATTCTGTCCGGCCCGCCGAAGGCGAAAGATCCCGTCTGCGGAATGTCGGTGGATCCCGCCAAAGCTGCTGGAAAAGTCGAGCATGACGGCAAGGCTTACTATTTTTGCTCCAAACGGTGCGCGGAGCGCTTTTCACAAGAGCCGGAGAAATTTCTCGCATCGCCCGGTACCGCGGGCATGGAGCCCGTGCACACACACACACACGCTCCCGCCAGACAAGGAGGGATGCACCACGGCCCAACCGCAACGGAACCCGCGACGGCGTCTGCACCATCCAAAGCGCAAGAAGTGCGCTACACCTGCCCCATGCATCCTGAGATTGTGCAAATAGGCCCGGGCGTATGCCCAAAGTGTGGCATGGCCCTCGAACCCATGGATCTGTTCGCGGAAGTTGAGGCCGATCCTGAGTACGACTCGATGCGGCTGCGCTTTTGGATCAGCGCGGCTTTGTCGTTGCCGGTTTTGCTTCTCTCTATGCTTGGCGAATCCCTTGGATTTCATCTCTCTCCGAGTGTTCGAAATGCGGTCGAATTCTTACTTGCTACTCCCGTGGTGTTGTGGGGAGGCTGGCCATTCTTCCAACGCTTCTGGGCCTCGCTCGTCAATCGCAGCCCGAACATGTTCACCCTGATTGGCCTGGGAACTGGCGCGGCCTACGTCGACAGCGTCGTTGGGACGTTTTTCCCGCAAATCTTCCCCGCGTCTTTTCGCAGCATGGATGGCGCAGCGCCGGTTTATTTCGAAGCCGCCGCGGTCATCACTACATTGGTCCTCCTTGGGCAAGTCCTCGAACTCCGCGCCCGCCAACGCACCAGCGGTGCGATCCGCGCGCTCCTGAATCTCGCGCCGCAGCAAGCGCATCTTGTGACGGCCGATGGCACAGAAAAAGATGTGCCACTCGATCAAGTCAAACGCGGGGACCGGCTGCGCGTCCGCCCCGGCGAGCGCGTTCCCGTTGACGGCATCATTCGTGAAGGCGCGAGCGCTCTCGACGAATCAATGGTCACCGGCGAACCAATGCCTGTCGAAAAAATCGTCACCGACAGCGTCACCGGCGGCACCCTGAACACCAGCGGCAGTTTCGTCATGGAAGCGCAGCGCGTGGGCAGCGAAACGATGCTCGCGCAAATCGTGAAACTCGTCAGCGAAGCGCAGCGCAGCCGCGCGCCCATGCAGCGCCTCGCCGACCGCGTCGCTTCGTACTTTGTTCCCGCCGTCGTACTCGCTGCCGCCTTGGCTTTCTTCGGCTGGCTCTTTCTCGGCCCGGAGCCGCGCTTTGCGCACGCGCTTGTTGCCGCCGTCTCCGTCCTGATCATCGCTTGCCCCTGCGCCCTCGGTCTTGCCACGCCCATGTCGATCATGGTCGCTGTCGGTCGCGGCGCTCATGCGGGAATTCTCGTGCGCAACGCCGAGGCCCTCGAGACTCTGGCCAAAATCGATACGCTCGTCGTCGACAAAACCGGCACGCTCACGGAAGGCAAGCCTCTGGTGAGCGCGGTAAGCGTTTTTGATAGCGGCGGATTTACGAAAGAAGGATTACTGTGGCTGGCAGCGAGCGTTGAAAACTCCAGTGAGCACCCGCTGGCTCGTGCAATCGTCCGTGCGGCAAAAGAAAAAGGCATCGAGCTAGCTGAGGTCACCGAGTTTCGCGCAACGTCAGGCGGGGGCGTCGAAGGCAAGGTGCTTGGCGACAGAATTCTTGTGGGTACTGAAAAGTTTTTGCAAGAAAAGGGGATCTCTGAAAGGGCCGGAGAGGCGCTCTATATGGGTTTCGGCGTTGACGGGTCTTTTGCCGCGACCATTGTTCTTGTTGCCGTGAATGAAAAGTTGGCGGGCGCCATCGCGTTGGCAGATTTGGTGAAAGAGTCCGCGCCACAGGCCATCAACGCTTTGCAAAATGAAGGGCTAGGCATCGTCGTTCTCACCGGCGACCGGCAGGCCTCGGCGAAATTGGTTGCCGACAAACTGGGAATCACGGAAGTGCACGGGGAGGTTCTCCCGGGGGAAAAATCAGAAATCGTCAGGCGCTTGAAGAAAGAAGGACGCGTCGTGGCGATGGCCGGCGACGGCATCAACGACGCTCCCGCGCTTGCGGCTGCTGATGTCGGAATCGCCATGGGTACCGGCACGGAGGTGGCCATCGAAAACGCCGGCATCACGCTTCTCAAAGGCGATCTGCGTGGAATCGTACGCGCGCGCAAGCTGAGTCGCGCCACGATTCGCAACATCAAGCAAAATCTCGCTTGGGCTTTTCTTTACAACGTGATTGGCATCCCCGTCGCCGCCGGTGTTTTTTACCCGCTCCACGGCTGGTTGCTTGGCCCGATGTTGGCCAGCGCGGCAATGAGCTTCAGCTCCGTTTCCGTGATCGCCAACGCCCTCCGCCTCCGCAAAGCCTCGCTCTGAAACTGTCCCGCGCCCGACAAACCATCGTTTCCGGCCTGACCAAAGGCCTCTCTCATCGTCTATAAACCGAGGGAACTTTTCCCGAAGTCTTTCGTACTTCATTAGGAAAGCCCTGTAACACCTGAAAATAGAGCGGGGGTGCTGT
Source organism: Acidobacteriota bacterium (assembly GCA_003223295.1). GTDB lineage: Bacteria > Acidobacteriota > Terriglobia > Acidiferrales > UBA7541 > Acidiferrum. The sequence goes on along the minus strand of QHYM01000099.1, from coordinate 9,373 downwards.
ATGTCTAGTAATGGCAATGGCTTAGCAAACGGCAAGAATGGCAAGAAACGCCGCCGGCGCATCATCTGGGCGGCCACGGCCCTTCTCGTCTTGGGAGCTGGTGGCTACGGGGTGAAGGCGGCCCTGAGTCCCAACCGCGCCGTTGACCCCTCCAAGCTGGCTGCCGCTGAACGCGGCGACCTGGCCCGCGTGGTGGTGGCCACGGGCAAAATTCAACCCCTCTCCAAAGTCGAAGTGAAATCCAAAGCCAGTGGTATCGTGAAAAAGATTTACGTGGACTATGGCGACCGCGTGAAGCAGGGCCAAATCCTTGCCGACCTCGACAAGGTGCAGCTCGAAGCCGCAGTGCGGGCATTCAGCGCCAATCTGCAAGCCGCCGAAGCCGCCTTGCAATCGGCGAAAGCCACTCTGGAGCGCAACAAAGTGGACGCTGAAGGCCCCGACGTGCCCTTTCTGAAGCTCACCATGGAGCGCGCCGAGCAAATGTACAAAGGCGGCGTCATGTCCAAGAGCCTCGTGGAAGACGCGGAGAAAAATTATCAGCTCGCACTAAACAAACAAGTAAGCGCGCAACGGAATCTCGTGGTCTCCCAGGCAGAAATCGCTAAGTGCGAGGCGCAAGTCGCGCAGGCGAAAGCTTCATTGGAAAACGCGCAGGAAGACCTTCGCAACTCCACGATCATCAGCCCGATTGATGGGCTGGTTCTTTCGCGCGACGTGAACGTGGGAGATGCGGTCAGCTCCATCCTGGTACTGGGATCGCAGGCCACGTTGATCATGACCCTTGGTGACGTCAGCGAAGTGTACGTGCAAGGCAAGGTCGACGAAGCCGACATCGGCAAAGTCTATCTGGACCAGCCCGCGCGCATCGTCGTGGAATCCTTCAAGGACAAGAAATTTACCGGCAAGGTCACCAAGATTTCCCCGCTCGGCAAAGAAAAAGACAACGTGACGACGTTCGAAGTGCGCGTCTCGATCTCCAACCCCGGCGGCGAGCTTAAAGCCAACATGAGCGCCAACGCCGAAATCCTGCTCGAAGAAAAGAAAAACGTGCTCATGATTCCGGAAGCGGCTCTGATCTACGACAAGGAGCGCAAAGCCTCCGTCGAAATCCCCGACGCCAAAGGAGAGAACGGCAAGAAAAAGCTCAGCGTTAAACTGGGCATTTCGAACGGCGTGAAGACGGAAATCCTCGAAGGCCTCAACGAGAAACAACAGGTCGTTCTGCAATAGATTGGGCGGCGGAGCGCCATGAACTTCACGGACCTATTGCGCGACACGCTGGGAACTCTTTGGGCGCACAAACGCCGCACGCTGCTAACGATGTTCGGCATCGCCTGGGGCATCATTTCCATCACCATCATGGTGGCTGCCGGTGAAGGCCTCGGCGACGGCATCCAGAAAAACCAGGAAACCTTTGGCAAGGACGTCATGATCGTTTTCGCTGGCCGCACCAGCATGCAGGCGGGCGGCACGCGCTCGGGGCGTCTCGTTCGCTGGCTCGAAGACGATTACATTCAGCTCGCCAAAGAAGCTCCCGCCTGCAAGTACGTGATGCCGGAGCTCGGCAACGAGGTTCAGGTTCGGAGCTTGTTTAACAGCGGAGCGATTCAAGTCGTTGGGGCCCTTCCGCCATTCTCTGAAATCCGCAGCGTGGCGACCGCGCAGGGCCGCTTCTACAATGACGAAGACAACGCCGAAGCGCGCAATGTTGCGTTTCTCGGCAGCGATACCAAGAAGCAGCTATTCGCCGAGCGCGATCCGATGGGCCAAACCGTATGGATGAACGGCATTCCTTACGTGGTTATCGGCGCGATGAAGCCTAAAGACCAGAACTCCAGCTACGACGGATTCGATACGCGAAAGATTTTCATCCCCTTCAATTCCATGCGCCGCGATTTTCCCAACAAGCCCCCGGCCATCGAGCACAGCGTGGACCGTCTTCTTGTCGCCCCTTGGTCGCTTGAAACCCACGTGGACTGTGTCCACCAGATTCGCCGCACGCTTGGGCGTTTGCACAATTTCGATCCACGCGACGAAGAAGCCGCCAGTATTTGGGACACCGTGAAGAACGCTCAGGCCAATCGCTTGATCATTGTGGGAATGGAAATTTTCATGGGCGCCGTCGGTATCGCCACACTTTTCCTGGGTGGGCTTAGCGTCATGAACGTCATGCTCGTCAGCGTTCGCGAACGCACGCGCGAAATCGGCGTGCGCATGGCCCTTGGCGCCACCCGCCGCTCCATCCTGCGCCAGTTTTTCCTGGAAACAATTTTCGTTGTTGGCATCAGCGGTGGCGTCGGCCTGATCCTCTCTTACGGCTTCTGCGGCCTGGTCAACTTGGCGCCCATGCCTCCATTTTTCACCGGCATGCTCACGAGTTGGAAAATCGCCGTCATGTCCATCTTGCTGCTCGGCGTGATTTCCATTCTCTCGGCCCTCTATCCGGCAAACCGCGCCGCCTCCGTCGACCCGATCGAGGCTCTCCGCTTCGAGGCAGGTGGCTGATGCTGACCGAAATCTTCAAACAGGCGTGGACCGCCCTTGGCCGCAACCCCATTCGCAGCTTCCTGACGATGTCCGGCATTTCGTGGGGAATAGTCGCGGTCACACTCTTGCTCAGCTATGGCTCTGGCTTTCGCAGTGTGCTCATGTATACGTTCGAAGTTTTCGGGAAGGGCGCGGTCATTGCCTGGCCCGGCACCACCAGCGAGCAAGCGGGCGGTGAACGCGCTGGCAAGCCTGTCCGCTTCGAGGAAGAAGATGCCGAATGGGTGAAGGCCCAATCGCCGCTGGTCAAGCGCGTCACCCGGGAAACGGTTCGCTTCCAGGGTGTTTCTTACGGCGAGCGCCTCTCCAGTTCCGCCGTCCGCGGCGTGTTTCCGGAATACGGCGAAATGCGCAACGAAGTGCCGACCGACGGCCGTTGGGTTACGCCGGAAGACATCGTCGAACGCCGCCGCGTGGTTTTCCTTGGCGCCCGCCTTCGCAAGAAACTCTTCAGCGGTGAGCCCGCCGTCGGCGAGACCGTGCGCATCAAAGGCGTGCCGTTTACTGTCATCGGCTCCATGGACATGAAGTTCTCCGACAGTTGTTATTTCAATTGCGACGACGAATCCGCCTTCATCCCTTACACCGCCGCCAACGATCTTTGGGACACCAAGTATTCCAGCGTGATGGTCTTCGAGCCGATCGCTCCTGTATTTGAAGCTCAGGCGATGCAGCAGTTCCGCACCGCCATCGCTAATCGCCAGCACTTCTCGCCGAATGACAAGCGCGCCATCACCATGTTCGGCAGGGAAGAGTTCAAGCCGATCATGGAAGGCATCACCATTGGCATCGAAGCGCTGCTCTTCTTTATCGGGGCGATGACGCTGGGCATCGGCGGCGTAGGGGTCATGAACATCATGTTGGTTTCTGTCGAAGAGCGCGTCCGTGAGATCGGTCTCCGCCGCGCGCTGGGCGCCAGGAAGTCTCATATCCGCTCACAGTTCTTGCTGGAAGCCCTGGTTATGACCCTCGCCGCTGGAGTCATTGGGATGCTGCTTTCCTGGGCGCTGACGTCCGCCATCGGCACGTTGCCCTTTCTCGGGCCCGCCTACGAAGACGAATCCGGCAAGGTGGACATTCATCTGACGTTGTCTCTTTTCACCATGGCGCTTTCCACCATCGTGCTTGTCCTGGTGGGCGTGATCAGCGGCTGGCTCCCCGCCATGCAAGCCGCCAAGCTCGACCCCGTCGAAGCCCTCCACTACGAATAAGAGTTTTCAGTTCTTAGCGGAAAACGAGCGAGATAAAAGGGAGTTTGCCCTGGAATCCTAGACTGAGAACTGAATATTGAGTACTGAAAACTGATTTTCTCAGCTTTGCCCCAGGATGGCGTCAAAATACGCAAGCATTTTCCGCGAGTCCCATTGTTGAGGACCGTAGAACTTTCGTGCGATTCTTCCGTTGCGGTCGATGATGTAGGTGTCCGGTATAAGTGGCGAGCCGTAGTCCAGTGAAAGTTTGCGCGGCTCACGGCAAGTTGGAAAAGCTATCCCTTCATCCATAATAAATTTTTGGTACGCATCGGAATCTTCATCCACGCTCACGCCTAACACGACCGCGTTCCGCGATTCGATATACTTCTGCAATTTATTGAGCGAGGGCATCTCTTCAACGCATGGCGCGCAATAGGTAGCCCAAAAATTCAGCACGACGATCTTGCCTCTTAGGTCCCGGAGATGGCCCGGCTTGCCCCAAATCTCCGTTGGGAAGTCCGGGGCCTTCCTGCCCGCCACCGTGGGTTCGCCCTGCCGGTACATGGGCCGCGCAAAAAACACCACAACCAGGCACGCAAAACCCACCACGCCCCACGCCACCATTTTCCTTAGCATGACCATTAAGTGTTGTATTATCGCATGATTCTCGGGTCCGGAACCGGCCCTTCCGCATCCAATAAATATGCCGAGCGACAATCCCATCGTGTCTGTGCTGGAACAGCCCCTCGCCGCTCCCGCACCCGACTTTGTCACCGCCATCGTTCCGGCGCGAAACGAGGAAGTGGTCATCGCCACATGCATCGAGTCCCTGGCGCGTCAGCCGGAGATTGCGCAAATCCTCGTGGTCAACGACCAGTCTTCGGACGCCACCGCGGACGTCGTGCGCAACTCCATGAAAGAAATTCCCGTCTTGCGCCTGCTCGAAACGGGTGGACTCCCCGACGGCTGGGTGGGCAAAAACCATGCTCTTTGGGTTGGAGTGCAGCAGGCCACCAGCCGCTGGCTTCTCTTCACCGACGCCGACGCGAGGCATGCTGCCAACTCCGCAGCGCGCGCGCTTCGAATTGCCCACGAGCAGCAGGCCGCGCTGGTTTCGTTTTCTCCCGAGCAAATCAGCCGCACCTGGTACGAAAAAGCGCTTATTCCGTTCGTCTATCTGCGGCTCGCGAAAAAATTCTCCTATGACCGGGTGAACGATCCCGCTTCACCGACTGCGGCAGCAAACGGCCAATTCTTGTTGATCCGCCGCGATGTCTACGACGCCATCGGTGGCCACCGTGGTGTTGCGGGAGAAGTTTTGGAAGACGTCGCCATCGCCCTGCGCGTAAAGCAGGCCGGCCATCGCATTTGGTTTGGTTCTGGCAAAGGGCTCGTGCGCACGCGGATGTACACTTCGTTCAAAGCAATGTGGGAGGGTTGGGAAAAAAACCTCTATCGCTTGATGGGCGGTACGCCATGGGCGGCCTTCCGCGAAATGGAGTCCACTCTTCCGTGGATTCCATTTCTCTTGATCTTCCTCGGGCTGAAATTCCCCTTGTTGATCTTCGTCGGCGTTTTGTTCTTGATTGCCCGCCAAACCATCTACGGCCTTGATCTTGCTCGTAACCATTATCCGTTTTCCTTCATCTTCTATTACATCCCCGGGGCATTTCTGTATGCAGGCGTGCTCTGGGCGTCTTACCGGAGCCACGTCAAGGGAAGAATCGCCTGGAAGGGCAGGGAATACTCCATTGGCGCCCCGGAATCGGTAAAATAACTAGTGGCTATGCCTATGGTCCTTCTCACGCGAAAAATCGAGTTTTCGGCTTCGCACCTCTATCACAACCCGAATCTTTCGACCGAGGAGAACCGTCGAATTTTTGGGAAGTGCAACAACCCTCATGGCCACGGGCACAACTACACGCTGGAAGTCTCCGTGGCGGGGGAGCCGGATCCCGTGACCGGCATGGTGCTGGACCTAAAAGAATTAAAAGATATCCTTGAGCGGGAAGTGATGCGACGCATGGATCACCGCCATTTGAATTACGAGGTGCCGGAACTGGCGGGCCAGATTCCCACTTGCGAAAACATTGCGCGCGTGATTTGGCAATTGCTCGAGCCGCGCATCACCCAAGGAAAGTTGCACCGGGTCCGTCTCTATGAATCGCCGGATCTTTTCGCCGATTGCTATCGCAATGGCGTGAGCAGGGCAGGGAATTAAGGATCTAGATATTGTCATGAAAAATGATTCGCTCCACGTCGAACTTGGTCGTCGCTACCAGTTTGCCGCCTCGCACCGGCTGCACACCCCGGAGCTGAGTGAAGAGGAGAATTATCGCGTCTTCGGCAAATGCAATAATCCTTACGGGCACGGCCATAACTACGTTCTAGAGGTCAGCCTCTCAGGAAAGATCGATCCCGCCACGGGCATGATTGCCAACCTGGCGGACTTGGACGCCTTCGTCGAACGGCAGGTGCTCGAAGAATTCGACCACCGCTCGCTCAACGAAGACGTTGCCGCGTTTCGCGATACCGTCCCCACCACGGAAAATCTGTGCATCGAAATCTTTCGTCGCCTGCAGGATTTTCCCCATGCCAAACTCGAACGCGTGCGCATCCAAGAAACAGGCAATAACAGCTTTGAATATGCAGGGAACACGGAGGGAAATCGCTCGTGACCAAGCCAACGGAAGAAATCCTGCTGAATGACAGGAATGAGCGCAAGGAGCTCGACGCGCGCACCATCGCCTGCCACGTCCGCGAGTTGATCAAGATCATCGGCGAAGATCCCAATCGCGAAGGTCTGCGCAAAACGCCGGAGCGCTTTGAAAAGGCCTTCAAATTCCTCACCAGCGGCTATCACCAGAACATCGATCACGTCCTCAATGGAGCGACGTTCAGCGTGGCGTACGACGAGATGGTCATCGTCAAGGACATCGAGTTCTTCAGCCTCTGCGAGCATCATCTCTTGCCGTTCTTCGGCAAAGCGCACGTCGCCTATCTGCCGGACAAGCGTGTCCTCGGCCTCAGCAAGATCGCCCGCCTCGTGAATATGTACGCCCGGCGCCTACAGATTCAGGAGCGCTTGACCAGCCAGATCGCGGAAGCCATTCAGGAAAAACTTGCTCCGCAGGGAGTGGGCGTCATCATCGAGGCTCGCCATTTGTGCATGCAAATGCGCGGTGTGGAAAAACAGTGTGGCCAAGCCGTGACTAGCTCGATGCTCGGCGCATTCCGCCACAACAAACAGACGCGCGACGAGTTTCTTGCCCTCGTGAGGCCGAAAAACTCCTAGCGCTGCGCCGCTCTTGCCCGCCGTACGCGCGCCCGGTTGCCGCACGTTCTGTCGTTGCACCAGCGTTTTGTCCTAGCCTTGGTCTTATCGAAGAATACCCAGCGGCAGCCGGAATTCGCGCAAGTCTTGATCCGCCGCACTACGCCATTCGTAAGCATTTCTCCCAGCGAAGCGGCAACCCGTGCAAGCAGCCACCTGCCATCGCGCTTCAACGGAACCAGCTCTGCGCGAAACCCATTTTGGTTCTCGACGAACTGCTGGCGCGCCGGTACATTCAAGGCGGCGTTGAGCTTGGCCAGGTCCGCATGGGGAAGTCTACGCCCTGCTGCGAATCGCTCAGCTGCAGATCGCAATAAGATGCGCAGGCGCTTCAGCTCTCTAACCGGGATGCTTGGTCGCGGAACGGGACGGAGTTTCCAGTGCTTCAGGAATGCGGCTAGCCACAGCGGGTTGACGAGGTGGTCGGTCAGCTTGCCGAAGCCGTCCCATTCCTCGCTGTTGGCGAGGTCCACCCAGGGGGCCACTTGGCCGTACCCTTTGGAATAGAAGATGTCGCTTGTGACTGGCACGGTAATGGGTTAATTTAGCTTGACTCGTTACATGGAATCATCTAGAGTGATGTAATGAGTATAGCAGAAATAGAGCATTACAGCAAGACAGTTTTGGCGGTTCTTTTATTCGCTTTTGCCGCGTTTCCTGATTGACCTTATGTCTACGAAATCCGTCGCCACCGTCGAAGAAGTCTTGGGCTCCGCGAAGTCCGTCCGCCCCCGGTTGAATCGCGCCACCGTGGTGTTTTCGTTTCTATCGATCTATCTGATCTGGGGCTCCACGTACCTGGCCATTCGCTACGCCGTTGAAAGCATTCCTCCGCTCTATACGGCGGGCATCCGCCATCTCACCGCGGGCACCATTCTTCTTTTCTGGTGCCTCGCCAAGCGCTTGCGCCCCACCTGGGCGCAGATCCGCGCTAGCCTCATTATTGGCGCATTCTTCTTCCTGATGGGGCACGGCACGCTGCATTGGGCCGAACAAAAGGTTCCTTCCGGTTTGGCATCGCTGTTGATTGCCAGCGAGCCGATTTGGGTATTCTTGTTCTCTGCTGTCGCCGCGAAACAATGGCACTGGAACGGTACCCTATTAGCCGGAATATTTCTGGGTCTTGGTGGCGTGGGTCTCCTAATGGGAAGAAGCGCACTAGCTTCCGGTCCGGGCGTATTCGTTGGGTCGCTCGCCGTAGTTGTAGGTGCGCTTTCCTGGGGAGTGGGGGTTGTCTATTCGCGTCGATCCCACCTCTCGGGGAATCCGCTTCTCTTATCGGCCCTCTCGCTGCTGGCAGGTTCTGCTCAATTGCTCCTGGTGGGCACAGTGGCTCGAGAATATCGAGGATTTTCCTTCTCATCCGTCACCTTGCGTTCGTGGCTATCTCTCGGCTATCTGATTGTTTTTGGTTCGGTCGTAGCCTTCACCGCCTACAATTGGCTCATGGAACATTACTCTCCAACGCTGGTCGCCACGCACACCTACATCAACCCGATCGTGGCCGTGTTCTTGGGCTGGCTTCTCGCCGGGGAAGCCGTCACGCTCAACGTGTTTCTCTCGGCGGCTATGGTCGTCAGTGCGGTGATGCTTGTAGACCGCGGCATGGCTCGCCTGCCGCAGCGAGTCTAGGTCTTTCCGTCCCCTGGGCCGCAGCAAAAGCGAAAAGGGTGCGGTCCGCAAATCGCAAGCCGCACCCTTTTTGGAATTCAAAAACGGGAACCCTACATTTTCGAAATATCCACGGTGGCCCTTGATGTTTCCCATTCCATTCGTAGCGTGCATCCGGACGCCGCTTTGTCGAACGCAATCGTGAAGTTCTCGACCGGCGAGGAGGTGGCCGAAACCTTCATGTCCACGCGAACGAGATCCTGGTCCGCGCCGGGGTAGGGAATGCCCCACTCTCCAGTTTTCTTGCTGATGATCAGCGTCCAGTTGTCCTTGTTGGGAATCGTAAAGAGTGTGTAGCTGCCCGCCGGGATGTGGCTGCCCCCAACCATCACGTCCGCTGTGGTGACAAATGTCGTCGCCTCATTGGCCCCTGCCCGCCATACTTGGCCATAGGGTACCAGGCCGCCAAAAACCTTCCGCCCCTTGGCGCGCGGACTGGAATAGTCAACGGTAATCGTCTTGCCATCCGGCAGGGAGCAACTAGCCTTTGCCGGCGGACTTGGCCTCGAGCTCTTGTCTGCCTGCGCTGACCCCAACAAAGCCATCAGGCCCAGCGTCAGGCAGCCGGCCCCCAGAAACGCAAATTGTCTCCTCATGGTTTCCTCTCCTCAAAAGCTTTCCGCAA